>NZ_JAYERP010000001.1:1610937-1933125 GCF_034718895.1 Paenibacillus phoenicis | reverse complement strand
TATTAAAACAAGAATTTTCTAATGACTATCGGACAGGGCTTGCAGAACAGAAGACAGGAGAACTGAGATTTAACAAAAATGAATTGACAACTATTTCAGTAAATCGAACTAGGGATAAATCACAGAACGGCCCCATTGAAATTAACTCAACTGAAGCTCTAGCAATAGAAAAGAATATTGAAGAAAAAAGTAAATTGTTAGTAGATGTGAAATATGAGCAAGTTCAGGGTTTTACAAGGCAACAATTTTTAGATTTGAAAATGAAAATTGATAAGTTAAAAAATGAAATGAAGATTCAAGCATTAGACAGAGCAGGCGCATATGACAATTACTACAACTACGAGTTCACTAATGGTAATTTTGTAGCACAAGCTTTGTCTGCACAAAGTCAAAAGTACATTAAATATGTAGGTACGACTATAGGAGATAGCAAAAACGCCTCTGCTTTCAATACTTTTCGATCATACATTGATGATTACGAAACAAATGTAGTTGATTATATGGAATCAAATACTTTTTATGAGGTATTAGGCTGGGCCTCGGCATTATCCTCTTTCGTGTTGCTAGTAGTTGGTTGGGGAACAGGTCCGGCAGGGTGGATTACAATCGTCCTCAATTATGGTGGAGCATTATCTCTATTTGCAGGGTTAACTTCAACAGCATATGGTACTTATTCGAGATTACAGTATAGCAAAAATGCAGCAACCAGTTTAGAAAATGCTCGCAATCAAATGTACTATAACAATTGGGGAAATATCAGTATGTCAGTTGTTAATGGAGTTTAATTTTATGCAGCGACTTCTATTTTGCTTATTGGCATTTCCGATTTTACTTGCAGGTTGTTCAAATACCATCACACTAGAAACAGCTAATGATATAGCCCTCAATGAATTTCAAGAGAAATATACTGTTTTAGAAACAGAATATTTTGTAGAAACAAATGAAGTTTATACTGTTACTGAGGAAGGTAAACATATACGATGCTACAAAGTAATCTTTTTTGATCAAGCATCTGTGCCGATAGCTACTTTTTTAATATCAAAAAAGGACGGTAAAATAGTTAAACAATATAGTAGATAGTAAAAAATAATTTATTGAGAATGAGCGCTTTGTATGCTCTCTTAGGCCAGCCAGGAATCTGAAGTGCTCCCTGTCAAGTAGACAGACTAAAAAACAAAATCATCAGTATTCAATATCCCCTCGGTTATCAAGACTGAGGGGATTATTTTCTTAGTTAAGCTGCTCGTCGATATTCGTTAGGGGATAAGCCGTATAGTCGTTCGGTGCATCGAAAATTATTGTAATAATGGATATAAGTTCTTACACTACGAAGGAGACTGTTATACGTATCGTACTTTTCCAGATAAAAGCTTTCTGCTTTAAAAGTACCCCAGAATCGTTCAATGGGTTGGTTGTCCAAACATCGACTTACACGGGACATACTTGTTGTAAACTTGTATCTCTTTTGAAGTTGTTTGTATTCCAGCGAAGTATATTGAAAGCCGCGATCACTGTGCAAGAGCGGCATAGCATTCGGGTTTCTTTTAAAAGCTTTCTTTACCGTATTCATAACAAGCTTATTGTTATTGGAATGGCTGAGCACCCATGAAACAACAGAGTTGTCATATCCGTCAACAATGGCACTCAAATAGGCCTTGCGGCCATTTCCGTACATTGGGTAAGGATGGGGATAGTCCCCATCCTACTCGATTTGGACTAAAAAATCGGATCCGCTTCAACAATCACCTTAACCTTGTCGATATACCGATCCTCCGGCCCTTTCACCGGCAAGCCGACCTCGACATGATCGAGGATGTAGTCGATGTTGTCCTGGGAAATGACCTCACCCGGAAGCAAAATCGGAATCCCCGGCGGGTACACATAAATAAATTCGGCAATGATCCGGCCAGCCGATTCCTTAAACGGAATGACCTCGGTATCCGCATAGAACGCATCCCGCGGGATCAACGACAAATGCGGGATTTCCGGGACCTTGACGATCAGCTCATTTGCGTTATTTTCCTTATAATAGGTTTTAGACAGCTCCCGCAGCGCGGTCAGCAAAATATCGGCCGTCTCCTGTGTATCCCCTGGGGTAATCAGGCACAGGATGTTGTACATGTCGCTAAGCTCCACTTCGATGTTGTAGTGCTTGCGCAGCCAGTTTTCCGTCTCATAGCCGGTAATCCCCAAGTGGCGGACGTGGATCGTCAGTTTGGTCGGATCATGATCATAAGTTGCTTCTCCGCCTAAAATCTCCCGCCCGAAGCAGTACAAGCCTTCGATTTGGTTAATTTCCGACCGGACATATTCGGCCAGCTCCATCGCCCGTTCAGCCATTTCCCGTCCGTGCAGCGCCAAATTGCGGCGCGCTGTATCCAGGGAAGCCAACAGCAGATAGGAAGTGGACGTCGTTGTCAACATACTGATGATCGTTTGCACGCGCTGCGGATTCACGTACCCGTTCTTCGTGTTCAGGTTCAGAATCGAGCTTTGCGTCATCGAGCCGCCCAGCTTGTGTACGCTGGTCGCTGCCATATCGGCGCCCGCTTGCATTGCGGACATCGGCAGCTTCTCATGGAAATGAATATGCACCCCATGCGCTTCATCCACCAGCACCGGTACATGGAAGCTATGGGCTAAATCGACGATTTCCTTCAGGTTGGCGCAAACGCCAAAATACGTCGGGTTGATTACCACCACCGCCTTGGCGTCGGGATGACGCTGCAGCGCGCGGCGGACCGAGGACGTTGTGATCCCGTGGTCGATACCCAAATTCGGGTCTTGCGCCGGCGAGACAAACACCGGCTTCGCTCCGGCGAATATAATGGCCGACATCACGGATTTATGGATATTTCTCGGGACGATAATTTTATCTCCCGGAGAGCAAACAGATAGAATCATGGTCATGATGGCTCCGCTGGTCCCTTGTACCGAGAAGAAGGTGTAGTCCGCGCCAAAGGCGTCGGCGGCCAGCTTCTGCGCCTCTTGAATGACGCCTGTTGGCTGGTGCAAGTCATCTAGCGGGGCGATGTTGATCAAGTCGATAGACAAGGCGTTATCGCCGATGAACTCTCGGAATTCTTTATCGGTGCCGAGCCCTTTCTTGTGCCCAGGAATGTGAAACTGAACGGGATTGCCGGCCGCATGCTTTTTGAGAGCAGTGAAGAGCGGCGTGCTTTGATGATCCATACGGGCCATCCCTGCCTTTCATCTACATAATTTTCAAACAAGCTTGAGTATAGCAAAATGCGTCTGGAATGCAAGCAAAACCCGCTGGTTTTTACGCAATATTGACGGAACATGGGTTAATTTGCCGACAAAAAAGGACAAAATGTAAGAGAACCGGTGATCGGAAACCAGGAGAGGGGGCTTTTTCGTGGAACTGACAAGCGGCATCGCAAGGAAAAAACTGCTGAATCCCACGTTCGCCAGCCTGTGGCTTATCATGTTTTTGGTGGAGTTCGTCAAGGGGGCGCTCATCGTATCCATCCTGCCGGTCTATATGGGGGATGTGCTGAAGCTAAGCGCGTTTGCGATCGGGTTGTCTTTTTCGATGCAGTATATCGGGGATAATCTATTTCGCAGCCCGGCAGGCTGGCTGATCGAACGGATCGGCTTTCGCCGGACGATGAGCTTGGGTTTGTTCATCACCCTAGGCGCTGTAGCGATGATCGCGTTCCTTCCCTCCATGGGGTTTCTCGTGCTTGGCTGCGCGCTCCTCGGCATCGGGACTGCGCCGCTCTGGCCCTGCGTCTTGATGGGCATCACTGCGGTCACGGAGGAGAATAACAACTTCGCGACGGCGATGGGCGTCATCCAAATTTCCAGCCTTGGTGGAACCGGGTTGGGGCCTGTTCTGATCAACTTTTTCTTAAATGATTCGTATCAGCCGATCTTTTGGTTCCTGCTCGGATGCCTGGCGCTGGTCTTGCTGGTGTCGTTGATGTTGCCGGGAAAATCGGGCGGCTCCACCGCCGCGGGCACGGCCAAAGCTGCCGTCCCCGGCCATTCCCCCTCCGCCAAGATCGGAGGGATGTGGCGTCAACTGCGTGCTTCGATTCACCATATCCGCACGCATTTACACGTCAGTCCGCTGTTATACCCGGCGCTGTTCCTGCAATCATTCGCCGTCGGTCTGCTGACGCCGGTCATCACGCTGTACGTCCGGACGGAGCTGGGCTTGTCGCCGGAGACGTTCAGCGCCATGCTGGTCATCGGCGGCGGGATTACCGTCCTGGGGTTGATCCCCGTGGGCAAGCTGGTCGACAAGATGGGGACGCGTTGGTTTCTGCATATCGGCTTCGCCCTGGCGGCGCTCTCGATCGGCCTGTTTGCGATGACGCGGGAGGTCGCCCTGGTCTGGTCGTTCGTGATCCTAATTGGATGCAGCTATGCGTTAATCCTCCCGACATGGAATACGATGATCGCGCAAATGATCCCAAGCGGGGAAAAAGGGACGATCTGGGGCCTGTTTCTGACGATCCAGGGCTCCGGCATGGTTGTCGGGCCGATCATCTCCGGTAAAATGTGGGACCTGCTTGGCCCGGCCGCACCGTTCCTAGCCAGCGCGGTCACGATGGCGCTGCTCTTCTTCCTGCACCTCGGCCTCGTCCGCACGCAAAAAGCCTCCCCCAACCCATAAGGTCAGGGAGGCTTGAAGTGCAAGCCAGAAGGCAGGCCATCCATGTGTGTAACGGACCGTAGTGACCTTATTGGCCGATTTCCCGGTCATTTCCCGCTGTAACGGACACCAGAGGCCTTATCCAGGGACATGGGCAGCCGGATTGCTGCTTATTCCTTGAATAAGGCCTCCTCAGTCCGTTAGCCAACGGGAAGTCGCTTAGGACAGTCATTAGCGTCTCTGGTGTCCGTTAGGTTACTTCTGCTCCAAGCTCAAAACGCGCCTTTATACAAAGGCAACAGCGTTTGGAACGTCTCTTCAACCGTGCGGATCAGCTTGGTTCCGTCGGATACGATCGGGTCGTTCCGCTCCAGCCGCAATCCGCACAGGGCTTCGGACTTCTTGATCGTCTTCAGCTTCTCGGCCCAGGCCTTCAGCTGCTTGGTATCCGCTTCCCGATGCGGTGTGCCGTCCGGGCTCATATGATCCAGGGACCAGTAGAACCCGTCCGGGATCGTCTTCTTAATTTGCGCCGCATGCTTGTCTAAATAATTGGCAAACACGGCCTTATTGGGACTCTCATAAATGACGGCGAAAATGATAAACAGGTGCGTGGAGAACATCCCGACCTGAAAATGCGGCAACGCTTTATACCCGCGCTTGCTGGCCGCCCAGGCGACCCACGTGTCATTCGGCGGGTTCACCGTCCGGCGGGCATGCTTGGCCACATGCGGGAACATCTCTTCTCCGCATAAAGCGGACAGGTAGGGGGCCATCTCCGCACCCAGCGTCTCCAATTTAGGTCTAATGTGACTTATAATCGCTTCCATTCGGGACTCCAGACTCGGGACGGTAAGGGCGTCGAAATCTTGTGTCGTAAATCCTTCAAAGGCCATCGTGCAGTACCTCCAACTTTCGGCATGGATCTGATTAGGTTCGCTGTGCAACGGTACTAGTATATCATATTTTCCGCGGCAACTCCGGCCTGAACGGGGCAAAAATAATCAATAAACCAAGTTCCATTACATAAGATGAAGTATAAGATATGGTAAACCGTTAGGAGGGAGTGCCGTGAACAAAAGTTACGAAGTGGAATACTGCAACCTGGAACTCCGATTCGACCGCCGGCACATACAACAATTGATCCGCGACTTGATCCAAGACGGGTATTCTTTATATTGGAGCGAAAACGAATCGCTCTTCATCATCTCCGTCCGCACCGGACGCAAGCTGACCAAGCTGCGGTTTCAGCGTCTCGCCAAAGGATACAAGCTGGTAGGCGATTATGTCATCCGGGATGTCAAGCTGGCGGAATGGCTGGAGAAGCTGATCGGCGACCTGCGCGGTCATGCGGTGGTCAAACGGATTAGGGATCGTCAGATCTTAGTCGAGAACATTTTATTTGGAGAAGTGATTCGGCTGGTAGAAATTTCGGGGATGGAGCATCGGGTTATTTTTCAAAAAGGGCCCATCGTCGACATGGCGCAAATGGCTGAAGTGTTCGCATCCGAAGCGGCAGAGGAACGGCTGGCACAGCTGCAGAAGGAGCTGGACGCCGAGCTGGAGCGGTTGTTCGAGGCCATCCAACAGGGGGACACCGAAGCCTCGGACGCCTGCAAAGAGCGGCTGCGCAAGCTGAGAATGGAACTAATGCAGCTTGAATGGTAATGATGGAAACGGCTCATCCTAAAGGAGTACCCACAACCTAAAATCGAATGGCAAGCCCTTGGCTCCCACGGCGTTGGGGGTTGTTTTTTGGGCTAACGGCCAGGGTTCACTTCTGTACACAAAAGAGTTAAAATGATAATATTGAAAAAAATAGTGTGCAAAGGATGGAGACCATGTCAAAACAACAAATCGGCGTCATCGGCTTGGCCGTCATGGGCAAGAACTTGGCCCTGAATATTGAAAGCCGGGGCTTTACTGTGTCCGTATATAACCGTTCCCCTGAGAAGACGCATGACCTGCTTAACAACGAGGGCAAGGGGAAAAACCTCGTCGGCACGTTTTCCGTTGAAGAGTTCGTGAACTCGTTGGAATCGCCGCGTAAAATTTTAATTATGGTACAAGCTGGTCCGGCGACCGATGCTACGATTGAACAGCTGCTGCCTTACCTGGATCAAGGCGACATCATCATCGACGGGGGCAATGCGCACTTCCCAGATACGCAACGCCGCAGCAAAGAGCTGGAAGCCAAAGGATTCCGCTTCATCGGCACCGGGGTATCCGGCGGTGAAGAAGGCGCTTTGAAAGGGCCTGCGATCATGCCGGGTGGACAAGAATCCGCTTATAAGCTGGTTGAACCGATTTTGACGGCGATTTCCGCAAAAGTAAACGGCTATCCTTGCTGTACATATATTGGTCCGGACGGAGCCGGCCATTACGTAAAAATGGTGCATAACGGCATTGAATACGGCGATATGCAGCTGATCTGCGAAGCTTATCATCTGTTGAAAGACGTGCTGGGCGTGGATGCCAAGGAACTGCACGAAATTTTCAGCGAATGGAACAAAGGCGAGCTGGACAGCTATCTGATCGAAATTACCGCCGACATCTTCTCTCAATACGATGAAGAAACCGGCAAACCGATGGTCGACGTGATTCTGGATGCTGCCGGTCAAAAAGGTACTGGAAAATGGACAAGCCAAAGCGCCCTCGACCTTGGCGTACCGCTCTCGATGATCACCGAATCGGTATTCTCCCGTTTCCTCTCGGCGATGAAAGAAGAGCGCGTAGCCGCCAGCAAAATCCTGAGCGGACCAGCGAAACCGGCGTTCAGCGGCGACAAGAAGGAATTTATCGAGAACGTGCGCAAAGCGCTGTTCGCTTCGAAGATCGTTTCGTATGCCCAAGGGTTTGCGCAAATGCGCGCCGCTTCCGAAGAATACGGCTGGGATTTGAAATATGGCAACATCGCAATGATCTTCCGCGGCGGCTGCATCATTCGCTCCCAGTTCCTGCATAACATCAAGGAAGCGTATGACCGTGACCCGGCGCTGAAGAACCTGCTGCTCGACCCTTACTTCAAAAATATCGTGGAAAGCTATCAGGACGCATGGCGCAACGTGGTTTCCACCGCCGTGGCGTACGGAATTCCGGTTCCTGGCTTTGCCAGCGCGCTGTCCTACTATGACAGCTACCGTACGGAACGCCTGCCGGCGAACCTGCTGCAAGCGCAACGCGATTACTTCGGCGCGCACACGTTCAAACGCGTGGACAAGGAAGGCGTCTTCCACCATCAATGGTTCTAAACTACAGGTTAGGTTCAACCCGAGGCCGGAGGGACGAAAGCGTTCCTTCCGGCTTCTTTTTTCATGGTGAAAATAGGACAGCCTGTGTTATGATATGAAAAAGTTTACTCTGAGCGAGTGCCTTTAGGATCTATGGAGAGCAAGCAGGTGATAAAATGTTGCATTATAACATCGTGCTCATCGGCATGATGGGAACGGGGAAGACAACCGTCGGCTCCCTGCTGGCCGCCGAAACCGGCTTAAAGCTCGTTGATCTCGATCAGCGGATTGCCATGGAGGCCGGGCGGTCGATTCCGGATATTTTTGCGGCCGAAGGAGAAGCTTATTTCCGTGATCTTGAGTCCGCGGCGCTGCGGAGAACGCTGCAGGAGCAAGGGATTGTGCTGGCCACCGGCGGCGGTGCGGTACTGCGCGAGGAGAATCGCCTGGCGATGCGGGACGGCGGTCTGGTGGTGGCGCTTCAAGCGACGGCCGACGAGATTCTCGTGCGGGTCGGGGAGGATCCGGGCCGGCCACTCTTGGCCGGAGGCGCGAAGGAGCGGATCACCGCGCTGCTGGAGGAACGGAAGGATGCTTATGCTTTTGCCCATCTGACCGTAGACACTTCGGGGAAAAGCGCGGAGCAAGTGGCGGCTGAAATTTTAACGCATTACCGCGGTTCTTGATTAATCACAACAAAGGGGAATGTGAACACTATGGACGTTATCGTTAGGCCTACGCCGGAGTTAAAGGGCGAAATCGGAGCATTATCCTCCAAAAACTATACAACCCGTTACCTGCTGGTTGCGGCTTTGGCGGAAGGGACAAGCACGGTTTATTACCCGGCGCACAGCGAGGACAGCGACGCCATGCGACGCTGCATCGCCGATTTGGGCGCGGTGCTGGAAGAGGACGAGGAGAAGATCGTCATCACCGGCTTTGGACGGCGGCCGAAGGACGTCAAGGAGCTGAACGTTGGGAATGCCGGGGCGGTACTCCGTTTCCTGATGGCAATCGCGTCGCTCTGCCCGGAGGTGACGTTCGTGAACACGTATCCGGATTCGCTGGGCAAACGGCCGCATGATGACCTGATCGACGCCTTGGGGCAGCTTGGAGTGGAAGTTAGCCATAACGAAGGGAAATTGCCGATTACCATTCGCGGCGGCGCGCCAAAGGGCGGGAAGATCCGCGTATCCGGATCGGTCAGCTCGCAGTACCTGAGCGCTTTGCTGTTCCTGACGCCGCTGCTTGATGAAGACAGCGAAATCGAGGTGCTCAACGATCTGAAATCGAAGGTCGTTGTAGGGCAAACGCTGGAAGTGCTGGAGCAAGCCGGGATCGTGATCCATGCCAGCGACGATTATATGCATTTCCGCGTGCCAGGACGGCAAAGCTATCAGGCGAAGACGTATACCGTGCAGGGCGACTATCCCGGCTCGGCGGCGATTTTGGCTGCGGCAGCCGTGACGAAGTCGGACGTGAAGGTTCACCGGCTGGCGGAGCACAGCAAGCAGGGCGAGCGTGCCGTGGTGGACGTGCTGCAGATGATGGACGTGCCGCTGACGCATCAGGACGGTACGGTGCACGTTCAAGGGAATGGCCGTCTGCGGCCGGTGGAATTTGACGGCGACGCGGCAACCGACGCTGTGCTGGCGATGGTAGCGGCTGCGGTGTTCGCCGATGGGACGTCCCGTTTCTATAACGTGGAAAATTTACGCTACAAGGAATGCGACCGGATCACCGACTTTTTGACCGAGTTGAAAAAAGCCGGCGCGAACGTCGAAGAACGCCAGTCGGAAATCATCGTACACGGGCGTCCGTCAGGCCTCGAAGGCGGCGTGACAATCAATGCGCATTATGACCATCGCGTCATCATGGCGTTGACCGTCGTAGGCCTTCGCTGCCGGGAGCCGCTGGTGATTAAGGATGCGCATCATGTGGCGAAATCGTATCCGCAATTTTTTGATCACATCACTTCGCTTGGTGCATCTATCGAACGGGTAGAATAAACTTGAACTAAGAGGCAAGGCGCTGGCTGGGCCGGCGCCGACAAAGGAGGATGGCCAAAATGGCATTTGCGAATCCAAGCCGTGAGGAAATCAAGGAGATTCTGTTAAACGCCGGTAACATTGCCGTCGTGGGTCTGTCAGACAAACCTGACCGGACTTCGTATATGGTTGCTCAAGCATTACAGCAGAATGGTTACCGCATTATCCCGGTGAATCCGATGGTCAGCGGTGAAATTCTGGGGGAGAAGGTATACCCGAGCTTGTCGGATATCCCGGAGCCGGTTGATATTGTCAACGTATTCCGCCGCAGTGAGCAGACGCCGCCGGTCGCGGAGGAAGCAGTGAAGATCGGGGCCCGCGTACTTTGGCTGCAGCTGGGGATCTTCAGCGAAGAAGCTTATGAGATCGCCTCGAAAGGCGGACTGACCGTCATTATGGACCGCTGCATCAAGGTCGAAGATAGCATTCTGATCGGAAAACGCAGTTAAGCTAAGCCTATCCAAGAGGACCCGTCCGAGTTCGGAGGGCCCTTTTTGGGCTGCGCGTTTTTTCTTTGACAAATTTAAGGGGCTAGGATTACCATAATGAAATAGATAGAGGGCATCCTATAGAGAAAGTTCAAGAATGAACAGTGCCTTGGGTTAGGAACTTACAAGCAGGACTAGGGGGTCACTACATGATACAGGGGATCGGAGCAGCAGGGGGAGTCGCCATCGGCAAAGCTTTTGTGCTGCCCGCCTGGGAATGGGACGTACCGGATCGCCGAATGGAGAAGGTGGATCTCGCCAAGGAATTCGAGCGGTTGTACGAAGGTATTCGCACGTCCAAAACCGAAATCGAAGTGATGAAGAACGAGATTAAGGAGACGGTGGGTGCGGAGGAATCCGGTATCTTTGATGCCCATCTGGCGATCCTGGAGGATCCCGTATTTATGAGCGAGATCCAGGGGATTATCGAACGCCAATACAAGGCGGCGGAGGTCGCCGTCAAGGAAGCGATCGATCATTTTGTCACGATGTTTGACCTGCTGGATGACGAATATATGAAAGAACGGGCGCTCGACATCAAGGATGTCGGCAATCGCCTGCTGAAGCATCTGCTGGGGACGCCGGACATCACCTTGCCGGCGGATACGCAGCCGTATATTTTGGTGGCGAAGGAGCTTTCCCCCTCCCAATTGGTCCATTTGAACCCGGACAACGTCTTGGGTATGGTCACGATGGCCGGCGGGAAAACGTCGCACTCGGCGATCATGGCGCGGGCCCTTGGCATTCCGCTTGTGTCGGGGCTGGAGAACAAGCTGACCGAGCCGTTACAAACGGGCGATCTGCTGGTGATCGACGGCGACGAAGGATGCGTATATCTGAATCCAGAGCCGGAGATCATCGCCCGGTATACGGAGCTGGCGGAGAAGCAGCGCCGCCGCAAAGAACAGCTGCAGCTGCTGGCTGCAGTGGAAGCGGTGACCAAGGACGGCGTACGCATGCGGCTCGCCGGTAATATCAGCTCCGTGAAGGACTTGGAGCTGGCTTTAAAGCACGGCGCGGAAGGCGTTGGCTTGTTCCGCACGGAATTTTTATATATGGACCGGTCCACTTTCCCTGGGGAAGATGAGCAATTTGAAGTGTACCGGCAGGTCGCGGAGAAGGCAGGTCCGCATCCGGTCGTCATCCGGACGCTCGACATCGGCGGCGACAAGCAGCTGGAATATTTCGAGCTGCAGGAAGAGGAGAACCCGGTGCTGGGTTATCGCGGAATCCGCATCAGTTTGGATAGCCGCGAGCTGTTTCAAACTCAACTTGCCGCTATTTTGCGCGCCAGCGCTTACGGCAAAATGAAAATCCTGTATCCGATGATCTCCTCGCTGGAGGAAATCCGCAAGGCGAATGCGATCCTGGAGGAAGCCAAGCAGAATTTAACCCGGCGAGGAATCGCCTACGACCCCGATATTCAGGTCGGCATTATGATTGAAATTCCGGCCGCGGCGGCGATTGCCGATCTGCTGGCCCAAGAGGTGGACTTCTTCAGTATCGGCACCAACGATCTGGTACAGTACGTGCTCGCCGTTGACCGGATGAACGAGCAGATCGCCCACATGTATCATCCGTTCCATCCGGCCGTCTTGCGACTGCTGCGTCAAACGGTGCAAGCGGCCAAGGATGCCGGGATCACCGTGAGCGTCTGCGGCGAAATGGCCGGGGACGAGAAAGCGGTGCCGTTATGGTTGTACCTTGGCGTCACCGATCTAAGCATGTCGCCGCAGGCGCTGCTGCGGGTGAAGCACCGCATCTTGAACTCCGATTCGCGGGAGAGCAAAGAAGTGGGCGCAGCCTGCTACCGCTTACCGACCAGCGATCAGGTCGAAGCCGAGCTGGTCCGCTACGCGCACGAGCTGGAGCAAGAGCGTTTGGGCAAATAAACAATACAGGCCGTCCCTTCGGGTCAGGATCGACACCAGGGACGGCCTTGTTTTGTTTATGCTGCGCCTTGGCGTGCGGTTGCGCTGCAATGCTTCGCGCTCGCTTCGGCGATGGCTTCGCTCGCTTTGCGTTGGCTCTGCTCGCATCGTGCTCGTTTCGCGCTCGATTCGCTTGTTTGCACTAGCTTCGCACTCACTCCGCACTAACTTCCCTCGCTGAGATGTAAAAGTGCAGGCGGTTTTTGTCGAACATGCCCCGAACGGCTAGTTGAAATGCAAAAGTGCAGTAGATATTGAGGAAATCGGGCCTAATACGAGCTTTTAAGCCGATCTGAACTGCACTTTTGCATTTGAATCTCGAAATTCGGGAAGTTCGAAGGGATTAGACTGCACTTTTACACTTGGCGGAAGCAGGTGAAGGTTAGTTGCAGGTGTAGATAGTATCCGTCCGCCACTAGCTGCTGCTCCGTGCTTGGTGCCACAGCTCCCGACTGCTTAACCATAGTAGGGTGCCGGCGGGGGAGCGGCACATCACTGCCGCACGCCACTACCGCTCACCGCACCGCATGCCGTTCCACACACGGCATCTACACGCCACTTCGGCGCACCGTTAGCGCACGTGGCTCCCGTACACCGTCACCGCACACCGCACTGCACCACACGCTTCTACCTCACACCGCACCCGCTCACTCACTGCCTCACACACACCGTTACCGCTGACTCGCCACCGCATCCACGAACGCTTTGCCGTAAGCCGGCAAGTCCGGCGGGCGGCGGGCCGAGATGATGTGTCCGTCCACGACGACGGGCTCGTCGACCCAAATCGCGCCGGCGTTTCGCATATCGTCGCGGATGCCTGGCGTGGATGTTACGGTCACGCCTTTCAAGATCCCGGCGGAGATGAGCACCCAGCCGGCGTGGCAGATTTGCCCGATCGGCTTCTTCGCTTGGTGCAGCTCGCGGACGAGCTGGAGCACCTTGTCGTAGCGGCGAAGCTTGTCCGGCGCCCAGCCGCCGGGGACAAGAATCCCGTCATATGCGCTGGCATCGATTTCCTCGAAGGCAAATTCCGCTACGGCGGGGACGCCATATTTGCCGATGTATTTTTTGCCTTTCACCGGGCCGGCCAGATGCACCTCCGCTCCCTCTTCGCGAACGCGGTAAATAGGGTACCATAGCTCCAAATCCTCGAACTCTTCATCTACTAAGGCAACGATCTTTTTGCCAATTAATCTCAAATCCAACTCCTCCTGTCTTTTATGGTACTTGACGAAAATTCGATTCAATATTTTAATTGTATCAAAAATGATGACTATTCCTATGCCCGGCGGCTTCTGAAAGCCTTCCAAATATGGGAATTTAAAGTGCCTTTTGCTAACAGAAGGAGATTCTCGCAGACGGGTCGAATAAGAACCATATCCTATCAAAAACGTCTATCGGTGCACGTCAAAAGTCACGAGCTGCAAAGAGCGGTGTGGAATATTCTAGCAATCTAAGGCAGCGGAGGCTCCGATACGAAGGGCTTACTTATATCTAACAAAATCATCGGAACTAAAAATGCAGAGGACTAAGATGAGGTGGTACTGTGCGTAAGCACTGTCAGTGCGGGAAAATGATGAACCTGGGCTTCAGGCTGGTCATTTTTGAAGGAATCTATGAAATCGAGCGCGTTCCAATTTACGAGTGTGAAGACTGCGACTTCTACGAGGTGCTTCCCGAGGTGAAGTCGAATTTGACGGACCTGCTGACCGAGCTCAAGAAGGAGCCGCCGAGCGGCCGCATTTATTTTACCGAGCGGAACGAGCTGGCTGACTTGATCTTCAGCATCTATCGTCAGTGGGACGGGACGGATAACGAATCCTTTGAAGGTCTGCTGGAGCAGCAATGCGAAGAACGAATCAACATGCTGCTGGATCTGTACGGCGGAGCCAAGAACCTGGGCGATCTGGACTGGATGAACGAAATCTCCAAACGTCTATCCCAATTGTCTAAATATGTCAAGAATCGACAACTTTCCAAGGCTAATTGACGATTTTACTCGATTTTTGCAAATCATTTTGTAAATAAAAGTTGTATTTTCATTTCTCTTTTTGTTAAGATATCAACAGAACATCTGGAGATTCTTATTCGAACAAAAAGGGATGAGTTGTCATGTCCAAATGGATGAGAATACAATCGATCCAGGAGCTGAACGATGCTTTGGAACGCTCCTCAAACCAGCCGTTGTTGCTATTCAAGCACAGTACCCGCTGCCCGATCAGTGCCGGGGCGCATAAGGAAGCGGAGGCTTATTTAAACGGGACTCCGCGCGAAGACGTTACATACGGGCTGATTTACGTCATCGAGAACCGAGACGTATCTAACGAGGCAGCCGAGCGGCTTGGCGTCAAGCATGAATCCCCACAAGCGATCCTGATTAAAGATGGACAAGCCGTTTGGCACACGTCCCATTCCAAGATCACGAAGTCGGCGTTGGAAGAGATTTTGCGCTGAGTGAAGCGTTATCATTGCATTAAGTAGTATTTTGTCGTATCATAAATTTAATTGAAGCTCTGGATCTTTACCGGATGAATGAGTGAAAATCTATTGGCAATGGAGAGAAGAATGTGACGGTTACCATTTATGATGTGGCACGTGAAGCAGGCGTCTCGATGGCCACGGTTTCCCGGGTTGTCAATAACAATCCGAATGTGAAACCGCAGACCCGGAAAAAGGTTTACGAAGCGATAGAACGGTTAGGCTACCGGCCCAATGCCGTAGCCAGGGGGCTTGCCAGCAAGAAGACCACCACTGTAGGCGTGGTTATCCCCGATATTTCGAATTCGATTTTTGCAGAAATCGCTCGGGGCATCGAAGATATTGCGAACATGTATCACTATAACATTATTTTGTGTAATGCCGACAAACGGAAAGAGAAGGAGATTCGCGTCATCAACACCTTGCTCGAGAAGCAAGTGGACGGGCTCCTGTTCATGGGCGGAACCGTAACGGAGGAGCATATTCAAGCGTTCCAGACGTCTGCGGTACCCATTGTGCTGTGCGCAACGAGTGACGAGAACGGCCAATATCCATCCGTGGATATTGATCATGAAGCCGCAGCGTTTGACGCAGTTAGCACGCTGATCCGCCATGGGCACCGCGAAATCGCGATGATTAGCGGAACGTTGCAGGATCCGGCGAACGGCTATGCCAGATTCCAGGGGTACAAGCGTGCGTTGGAAACAGCGGGCATTCGGTACCAAGAGGATCTGGTGCGGATCGGCAACTATCGTTATGAATCCGGCGTGGAAGCGATGAAGTATTTCCTGGGGCTGAAGAAACGGCCGACAGCGATCTTCGCCGCAACGGATGAAATGGCGATTGGCGCCATCCACAGCATTCAGGACGAAGGCTTGAAGGTGCCGGATGATTTCTCGATCATCAGCGTGGATAACATCCGTATGGCTTCGATGGTGCGTCCTCAGCTGACGACGGTCGCTCAGCCGATGTACGACCTTGGTGCGGTAGCGATGCGTTTACTGACGAAGCTGATGAAGAAGGAAACGGTTGAGAACCCTCGGGTGATTTTGCCGCACGAGACGATCTTACGCTTGTCTGTTAGCCACCTGTAAGGCTTCGGTTGCTATAGGTGTTTCGGCTTAGAGAGATATGTAACACATAGATATATATGAAAAAGGTTAACAACGGACAAAAAGCTCCTTGCATAAGGAGCTTTTTTGAGCATTTTGAGGAAATACAGGGCGATACAACTTGTCCGCACGGATGAACGGGAGTATCGGAGGGAGTAATGAACCATGTACAATACGATTGGCCTGATGGGGGCCATGGATGAAGAAATTGCGTTGCTGCTCGAAAAGGTGGAGCACCAGGAGGCGGTTGACGCGGCTGGGGCACGTTTCGTCAAGGGCGTACTCCATGGGCAGGACGTGGTGGTGTGTAAATCCGGCGTCGGCAAAGTGAATGCCGCAGCCACAACGCAAGTCCTGATCGACCGTTTTGGAGCGGATACGATCTGGTTTACCGGGGTGGCTGGAGCAGTGCATCCCGAGCTGAACGTAGGTGACATCGTCATCTCTTCAACTTGCCAGCAGCACGATATGGACGTGCGGCCGCTGGGCTTTGCGCGCGGCATTACGCCGTACCAGGACGTCTCCGACTTTCCGGCTGACCCCGGGCTCATCCGCTTGGCAGATCAGGCCTGCGCCCGACAGTGCACGGACCATCAATATCGGGTCGGACGGGTGCTGTCCGGCGACCAGTTTATCGCGGATCCGGAATTTGTTAGCTCGGTTCTATACGGGGAGCTGGACGGCGCTTGCGTCGAAATGGAAGGGGCGGCGCTCGCCCAGGTATGCCAACGGAACGGGGTGCCGTTTATTGTACTCCGCTCCATTTCGGACAAGGCGGACGGCTCTGCGGATGTGAATTTTGCTGAGTTTACCGCGCTGGCGGCCCAGCGTTCGTTTGCCATTCTCAATGACATGGTCCAGCATGTGGGTGAGCTGAAAAAATAAAAACTCAGGCGGGGTTCAGCCAGCCCCACCTGAGTATTAGGGATAATCCTGTAAAGCGACCGCGAGACTCTCGCGGTTTTTTGCTGTAATTTCCGCCCGGCGGGGGATGCCCTCCCAATGGGACAGGTCGTCAAGCCAAGCGGCAGGAAGCTGGAACGGGGTCTGCGGCTGCCAGCGGTCGATCCAGGCTTGCGGCAGCGGAAGCAGCGGGTTGCGGCGCAGGGAAGCGATCAACGGATGATCGCTCATCTCCAGCCACAGCAAGCTCCACGCCCGCGGGACGACCCGCCATAAATCATAACCGCCGCCGCCCATCGCAACCCAGCGTCCCTCGCAATACGTATGGGCCAGCTCGTGCAGGATCGCCGGCATATCGCGGTAGATCGCCATGCTACAGTGCATATGCGACAGCGGGTCCAGCGCATGGGCATCGCAGCCGTGCAGGCTGACGATCACATCCGGCCGGAAATGCGCGGCTAATCGCCGGATCGACTCCTCGAAGCATTCCATCCAGGAGGCGTCTTCCGTATAAGGCTGGAGCGGCAGATTCATGCAGGCGCCATAGCCTTGATGCTCGCCGCGCTCCGTCAGGAAGCCGGTGCCTGGGAATAAATATTTTCCCGTCTCATGGATGGAATAAGTGCAAACATCGGGGTCTGAATAGAAGCTCCACTGCACCCCGTCTCCGTGGTGGACGTCCGTATCGACGTACAGGACGCGTGCGCCGTACTTGCGGCGGGCATAGTCAATAGCCACTGCAGCATCGTTGTAGACGCAGAAGCCGGCGGCTTTAGCCGACAGGGCGTGATGCAGGCCGCCGCCGAGGTGCAGGGCGTGGGTTGTGGAGCCGGAGAGCACGGTCTCTACGGCTGTAATCGTTCCTCCGACGACCCAGGTTGCCGCTTCATGCATGCCGGGAAAATACGGCGTATCCTCGTCCAACAGCCCGAACTGCTCGCCGCGCGTGATCCAGTCCGCCTCAGGATTCGGGCGGCTCAGCTGCTTAACCGCTTCAACGTACGCCGGCTGATGGATCCATAGCAATTCCTCGTCGGTTGCCGGGCGCGACAGGTGCATTTGCTGCGGCGTTAGCGCGCCCAGATCCTGCAGCAAGTCCATCGTCAATTCCAGCCGGATCGGATGGAAAGGATGGCCGTCGTGAAACCGGTAGTTCATCGCCTGTTCATGGTGGACAAATAAAGCGCTTCCAGGCATGGATTCATCACGCCTTCCTTTTTAACTGTCAGTACATGAAACGCTGCTGAAAACGAATCCGGTCAAACTGCTCCTCGGAGGACAAAGGAACCTCCTTACCGATCCGCACCATCAAGCAGTTAGCCGGATGGGAGCAAATTTCCGGGTCGTCGGTAGCATACCAGACCATGTCGACCGTCTTCATCAGCCGTTCCATCATGCTGCGGTATTCCCATACGGATAGCCCGCTGTTTTTCAAATCCCAATGCCAATAATATTCGGTCGTAAAGACGATGTATTTCTCCATCTGTTCGTCTTCAAATGCCGTGCGGATCATTTTCGATCCGATTCCGAGCGACCGATAGTCGTCGGCCACTTCGATGGCTCCCAGCTCGATCAGGTCGGGCATATTGCCCTGGGACCACCTCTCCATCTCGTCGGGATAGTGAAAGGTGACGTATCCTACAATGGTCGAATCCTCCCGGGCCAGGATGATACGTCCCTCTGGAAGTCCGGCAATTTCCACCAGCGCGGCATGTTGATCTGCAGGCTTGCGGAATGCGTCCAGATCGGGATGCATTTTTAAGGTTTGGAGATGGGAAGGGGATACGGGTCCTTCCACAACAATCTCACGTTGCTGATGGGGCAGGGTGTGGCGGATATACGTTTTTTTATGTTCCATGGAACCGCCTCCTTTGCTCGTTCCCCTCACTTATAACAGAAAAAAGAAAAAATGAAAAGTGTAGCCTGTGCGCGAAAACGTGTGCTATAATGTTCTCCGACATAAAATTTTCACATTTTCAGTCCGCTGATGTGATCGTTGTCCTCGAAAACCACCTCAATCGTTTAAGTTCTGTCGTTGCTTTTTCGATCAAAACGGATGCCCTCACCCATGACGCTGAACAAAGCTTTCAACTTACGTTGCTATGTATCCGTTTTCATAAACTTTGATCTATTGCTTGGAGATTTCCAAAGATTAAGGGAGGATGAAACGATGAGTCAACTGCAAGGGGAAGTCATTTCATCGGGCGTTCCGTCGTCCAATATGGGCAACTACGAAGAGGCGTATAAGAACTTTAAGTGGGAGGATGTCGAGAAGAAGTTCTCCTGGTACGTCACTGGCAAAGTCAACATGGCTTACGAGGCGATCGACCGCCATGTCGATGCGGGCAAGGGCTCGCGCGTAGCGCTGTTGTTCAGCGATCCGACACGCGAGGAGTCGTATACGTACGAGGACATGCAGGGGCTGACGAACCGATTTGCTAACGTGCTGCGCAAATACGGAATCACGAAGGGGGATCGGGTCTTCGTCTTTATGCCGCGGACGCCGGAGCTCTATGTGAGTGTATTGGGCACGCTTAAAGTTGGTGCGGTTGTTGGTCCGTTGTTTGAGGCGTTTATGGAAACGGCGGTCAAGGATCGCTTGGAGGACAGCGGCGCGGTTGTGCTCGTCACGACGTCGGCGTTGCTGCCGCGGGTGAAGCGTGAAGAGCTGCCGACGCTGCGGACGATCATCGTTGTAGGCGACGATGTGAAGGCTGGGGACGGTATTGTAGATTATAAGGCGGAGATGGAAGCCGCATCCCCTGAGGCTGAAATCGAGTGGGTGAACCGCGAAGATGGCTTAATTTTGCATTATACGTCAGGTTCAACCGGCAAACCTAAAGGCGTTTACCATGTGCATAACGCAATGATTCAGCATTATCATACCGGCAATGTCGTGTTGGACCTGAGAGAAGACGACATTTACTGGTGTACGGCGGACCCTGGATGGGTAACCGGCACATCTTACGGTATTTTTGCCCCGTGGCTGCATGGGGTGACCAACGTCGTGCGCGGCGGTCGCTTCAGCCCGGCGGATTGGTACGAAACGATTCAGAAGTACAAAGTCACCGTTTGGTACAGCGCGCCTACTGCGTTCCGGATGCTGATGGGTGCAGGACAGGATATCATTAAGCAATATGATCTGTCGTCGCTGCGTCACGTATTGTCGGTCGGTGAGCCGTTAAATCCAGAAGTTGTTCGCTGGGGGATGAAGGTGTACAACCGGCGCATCCACGACACCTGGTGGATGACGGAAACGGGCGGCCAGCTCATCTGCAACTATCCGTCGATGCCAATCAAACCGGGGTCTATGGGCAGACCGGTGCCGGGCATTCAGGCGGCGATTATCGACGATAATGGGAAGGAGTTGCCGCCGTATCGGATGGGGAACCTGGCGATTCGCACCCCATGGCCGTCGGTGATGCGGCTCATCTGGAACAACGCGCCGAAGTATGAGGAGTATTTCCGCATCCCGGGCTGGTATATTTCCGGCGATACGGCCTACATGGACGAGGACGGGTACTTCTGGTTCCAGGGCCGGATCGACGACGTGATCAACTCCTCCGGCGAACGGATTGGTCCGTTTGAGGTCGAGAGCAAGCTCGTTGAGCACCCAGCTGTAGCGGAAGCAGGGGTTATCGGCAAGCCGGATCCGGTGCGCGGAGAGATCATCAAGGCGTTTATCTCGCTGCGCGAGGGCTTCACACCGTCCGAGGAACTGAAGGCGGAAATCGTCAAATTCGTCAAGGAAGGGCTGTCCGCCCACGCCGCTCCGCGCGAAATCGAGTTCAAAGACAAACTGCCCAAGACCCGCTCCGGCAAGATCATGCGCCGCGTGCTCAAAGCCTGGGAGCTCAACCTCCCAGCCGGCGATTTGTCGACGATTGAGGATTAAGGATAGAAATAGAAAGTCCCTTCAAGCTGAGGCTTGAGGGGACTTTTGTGTTTGAGAAGGAGAGGGGATTCGCTCTTGGGTTGGGTTCGGTTGGGGGCGTGACCTCTCTCGACGAAACAGAAATATATATGAAAAATCGAATATATTCGCTCAAATATGGCTGATTTGGCCCAATCTATATGAAATTTCATATAGAATCGCCCCCTTGAAGCCCAAAACTTGAGATTTTATATGAAAAATCGAATATATTTCCGCCAATCGAGTGGTTTGCAGTGAATTATGTTCGAAAAATCATATATATTTTGACGAGTTTTGTTTCCTACAAATGCTGGTGTTTAATAATTGAATTGCAAAATATTTATTCAATAGTAAATTTCTCCCACAGAGATTCATTTAGATGGCAGATCATCTCAACCCCCGAAACGATTAAATTCTACGAGATTTATTGTAACGACCAGTTGGTCGGGATCGTTTCCGGTGACCAAAGCAAATTTACGGCAACGGGGTTGGCACCGGCAACTACATACGCATTTATGATCAGGGCGCAGGGGCAGGACAATTCCTTTTCAGATTATAGCGAGGCCTTATCATCTTCATCACTTCAGCAAGCAGTTACACCACTGACTCCACCCACTCAGCTTAGATCAGAAGTCCAATCGGATACGACGATCAATTGAAATTTGGTTATATCTATTCGCTTCGTGGTGTCTCGAAAATGATGCATCGTCAAGAGCTGAGCTATACGAAATCGACATACACCTTTACTCAACCTTGTTGAAGGTCTATGAAAATGGCTGAAATCCGATGTGATTAACAATGTGTTCTACCATACCGTTGCCGGGATCCGAAGTAATATTCAGCAGTTTATGGACGAAATCATGTCCCTGGAACGCCTGTATGACCACCAGCAGCCAACCCGCGAGAAAGCAGAGGCCGCCAAGCGGCGTAATGGCCCCCAGTTTCCGGATGCCGGTCAAGCTTATGCATACAAGCTCCCAGAGAAGAGCACGATTCCTGCGAACAGAAGCCAACCGGCTGTTACGATCAGCGAAGCATTGTCGAGCTGGCTGGAAAGAAGGCTGAGCAGCAGCCCGAGACTACAATCATCCAGATCATTCAATATGGCACTAAGGGCATTTGCAGCCTGCTGTATTATTTGACATTATCGAAACTTATATGACTATACAAAAATTTGTGTTGCAATTTCAAAACGATTCATTATAATAAAGCCATACTTAACTCATAGGATTAATTCATCTTTAAGGGGGATTACAATGAAACGATTTTTATCCGCACTTGCGATCACCGGCTTGGCAGCAGGGCTGCTGAGCGGATGTGGAGCAAGCGACGATTCCCAAGCTAACAGGGATACGATCCGGATCGGTCTAGCAGCACCGATCTCAGGCACGCAGGCCCAATATGGAACAGCATTCAAGAACGGCGCCGAGCTGGCGGCTGCACAGATCAATGAGGCTGGCGGCATTGACGGCAAGCAAATCGAAATTGTAATTCAGGATGACAAGGGAGATTCGAACGAAGCGGTGAACGTCGCCAATAAATTCGTAACCGACAAGAGCATTCTAGGCGTGGTCGGCCATTTCAACAGCTCGGCGACGCTGGCAACGGCACCGATATACAACAAGAACAAAATTGTTCAAGTATCGCCTTCTTCCAGCGCTCCTGCTGTGACGAATGCCGGGGAATATACCTTCCGCGTTATTACGACCGATGCGTTCCAGGCCGACTACCTAGCCGGCTGGTCGAAGGAACTGGGCTACGGCAAGGTAGCTCTCATCTATGAACAATCTGACTTCGGACTCGGGCTGCTTGATGTTTACCAGCAATCGGCGCCGGAGAACGGCATCGAGGTTGTGGCTGCTGAGGCTTTCAATCCGGGCGATAAGGACTTCAGCACCGTGCTAACCAAGATCAAGGAGAAGCAGCCGGACGCCATCTTTATCGGCGGTTTCTATAATGAAGCGGCGCTGATCGCCCAGCAGGCGAAGAAGCTGAACCTGGACGTTGATTTCATCGGTGTCGACAGCCTGTATTCTGAAGCGCTGCTTGATCTGGGCAAGGAATCTGTGGAAGGCTTCAAGCTGATCGGATTCTTCTATCCGGGCGGCGACAATGCCGAAGCGACCCGATTTAATGAGGAGTACCAGGCCAAGTACAACAGCAAGCCGGATACGTATGCTGCTTACTCGTACGTGGCAACCTCGGTCATTATCAAGGCGATCCAGGAGCAGGGCGCAGATCGTGAAGCAATCAAGTCTTACCTGGAAACACTGAAAGATTACAACAGCGCCACGGGCGTTATCAGTTTTGATGAGAATGGGGACGTTATTACAGAGCCGTCCCGGCTGACGATTCAGGACGGCAAATTTGAACTTTATAAATAATAGTCATTACGTGAACCTGGAACAGGAAAGCTCGTTTTCCTGTTCCTCGGCTTTGAAGGGGTGTTACGCATGTTCCTCCAGCAATTGACCAACGGGCTGACCATCGGTGTCATTTATGCCTTGATCGCACTCGGATATACGATGGTGTACGGCATACTGAAAATCGTTAACTTTGCGCATGGCGACATCTTTATGATCGGCAGTTTTCTGGGACTCTTTTTTATGCAGGAATTTCAGCTTCCTTTATATCTCGCTTTCTTATTATCCGCTGCCGTTACGGCGGGAATTGGCATGCTTATCGAGCGGCTCGCCTACCGGCCGCTGCGTCTGGCGGACCGGATCGTGCCGCTGATCAGCGCTCTCGGTGTGTCCACGCTCCTGGTCAGCCTGGCGCAGAAATTGTGGGGGACGGAGATGCATCCTTTCCCGACCGCTTTTGGCAGCCGGACTTACACATTCGGAAGCATCACATTTTCTGAAATCCAAATTTTGATATTGCTGCTGTCCATCTTGCTGATGCTGGGTCTGCAACTGTTCGTAACCCGGACCAAAACAGGGACGGCGATGCGGGCGACCTCGATGAGCTTGACCAACGCCGCACTGATGGGGATCAATACGAACCGGATGATCAGCCTTGCCTTCGCCATCGGCTCTTCGCTGGCAGCATGCGCCGGCATTATGGTCGGCATTTATTACAACGCGGTTTATCCGACGATGGGGTATATGGCAGGAATTAACGCATTTACGGCTGCGGTACTCGGAGGAATCGGAAACATCCCGGGCGCGATGCTGGGCGGCGTGCTGCTTGGTCTCGTCGAAACGCTCGGCGGCGCTTATATTTCGACCCAATACAAGAGCGTTATCTCATTTTCAATTTTGATCATTGTACTGCTGATCAGACCTTCGGGCATCCTTGGCAGCAAAGAGATCAACAAGGTATAGGTGATAGGTATGAACAAGAAAGCGGCCATGGCCGCCGCGGCTGTGCTGGCCATTGTCCTTCCGATTGTGCTTCAGCTGGTCAATGATTATTTGCTGCATGTTGTCATTATGATCGGTATTTTTTCCATGCTGTCCTTGAGCCTTAACGTCATTATCGGGTATGCGGGGCAGTTTGCGCTTGGGCATGCGGCCTTCTACGGGATCGGCGCGTATGCCGCTGCGCTGCTGATGCTGCATTTCCATCTGTCCTTCTGGATCGCGCTTCCCGCCTCGGCTGCCATTGCCGGGCTGTTCGGCTTCTTGCTTGGCAGTCCTGTCATCCGGCTGCGGGGGGACTATTTAGGGATCGTGACCCTCGGCTTCGGAGAAATTGTCCGGCTTATTTTTGTCGGCTGGGTCGATCTGACCCGTGGCCCGATGGGCCTGCCGGGCATTCCGGCGCCTTCGCTCTTCGGCTTTGTGTTCAGGGACAAGCTGGAGTTTTACTACTTGATTCTGCTGCTGGTGCTGATCACTTATGTTGTCATCCATAGACTGGTGCATTCGGGCGTCGGCCTCAGCCTGCTGACGGTACGCGAAGATGAAACGCTGGCTCAATCGGTCGGCATCCGTCCGAATTATTACAAGCTGCTGGCCTTTACCGTCGGGGGATTTTTCGCCGGTGCCGCCGGTGCATTTTGGGCGACCTATATTTCGTATGTCAGTCCAGATGCATTCCGGTATTTGGATTCTGTGAATATCCTTGCGATGGTCATATTAGGGGGAGCTGCAAGTCTGCCGGGCTCTGTGCTTGGTGCGGTCATTCTGGTGGCGGCACCCGAAATCTTGAGATATGTGAGCGATTATCGAATGATTCTGCTTGGCCTGGCCATCGTGCTAATGATGATATTCAAGCCTTCGGGATTCTGGGGCGAGCAATACCGGAAACGTAACTTTTACGGAAACGTGAAGAAGGTTGGGAACAAATGATGGAGAAGGTACTCGAACTGAACAACGTGTCGGTGAATTTCGGAGGCCTGACGGCTTTGAGCGACATTAACCTGGAGGTACGCCGCGGCGAGATTTTATCGATTATCGGCCCGAACGGGGCGGGAAAAACGACCCTGTTCAATCTGCTTACGGGCATCTATCGCCCGACCTCTGGCACGATTCGCTACAAGGATGCCGTGATTAACAAGCTCAAGCCCTACCGGAGAGTAGAGCTCGGTCTGGCAAGAACTTTTCAGAATACGAGACTGATCAAGAACATGACGGTGCTGGAGAATGTGCTGGTCGCCCATGCCGAGTGCAATAAAGAGGGGATGTTCTCGGCCATTTTCAAATCCCAGGCGGCACTCCAGCGCAGACGTGAGGCGATTGTGCAGGACTGTGTGGAGAAGCTGGCCATCGTCGGTCTGGAGCACAAGCTGGATATACTCGCAGGCGGTCTGCCATACGGTGAGCAGCGACTGCTTGAAATCGCCCGCGCGCTCGCGACTGGCTGCGAGGTGCTGCTGCTGGATGAGCCGGCGGCCGGAATGAACGCTGTCGAGAAGGCCGAGCTGATTCAGAAAATCAAGCGTCTGTCCAGCCAGTACAGCATCGAGATTATACTGATTGAGCATGACATGGGCCTGGTGATGGACATTTCCGATCGCATCGTTGTCCTGAATTATGGGGTGAAGATTGCGGAGGGAAATCCGGCGCAGATTCAGAACGACCCGAATGTTATCGAGGCATATCTGGGCGGGGAGGTCGAGGAACGATGACGGAGAGACAACATGCCGGCCAGAAGGGACTAAAGATGCTGGAAATCCAGGGATTGCAGGTGAATTATGGCGTCATTCAGGCGGTGAAGCAGCTGAATCTGGATATATACAGCGGAGAAATTGTGGCGCTGATTGGAACGAACGGTTCCGGCAAAACAACGACGCTGCGCAGCATTTCCGGCTTGATCAAACGTGCGGAGGGAAGCATCCGGTTTGAAGGACGGGACATCACCAAGCTGGAGCCCCATCGCATTGTGGAGCTGGGCATTTCCCAGGTTCCCGAGGGGCGCGGCGTGTTTCCCGATCTGACCGTGCTGGAGAATTTGCGGCTTGGCGCTTATGTTCGGCGCGACAAGGCCGAGATTGCCGCCGATATTCAAAAAATGTACGGGCTGTTTCCGCGGCTGGAGGAACGGCAGAAGCAGCTGGCCGGAACGATGAGCGGCGGCGAGCAGCAGATGCTGGCGATTGCCCGCGCATTGATGGCCAGACCGAAGCTGCTGCTGCTGGATGAGCCGTCCATGGGACTGGCTCCCCTGATCGTGAAGGAGATTTTTGCCGCCATCCGGCAAATTAACGAAGAGGGCGTGTCCGTCCTGTTGGTAGAGCAGAATGCCCGCATGGCGCTGGCAACGGCTCATCGGGGCTATGTGATGGAGACGGGCCGGATCGTCGTGCATGGCGCAGCGGCGGACTTGAGAAACAACAACGTTGTCAAATCTGTGTACTTGGGGACGACAAAACATTAAGCTTGCAACTATATAACTTAACTTTTATCAGCACCTAAGTCAGCTTGAGCCTTTGTAGGACATAAATACTCGCTATTGCTGTATGCTTTGCACAATATCCCGTTTGATCAGGCAACAAGGAGACCGACAAACTCGGAAGAAGGACATTTCTTTGCATATGGAAGCAGCTCTCCAAGATGCGAGATCAATGGCGCGCCGGGAATGAGACACGAGAATCAAAGATGAGACACGAGTATCAAAGACAGGGGCGCCAGGAGAAGTGAAAAGACAGAGCTTGGCCTGCAACCTGATCATAAGGGATAATGGTGCTAAGGCTAAGGTAGAAGGTAGAGACACCGACACACTTTTGAACCTGGGAGGTATTCATAATGGGACAACAATCGACAGACAAGCAATCCAATACGACAATTGATCATGATGAAAGTCTGGAGCCGGTAGATCCGTATACTATTATGGCGAAACTGTTTGCTCATCTCTCGAAGGCGGTTGTTGACCGCTTCGGCGAAGAGGGCAAAGACGCCATTCGCGAAGGGGTTCGCACATTCGGTGAGGAGCGGGGCAGAGATATCGCCCGGCGTGCGGCTGCGGCCGGACAGCCTAATGACATTCACAGCTACCTGCCGAATTACGATATGGGACGCAGCGACCTGTTTGAATATGTGACGGAGTACCATCCGCTAGAGATCGAGCAGAACTTTACCCGCTGCGCGTTTGGCGACCAGTGGAAGAAGGACGGCATGGAGGAGTACGGCATTCTGTACTGCCAAATGATCGATCCGGCCATTGCGAGAGGATATAATCCGAATTTTGAAGTGGAGCATGATAAATATTTGCTCAAGGACGGGCACTGCCATTTCCGATTTAAAATGAATGAAGCAGACAACGAGAACAATACAGACGCCGATAAGAAGGAAAAGGCCGGAGGCGAGGGCGATGATCATTAATGCCGGACGCCTGTGGAAGCGGCTGATGGAGCTTGGCGAGATCGGCGCGCAGGAGAGCGGGGGAGTCACCCGCTTTTCGTTTACCGCCGAGGAGCGTGAGGCCAAGGAACAGGTTGCACGCTATATGAAGGAAGCGGGCCTTGCCGTGCGCGAGGATGCGGCAGGCAATCTGATCGGACGGCGGGAAGGAAGCGACCCGGCAGCGCCTGTTGTGCTGACAGGATCACATATCGATACGGTGCCGTCCGGGGGCAAGTTTGACGGTCCTTTGGGCGTGCTGGCCGCCATAGAGGCGCTTCAGACGATGCAGGAGCAGGGCATCGCTACCGCACATCCGATTGAGGTGATCGCCTTCACCGATGAGGAAGGCTCCCGATTCGGGTTCGGCATGATCGGCAGCCGCGCTGTCGCCGGCACCCTGCGTCCCGAAAATTTGAGACATGCGGATGCGGACGGCATTACGATTGCCGAGGCGATGAGGTCGGCCGGCCTGGCGCCTGAGCGGGTGCAAGAGGCGGCTAGAGAGCCGGATCAGGTCAAGGCATACGTCGAGCTTCATATTGAACAGGGGGTCGTGCTGGAGAGTATCGGTCAGCCTGTCGGCCTCGTAACCGGAATTGCCGGACCGTTGTGGCAGCAGTTCACGATCAAAGGCCAGGCCGGTCACGCGGGCGCGAGGCCGATGAACCTGCGCAGAGATCCGCTGCAGTCGGCAACAGAGCTCATGAGCTACATCTATACAGAGACCCGGAAATTTCCGAATGCCGTGGCCACGATTGGCAAAATTCAGACCCTGCCCGGAGGCGTCAATGTTATACCGGGGCAAGTACAGTTCTCGCTGGATTTGCGGGACGTGGAAGAGGCCGAGCGGGATATGCTGGAAGGCCGCATCCGGGATTACGCGGGCGAAGTGTGCCGAAAGCATGGCACGGAGCTCACCCTTGAGTTGCTGCAAAGAGTCGCGCCGGCTCCGAGCTCTCCGGAGGTAAAGGAAGCGATCGCTGCTGCCGGGAAGCTTGCCGGGCTGCCGGACCCTCTGCCGGAGCTGGTCAGCGGCGCCGGCCATGACGGGATGCAGTTTAGCGGCCTATGGCCGCTTGGGATGATCTTTGTGCGTTCCCGGAATGGAATCAGTCATCATCCGCAGGAGTGGAGCTCCAAGGAGGATTGCGGGCTGGGAGCCGAGGTGCTGTATCATGCTTTGCTGCTTCTCGCGAAGTAGATTCTCTATTCTGCCGTACCATCAAGACCTTTTGACCAGTCTGGCCGGAAGGTCTTTTTCAATGTTAACCGCCTTTAGCCGGCCGCAAACTCATGTACCGTCAGCAGCGAGGTGAGATCGTTGATCGGTGCGGTGATATGTTTGTTCTTGGATAATACAATCTGTGAATAAAATGGCTGCAGCTCTCCCCGAGCAACGGAGAAGCTGGATAGTGCATGCTGAATAAGCTGATCCTTGACGGCGATTTTAGGAATCAGCGCAACGCCCATGCCATAGATGACGCACTGCTTGCGCGACTGAAAGAACGAAGTTCGAGGTAATCGAGGGATCCAGCCCGCTGATTGCCAAGTATGAAGCGCTCCTGGAGCAGAACGGGATCAGCTTCGCCGGAATTGAATGTATTACCGACGCGGTAGGCAAAACCGATACGTATGACATAAACACAAACACCAATTATAATCCGGACGCCGAGTCTCTGGCTGATGTATCCGGAATGCGGGAAATCGCAAGGGCTGCTTCTGCGCGTGTATGCTATTTATTCTGTAAAAGAATGAACACGGTACCCGAATTGGCCGGAGATCGCAGCTGCGGCTTCTAGCAGGTCGGCTCGAATCTCGCTCTCCTGCCCCTTTATTCGTGTGATCGAGCCCACTACACTGATCGTGCCGACGATGCGGTGTGAGGCATCCCGGATCGGAGCGGCGATACTGTAAGCGCCTGTTTCAATCTCTTCATTCTCAATTCCGAAGCCTTGCTCCCGAATTTGTTGCAGGTTGCTGAGGAGCTTTTTTTTGTCCGTAATGGTATGGTCGGTGAGCGCTGTCAGTTTGTTATTGCTCAGGAAATTTTGAAGTTCAGCCTCGGACATGTAGGCCAGGAACACTTTCCCTGAGGCAGAAGCATGGAGGGGCAGCTTATGGCCGGCTCTGGAACTGATGATGAAGTAATTGTTGGGCGATTCGACTTTATCCACGCAAAAAATCTGCTCATGCTGGTATATATATAAATGAGAGGTTTCGTGATATTTTTTTGTCAGGTCGGTTAAATAAGGATGTCCAATCTCCTTCAAATCCAGACTCTGTGATACCAGATTCGCCTTGAGCAAAAACTCCAGCCCCAGTCTGTATTTGCCATTGTCCGGATTTTTATCGATATATGAGTATGCGATTAACGTATTAATCAGGCCGTGTACCGTGCTGATGTTCAGATTCAGCTTCTGACTGATCTCCGTTAGCGACAGTTGGACGTGCAGGGAATCAAAGCAGTTGATGATATCCAGGGCGCGCTGGACGGATTGAATCATTCGAGGATTTTTTTGGCTCACAATAGGTGCCTCCTGTAAAAACAATAAATGGCTACAATACTATATTTCATTTATATTATGATCATGTCAATAGGACTTTGTTAATGTTGAATCGTTAAGCGGGATCAGTCAGATCCTGCTGACGTCAAGCGTATGGAGACATCGTTTTCGCGGTGCAATGACTTGGTTCAACCTGAGCCTAGAAGGCTTGCGCTTCACCAAATTCGTCGATGCGGATCGATTTGAATGTGGACTTAGTGGCCTATGAAATGAAATAGGACGTCGAAGAGCGCAGGAATACAAAAAAGAGCAGGCTAGCGCCGCCTTTAGGCGCAGTTTGGCAACAAGGGGTTATACCCCAAGAGCAAACCACCCGTTGGACGGGTGGTTATGATTTGAGGAGAGGGGTATACGCCTTTGGGTTGGGCTGGGCTGGGGGCGCGGCTCTGTCGCCGAAACGGAATTATATATGAAAAATCGAATATATTCGCTCAAATATGGCGGATTTGGCCCATTCTATATGAAATTTCATATATAATTGCTCCCTTGCAGCCCGAACTTTGAGATTTTATGTGAAAAATCGAATATATTTCCGCCAAATGGGTAGTTTGCAGCGAATTATGTTCGAAAAATCATATATATTTTGACGAGTTTTGTTTCCTACAAATGCAAATATTTTAACAATTGAAATACAAAATATTTATTAAATAGTGAAATTATCCCAAATTATTTAATATACACTATAACCCAATGGAAGAATAGTATTCTAAATAAAATATAATATGATATTATAGGAAATATATTACAGAAAGGGTGATGTTATTTGTCAGTATTTGCTAGGAGAATAGCTGTTGTTTTAGTTATCGTTCTATTGACGCTATCGTCCACCAGCGTATTTGCGGACAAGTCAAAAGTACGACAAATTACTACTATAGCAGCAAAAAGCCAGAAAGCAATTTCAGTGAAAGAAACGGGTACGCAGGAGCTGCCATTAGGTGAGGAGCGACTCGAATCCAATCCTCAGACCGAAAACGCGCCCGAGTTTCCTCAACAAAACCCGACTCAAAACCCTCAAGAAGCACAACCAGACATAAATCCACAAGATCCGCTCCCAGAAACTACAACAATCCCAACACCTACCCTACTTCACGCACGAACGATTTCGGATACAGAGATTCATTTGGAATGGCAGATCGTCTCAATCTCCGAAACAATTAAACTCTATGAGATTTTTTGTAACGACCAGTTAGTAGGGACAGCTACCGGTGATCAATACAACTTTACAGTCACCGGGTTGGCTCCAGCAACAACTTACATCTTTAAGATTAGGGCGCAGGGGCAGGACAATTCCTTATCAGATTATAGCGAGGCCTTATCAGCTTCAACCCTTCAGCCTGTAGCTATACCACTAAGTCCACCCACTCAGCTTAGATCAGATGTCCAATCGGATACAACGATCAATTTGTCTTGGAAAGTTTCGACAGATGTGCCTACCACCACAAGTGTAACCTATGAAATTTACATGAATGACGTATTAGCTGCTTCTGTTCCTGGAAACGAGACTTTTTATACCTTGACTAGGTTAACACCTGGTACTAGCTATTCGCTCAAAATGAGGACGGTTGCTGAGGACTCAGCTGTATCTGATTTTAGTGAAAGTATCATTGTAAGCACACTCTCAGGAAAAGTGGTGTACGAATTTGAAAATATGCCAGCTGTAACCAATACTGGCGAAGCCCTAAATTTGTTGGAAAACAGCCAATTTAGTGCGGGTTTGCTTGCTAACTATCCTGCCGATCAATTAGGTGACTTTGTGGAGTTTCCATTCACTGCAACACAAGGAATTTACGATCTAGAGCTAAGAATGGAGAAGTCTTCGGAAGGTGGAATCATCAAGATCCTGATTGATGGCGAGCCTGTAACGCAGACTTTGGATTTATATGAAATTGAGGAACGTACGGATTCGGTAGTAACTTTACCGATCAGATTAGATGATAAAGCGGAACATACGATACGTTTTGAAGTGACAGATAAAAATGCAAATAGTGCTGGTTATTCTTTGGGTCTTGACGCGATGTACCTTTCTGTATCGTCACTTGATACCTATGAACCAAACGATGCACCGGAAACAGCAACCGTCATGAATGTTTCCCAGCTCTATGAATCGTATATCTCAAGCTCTACTGATCGAGATTTTTATAAATTATCGGTTGGACAAAGCAATACTTATTTCTTGACATTGTTAGCGCCTAACGGAACTAAGTACAGACTGGACCTGTTCGATGCAAATTTGCAACCACTAGCCGTTAAGCAGATTGTTAATGGCCAAGACACCGATCTTTCGGTTTATTTGGTTCAGAATTCTGTGATATATCTCAAGGTTTCAGTGGCGGATGGAATGCCGATTAGCTCTGACCCTTACCGATTGCGTTGGAGTATTTCCCCCCTTAAACAATACACCTATGACGATGCGAACCGGCTAGTCCGGACGGAATATGAGCAAGGGCTCTATCGCTATCAAACTCAATATGATTACGACCGAAACGGGAATTTGCTCAAACGTACGACGGTAAAAACGCAGTTAAATCCATAAAGGGGTGAAAGAAGGATGAAGATGAACAAAGCAAATCGTAAATGGCTAGCACTGCCGCTTTGCGCGGGGTTAATGGCCTCCTTAATTGGCCCGGGAACGATCGGCTTTGCCGAGGAGGTCGTAGAACAATGGAATCAAGCTCTTCACGGGGGACCGTCTACTGAACACATCGTTCAGGTACCGAATCAAGAACCGTCAATCACAGTGGAGCTTAATAACGATCTATCCCCATTTGAGAATTTCCAAAGTGAAGAACAAGTTGTGTATGAAAGTGTGGAAATTCAGCCCAAGGTTAACCCAAGTATAACGAAGTCGTTGGCGGTGGATGTTGATGCCAAAGATCTTTATCAAGTAACTCAAGATCAGATGGAACAACTCCTTTCGGAGGGATACGCAATTGAAGATTTGTATCGATTAGATGAGTTAGCGAATAAGCAGTTCATAGATCCGATAGCACTGGCGAAACGCAAAGCAGACAGCGGACTAGATTGGGATGAGTTAGAGGTGATTTTGGTACAGGAGATGGAGCAGAAGCAACTTAACGAGTTAGCCAAAGCTCATCCTCAACCGTATGCGCAATTCAAAAAGGAACAATTAAAAGATGAGGATATCCTGAATTTGCTCATTGCATACGACACCGGAAAAGGAACAGTGGCTGAGTTGCTTGGTGCCTACAAAACCGGAGGGGAAAAAGCTGTCGCCAGTTATCAATCGAAATCGGAAAAACAACTGATGCAAACCAATAATGCTAAGACAATAACATCTTCTGTAGATACGGATACCCTTGAGCGAATTCGTTCATTATCCAAGGAAACAGGCATTTCTGAAACGGAGCTTCTCCGTCAGTTACAAGCTGCGAAAGAGGCTAGTAAACAAGCTTTGGCAGGGAAGGAGTAGGGGTATTTTGATGAGACAAGCCATATCATGCTTCAAGAATATTGTAGTGGCTATTTTGATTTTTATTATTGGCTCGCAAGCAAGTGCCCCCAGCGTTCATGCCCAAATCGATAATAAGCAACTGGAAAAGGTGCTTAACGGGCTTGTAACCCCAAAACTAGTCAATGAATCGAATAAACCAAATCTAGCTGACCGCAGCGGCGTCAGCGAAACCATTGATCCAGCGACTGGAACTCTTACGCTCTCTGAGATTGACTTAACTCTTCCTGGGAAGGATGGCCTGGATTTAACTTTGGGACGATTGTACAACTCCAGTCAGGCCGAAGTGGGTACAAAGCGAGTAACCGTTACTTCCGGTTCGTCCCAAACCGTCGGTTCCGGAGCAGGTTATTATGTAACGCTGCTCTATTGGGATATCGCGACAAATAAATACGCAACGTATTTTCCGGGTTATTATGCCGATCAAACCTCAGCGTATAACGTTGCAGATCATTATTTGAAAAATCAACCGGACAGCGGTAGAAGATACATTGACTATAACATCGAGTATAAAACGGTTCAGTATGTGCAGAACTCGTATACGACCACAACGAAAATTTATCCTGATGAAAACTCCTATAGCCGACAACGTTACGACTTAGGCGGAGGTTGGTCGATGGCATTCCCTTCTTTGCAAATCGAGGGGTCATATATTCATTACCATGATGGTACTGGTGCAGCCTATGTTGTGAAGTTTGACGCCAGTAATAAAGGCAAACTGGAGGACTACGGTCGTACTGATGTTGAGCTTTTAAGAGACTCAACTTATACGAACGGTCAAATGACTTCAACTTATGTGCTTGTGGATCAGAACAAAAAGAAAACCTACTTTGGCTCTGATGGAAGACTATTAGGAATTAAGGATCGTTTTGGAAACGAGATTAAATTCACACATGTCAATCGCTTGATGAACGGAAAAAATTACCCAGTAATATCGAAAATCGTGGATTCGATTGGACGCAATATTGATTTTGCTTATCAGAGTAACTTGAGTGATCCTAATTTCGACAAGCAGAATATGACCGAGAACATCACGATAACCGTTAGCCATCCCTCCACGACGGAGAAGAAAACAATCACTTATGCCAAGAAGAGGGAAGAAGTCAGCATTTTTGAAAACGGGACATTGATAGGTAAACGTTATGAACCTTACTTGTATCGAGTTACGGACTTAAATGGTTATAACACTTACTACAACTACTATTTGGCTTCTGAAAAATTCAGTGCGATAAGTAAATCATTAGGCGGTTCAGAGGCGGGGACTGCAGTTTATTTGCTGCAGTATGCGATGTACCCTCATTCTACATCCTTCTATGAATATCAGGTTATTACCCGGAACTGGGGTGGGGAAGGGGCATATCAAGCATTTCAAGTTACATCTAGATTTGATGGCTTGAACCGTTATAACTATGATGACCCAAGTAAAGGGATCTATGCTCAAGGGTTGTATAATAAATTGGATTACACGTATTTCGGTGATGTCACCGGTTACCCAACTTATAAAGTCGAAGAGGTTATCCCGGAGAGCTATCGTTTCGGTTCAGAGTCGTTGAATCAGGATGGCTTGAAAATTAGAACTACGTTTAACGGGAAGAAGCAGCTCTTGATGACCGAGCATACAGCATCAAACGGAGAGAAAATCACCGAAACTGTTCAATCCTATGATACAGCATTCAAGTATAAGCCAACGAAAGTTGAAACAAAAACAACCAGTGGAACCCGGGAGAACAAGCTGTACCAAACCTATAAATATTATAGTTGGGGCGACCTACAGAGCGAAACGCGTCCGTTAACGGCGACTCAGCTTAATGATGCTGCAATGGTCACACAACACACGACGACCTATGAGTATGATGCCAATTTCAAACTACCAACCAAGATCCAATACTATAAAGATGCCGGTACGGTATTAACCGAACTTTATACGTATGATGCTCAGGGCCGCCTAAAAACGGAGCAAAATGCAAATGGCGAAGTCACAACCTATAATTTCACGCAGGCTGCTGACGGTAGAACCTTGGAAACTTTAATCCCATTGGAAAATGGTAAAACAGCAAGAACTGTCGCTTATTACAGTCAGAGCGGTTCATATCAATTATTTCCGACTTCAATAAAATCCTATTATACCAATGATTCTGGGCAAATTACCGAAACAGCAGTTCAACGAACATATAACGTTTTACTTGGACTCATGACTTCAGAAACAAACGCAGATAACAAAACGACGCAATATCAATATGATGTGTATGGGCGTTTGACCAAAACGATTTATCCGGTGAATAACAATCAAAATGGTGAGCGTTATCAGATTGAAGACGTCATCGAATACCATGATCAAACTGTAGATAACAGCCCGGAATATTTTGACGATGAAAATAAATACCTGATCACGACTCGGATCGATTCTTATACGAGGTCGACACGCTTAAATGATAACGCGGTTAATTATGAAAACATTAAACACGAATTTTACGATGGGTTCGGAAATGCCGTATTAATCGGTCAACTTGACAACTATACGATGCGCGAGTTAGTTCTGGCCCAATACCACTATGATATTATGGCCCGGCCAGAATACGTGATCGACACCGTCGGCAATGTATCGACGGCAGACTATGATCCATGGGGACGTGCCTTTGAAGCGATTGACCCGTTCGGTAACTTGTATCGAAGCGATTACGACCTGATTGACCGGAAAACGACGTCCTATTTGGTTGCTGCCAGCGATCTCGCTGCCTTCCGCAGTAACCCCCAGGATACTTTGAAGCGGAATGTACTTGAGTCTTACACCGACCAATGGGGACGAGAGATAACATTAAAGGCATTTCCTAACTGGCCAAATCGTACGACAAACGTAGTCCAAGAGGATTTTGCTTATGATTACTTAGGTAATGTGATGGCATATACAGATCCGAATCGTAATACGACCCGTTATCAGTATGACAAGCTTAGCCGGTTGACTGCGGTGCAAGATGCATTAAATCAAACCACCAGCTATGCATACAACAAACTGGGGCAATTGCAATCAACCACACAGACCGACGGCACGAGAAATTGGACAACGACCAAAGCTTATGACGAGACGGGATTCCTGAAAACGAGTACTGATCCGGCTGCCAATCAGGATGCCTTTTCCCGTAATAAACTGGGGCAGATTACGCTCCGCAAGGACGCGAACAACAACTTGATCAACTACCTTTATGACGATATCGGCCGAAACATTGCGAAAGTCGCGGGTTCGACCACACTCAAGAATATATATCAATTTACGCTGTTTGGACCTTCACGGCAGGAAGAACAACGCAGCGGATCGAATTTCATGACCATATACAACAGTTACAACTTCTATGGTTCTCAGACCTACAAAGCCAACGTGTATGACGGTGTGGTTACCATCGTTCGCCACGAATACGACGATGCGAATCGTCTAAAAAACGTCGCTGACGCGTTTGATTACTTTACGCATTACAGCTACGATAAGACCAGGATCAATCGTGTTCAAACTAACGGTTCTTATCAAGTCACAGCCGCGGAAAATGCCAATGCGCAGTATACCTATGAACCGGACGGTAAACTGAAGCGAGTCACTTATCCTAGACTCTCGGATGGTAGCTATTTAATCACTGATTACACCTATGATGGAATTGGTAGACTGCTCAAAGTAACGAACAAAAAAGGCGCCACTTTGTTGTCTGAATTCCAGTATGCTTACGATGCAAATGGAAATATCATATCTGTGACGGATTCGACCGGGACAACCACTTACCAGTACGACAAGTTGGATCGGTTAACCCAAGTCAAACGCCCGTCTGGCCAAATGATCGTATATGCGTACGATGCACGCGGAAACCGCAAAACCTTGCAAGGTGACAGTCTTATTGAAGACACTAATGAGCAGACCTACACCTTTAATGTCTGGGATCAGCTGAAAAGTGTAACCAAAGAAAATGTTACAACCGAATTTGAGTATGAGATGCAAGGGCTGCGGTTATCTAAGACCACGACGTCAAGAGAACCTGCAGATGCTTCTGGTCAAACTCCTCCACCTGTGACAGAAAAAGTTCGGTATGCTTACAATAACAGTGGTAAGGTGATAACAGAAGCAAATGGTAACAATCAGGCTTTGGCGAACTATGTTTGGGGTCCGGACCGTCTGTTGGCCAAACGAGATGCTGTAACAAACAAAAAGTATTATTATGTTTACAACGGCCACGGTGACGTGGTGCAAATCGTTGACGAAGCAGGCAACACGGTTAACAGTTACCAATATGATGAGTGGGGAAATATCCTCCATCAGGAAGAACAAATCCAGAACGTCTTCAAGTACGCTGGAGAAATGCAGGATGAGGAAACTGGACTGTACTACCTGCGGGCAAGGTACTATGACCCTGCGACAGGACGGTTTATAAGTAAGGATACGTATGAAGGCAGCGTAACAAATCCGCTGAGCTTGAATTTGTATACGTATGTTGAGAATAAACCGTTGAATAATATTGATCCAACCGGCTATTGGTGTGAATCAGTAGTGAATGGAAAAACATATTCGCATGCAGGGCAATGTAGTAATCCAGCAAATAATAACAAATACGTACCGGATTCATTATATTATGCAAATAAAGGAAAGTCGTATTCGGAAATTATTAATATCTATAACAATCAAAAGCAGGCTGCAGTTAACTATGCTAACTCGATTTCTAAAGAAACCAATAATTTTATTACCATAATTAAAAATGAAGTCGCATTGCCGATAAGCGGTAATACATCATCTTTACTAAGTAAGGTTATCCAAGCAGCAGGATTAGCGACTATATTAGGGTTGGAAGCCACCTCTTCTTCTACTAAAACTAATAATGATAAACATTCTCTAATTTTTAGGAGTGGAAATGGCGGTGATGTAAACTTGACACCAAGGCCAGTAATAGATGCAAACGGGCTATCTTATTTTAAACAAGCAAGTAAAGATTGGAAAAGTTTCACTGTTACTTCTATAGAGTTGGTTAAAAAGACAGGAGTATTTACTGTAAAGAGTGATCCCAAAAACCCTAATCATATACTGATTCTTGCTAAAGATCCAATTGAACATCAAATTTGGATGTCTTCAAGAGACGCAGTAAAAAACAATGGTAGTGAACCCTACTACTTAACTAAAATACTACAGAGCATTTCAGTAAGATTAAAGTAGTGAAAAAAACAATATTTATAAGAAAGAGGATGTACTAATAAATGGATGTTGCAAATTATTTACCTAAAGACAAAAGTGATTACGATTCGATTAAATTACTAAAAACTTTATCTAAGGCTGAACTAAAGTTGATTTTACCGGAAATATTAGAATGGACTAAGGATATAAACTGGCCTGTAGCCCCCTTAATTATTGATGAATTGTTAATTCCACTAGGCCAAGACTTAATTCCATCATTAAAAGACATATTAGAATCTAATGATTACGACTGGATACAAAATATTTTGTGGCACTTAATTAGGAAACTTGACACCGGGATTATCTCTAGTTTAAAAGAGGAACTTTACAGGCTCGCTCAACTAAAAAATAAAGATCTCATTGAATACGACATACCCGAAATTGCCAAGGAATTACTCGCACAATCAAAATGACCACAGTTGGCCTTAACAATCCAGAATTGGCTGATGAGAACTTAATCCGTTGGATCTGTGGTAACAAATGAAACGGAACGTGATCACAATGATTGAACCAAACGATTGGCGCTTAAGAAACCAAACAAAGTACTTATTGGGTAAGAAGATGTTATTTCAAAATTACCTTTTTATGAATCAATCATGGGATCATAACCATTGTGAGTTCTGTTGGAAAAATTCCCCGAGGAATGTGATAGAGGTTACGCAACGGAAGAAAAATACTATTGGGTTTGTCCAAGCTGCTTCGAAGATTTTAAAGATATGTTCAATTGGAAAGTTAAATCAGAATAGGGGGACGACAACGGACAACCATCGATATTCTCAAAGCACCCTGGGAAAGAGCAGCAGGGACATAACCTGCTGCTCTTGTACTAATTACCTACTGTAGCTGTCATCACGCACTTCCTAAGTACTTTGCTAATCAGAGTGATGAGGTAAAGACATGGACGACATCCAAAGAATTGCACAGGAAATGTTAAAAAAGGCGGAGTCCATCCGAAATGAGTTGTTGATTTAATCCGATATTGGATCAAAGAAATCAGGTATATCTGTATACTGAAGTCAAGAAAAGAAAGCCAGAATCGTACATCTGGTGTTTGGATCAACACGGACAGCCTTTATGGAAACATCGTTTTCGTGGTGTAATGACTTGGTTCAACCTAAGCCTATAAGGCTTGCTATTAACTAAATTTGTTGATGCGGATCGATATGATGTGGACTTAGTGGCTTATGAAATGCTCAGGATCACACAAAAAAGTAGCGTGAGTACACCTGCTGCTTTTTCATTACTTACTAACTTCATGGCGCCAACATCGCGAACTTATCCAGTACGATGACGATATGACAGTTATACAAGAGGTGATGAAGTAAACATGGAAGAAGTATACTATTGTCCGTAATTAGACAAAAGAGAAGAAACAGACCAGTGTTATGCAAAGTGTATTCATTTTTCTTTTCATAAATAATATCATCTACAAAATGCAAGTGTATCAATTCCAAGGGGGAAGTCATAATTTGAGTCAAAGTGTGAAAGGAAGCTGTAATTCCATTCATAGTGAAGAAGTGTGTTCCAAAATCACTCCGCTATTTTTGTTAAGACAAGAAGCTATGGTGCATTATTTAACGGAAGAACCTATCTTTATGTACTGTAAAGAGAATGAATTATCTGAAGAGAAAACCTTGGAACAGGTGTTAAGATGCAGAGTATGGACCGCAGACAGTATCATTTCATGGTCGTTTTTTTCCGAATACCGTAACTTTCTTGATGAGAGCGGGAAGGAGTCACCTCTTGTTATTAGAAAGGTGTATTGGAATAAAAATCAGGAATATTATTTAAACCTTCCTCCAAATGTGAGAGCAGATCTGATGACGAAATGGCCCGATGCCTTAATACAAAATGTATATGTGTACGCCGAGGATGCACTAGAGCTTATTAGAATGCTCATGAAATTGGATAGCATAATTCTAAAACTAAAAGTTCCAGGTGGAAGAGGAACGGAAGTTGTGTCGACTAAGCTTGAGACAGAAGTAAGACGTTTGTTTGATTGGGGCTTGTATCACCTTAGTTGGAATGAAACCCGTATCAATCCAAGTGTGGAGGGCTATTTTGAGGAATTATTCCGTTATGTTGAAGGCTTTATATCCCGTTATCAAAAGAGCATTCATACCATTAATCTGGATTATACGATTCCGCCGAAAATTTTTAAGAGCATAGTAGAGGGTAATCATTAAAGATTTCATAAAATAGCTAAGACACTTTTTCATGGTAAGCCTTGATACGGAGAATTATCCAAAGTGGGTGATGCAAATATTCACCTATACATGAGGAAAGTGATGATCATAGTGAGCCATCAGAACGATTGGCGCATAAGAAACCAAGCAAAGTACTTATTGGGTAAGAAGATGGTATTTCAAAATTACCTACTTATGAATCAATCATGGGATCATGACCATTGTGAGTTTTGTTGGAAAAAAATTCCCTGAGGAATGTGATAAAGGTTACGCAACGGAAGACAAATACTATTGGGTTTGTCCAAGCTGTTTCGAAGATTTTAAAGATATGTTCAATTGGAAAATTGAATCAGAATAGGGGCACGAAGGCTGACAACCATCGATATTCACCCCAGTACATTCTTTGCCGGAGAGATGAGGTGAAGACAGGGATGACATCCAAAGGATTGCACAGGAAATGTTAAAAAAGGCGGAGTCCATCCGAAATGAGTTGTTGAAAGTCCGTGCGGATCAGAAAGTGATCCGATTTTACGAAACAAATCGTCCCTATGGACAATTTACCAACTTTGCTCTTTATCCAATTGAGATAAATGATAAGGTCTGGCCAACGTCGGAGCATTATTTTTCAGGCACAGAAGTTTGCGGGGAGTGAACATGAGGAAGCGATTAGACAAGCGGAAACCCCTTTTCAAGCTGCACAGATGGGGAGAGATCGATCCCGGCCGCTTCTAAGTGATTGGGAGCAAGTGAAGTTGAAAATCATGCGACAAGCAGTGGAGGCGAAATTCCAACAGCATCCTGAACTGAGGGGATTGCTAGTATCTACGGGAGATTGCTTGCTAATTGAACATACGAGGAATGACCGCTTTTGGGGTGACAACGGCGATGGGTCTGGGGCAAATTGGCTCGGCAAAATCCTGATGGAAACTCGCGAAAAATTATCCGGCTCAGAAGAAGCATTGTTTATATTACCTCCTTGGGTGGCTTTTCCGGAAGAGGATCCAACCAGCTTATTTTGGCGAATGGGGAAGGGGGAAAGTTATCTGGATGAGTACTGGCAGTGGAAGGAGAAGTTAACGGACTTGGCGAAAGAGCAGTACGATGCTTACTTTATTCCTCCATTAGGTTGGGAAGAGCGAGAAGTCTAGGAGGTGTTCCCTTGTTTCCCACAAATAATAAAGGATTGTTATTATCCCAATTTGTCGTGTGGAATGGGGGTGTGAGTATTTCGCCGAAACGGAAATATATATGAAAAATCGAATATATTCGCTCAAATATGGCGGATTTGGCCCATTCTATATGAAATTTCATATATAATCGCTCCCTTGAAGCCCGAACTTTGAGATTTTATGTGAAAAATCGAATATATTTCCACCAAATGGGTAGTTTGCAGCGAATTATGTTCGAAAAATCATATATATTTATACGGACAGCCTTAAGGAAACATCGTTTCACGGTTCGATGAAATAGGAGCACCCACGAGCACAAGATCACACAAGAAAGAGCAGCACCCAAAAAGCAGCAGGCCCACACCTGCTGCTTTTATATTACTTACTATACTGCACCGGCGCCGACGGCGGGGATTCGCCCAGCACGTTGACGGCGGTGACCTGGATCCAGACGGAGCTGGAGTCGGTCTTGAACGAGAAGTGCGGGTCCGAGGTGGAAGCGACCTTCGTGTAGGTGCCGCCTTGGGCATCGGACACGTAGACGTTGTAGCTCGTCACCAGGTCGAGAGCACCGTTCGCGTCCCAGCTCACCGTGAATCCGCGGTCGTCCTTCTTCACGCTCACGTTAGCTGGTGATGCAGGAAGCGGACCGTTGTTGCCATTGTCGCCGATGATGCCGCCGTCGTTACCGCCCGGCGTCTCGTTTTGCGTATCCGGCGTCGAGCCGCCGCCCGGGAATACGCCGCCGCCAAAGACGTTGACGATCGCACTTGGCGCCGATTCCTTGCCGGCCACGTCAACGGCCGTGACGTAGTACGCGGTGGTGAAGCCAACGGATCGATCGTCTGTAATGACCGCCGGATCTCCAACCAGCGCTGCTTTCCCGGTATACTGGAACGTCACGCCGTCGTCTGCACGGTACAACCGGTAGCCGACCACGTCTTTTTCCGTATTTTCGCTAAACGTAATCGTAGCTGCTCCGCTGCCTGCAGACAAGGCGACATTCGCCGGAGGCGCAGGCGCCTGACCGTCATCGACGCGAGGATCTGGTTTGTAAGGCGCATCTTCCCCGGCATCCTTCGGCAGGTAGAAGCTCAGCGGTTTGTGGCTGCCGGACATTCCGGCGAACGCCTGCTCCAGCTGTTCCTTGAGCACTTCGATCGGCGTTTCGCGCTTCACCACAACCTTCTCACGCAGCATATCCGAAGGCGTCGTTTCGAGCGGCACGTAGTTGATGCCTTCGTACGTCACGTACTTAGCTCGAATCAGCACGTCGTCCGGTTCGGTTGGTACGTATTTAGCATTAAAAATATCCGTAACCAGCTTCCCGGCCTGTTGCGTCAACTGCGTTGGCAACTTCCCGCTATAGCCGGATACTGTTTTCGTTACGATACCGTCCGGTTTCGTGAACGCTTTGGTCGCAAACAATTCCGGTCTGCTCTCGGTGACTTCGTTCATAACGAGCGCCCAAATTTTGCGCGCCCGGGATTTACCGGCTTCCGACAACGTGTTCACCGGTTCGCGATACCCGATCCATACTCCCAGTGTGACGTCCGGCGAGTAACCCATAAACCAGACGTCGGCGTAGTTTTGCGTTGTTCCGGTCTTGCCGACAACCGGGATTTTGCCATATTTCTTGAAGTCGCTTTTGATCGATTTACCGGTGCCGTCCGTAATGACGGTGCGAAGCATATCGGTCATCAGGTAAGCCGTTTGCTCGGAGAAGACCCGCTGCGGCTTAACCTCATGCTTGTAGACGATGTTACCTTTCGCATCGGTAATCTTCTCGATCATATAAGCGTCGGTAAACTGCCCTCCGTTGGCGATGGCACTGTACGCATTGGTCAGTTCTTCAACGGTGACACCGTATTTCAAGCCGCCAAGCACGCCGGTTTGCGCGTTGTAGTCTTCATCTTCCAACGTAGTGATGCCCAGCTTCTTGGCAAAGTCCCAAGCTTTGTCGATGCCAACGATATTGTTAAACACCTTAAGCGCGGGGATATTCCGCGACTCATTCAAAGCTGTCCGCGCGGTCACAAGCCCTTTATAGCCGCCGCTGGAGTTTACAGGAATGTGGAAGCCTTTTTGGTAGTCCTTCAAAATAATCGGCGAATCATCAATGATCGAGGCAGGCTGAACTAACCCGGCTTCGAGGGCCGGCAAATAAGCGGCGATAGGCTTCATCGTAGAACCCGGCTGCCGTTTCATTTGCGTCGCATAGTTCATTTGCTCCGTGTAGAAGTCGCGCCCTTCGATCATGCCGAGGATCGCGCCGGTCTTGTTGTCGATCATCATCGAGGCGACCTGCTCCAGGCCCTTCTTCTCACTGTACGGAGAGAAATTGTCCGCGTTCTCCGATACCTTGTGCATGGCGTTGTAGACCTTCTTGTCGATGGTCGTGTACACCCGGTATCCCCCAGTCAGCAGCTCCTGCCGAGCTTCCTCGAGGATGGCCGAGTTGGCGGCAACCTCCTCTTTGGTCATCTCCGGATTGTTGAGCATCGCAAGGACGATCGCGCCTTGCCGTTCCGTCTCCAGCATCAGATACGGGTAGGTGTCATAAGCCTTCTTCGTTGGCTTGGCCAGCGATCCTTTAATATCGAAAGCCATCGCTTCTTCATATTGCGCTTGCGTAATTTTGTTCTCCTCAAGCATGCGCTGCAGCACCAGCTGCTGGCGTTTGACCGCCCGCCCGAATGCCTCCTCGTTAAATTCCCCTTTCCCGTTAAAAGCGGAATAGGTGGAGGGAAGCTGAGGCAGACCAGCCAAATAGGCCGCTTGCGCGATATTCAAATCCGACAGATTGCTGACGTTAAAGAGACCTTTGGCTGCGGCTTTGATGCCGTAAACCTGGTACCCATTCGAACCGTTGCCGAAGGGAACCTTATTCAAATAAGCCGTAATGATTTCTTCCTTGGATAAAAAACGCTCCAGCCTAAGTGCCAGCAGCATTTCCTTAACCTTCCGGTCTTCGGTCTTATCCAGGTTCAGGAACACGCGTCGCGCCAGCTGCTGGGTCAGCGTACTGCCGCCGGTCTGCACGTCCTCTTTAAGCACCCGCTGCTTAACCGCTCGCAACGTCCCTTTAAAGTCGATCCCGATGTGTTCCTCAAAGTGGTTGTCTTCGATGGCGATCACAGCATCGAGCACGATTTGCGGGATTTCCTTATAGGTGACAGGACGGCGATCCTCTTCCGAGCGAAGCTGGCCAATCGGCTGGCCGTCACGGAAATAGGCGAAACCTGTCATTTCATTATGATTGATTTTTGCTTGAATGTCGGCACGCGACCGTACCGGATCGTCCTTAACGATGGAGGATACGTATCCGAATACGGCTCCACCGGCAAACATCACGCCGGCAAATCCAAACAGAACGAGCCAACCCACAATCGCCCAGGCTAATCTGCCTTTTTTGCGCTTCCGGGCGGGTTTTGAGTTTTTTTCGCTCCGGTTATTGCGCCGCAGCTTGCCGGAGTTCTTGTCGTTCTCATGATCCATGCATGATCCTCCTTTATAAACAGCAACATTATAGCATAAAAAAGGGGATTTGGATGTTTTTTCAGCGTATTTTGGCGTGTGATGGAGCCTAGTTCCTGCTCATGACCTAGCTTTCGTAGATTTGACTTTGGGAATGCATCTGTGTTATATAATATTTTAAATTGCAAATCGTCAAAGGCTTAGAAAGACTCAGTAGAAGGCGGAATCCCGTCGCTCAGAGAATCGGTGGTTGCTGCGAACCGAATGGGCGGATCCCTTTTGAATTACCGTCTGGAGCCGTCCGGGGGAACGCGCGTAGAATGCGCCAGTAGTCCGGTACCGGGAAATCCCGTTATGTGAATGAAGTGAAAACCGTCATCGGTTCGTCTGGCAATCCGCCGCAGGATCCGCAAACGGTTTTAATTAGGGTGGTAACGCGAGTGCTCCTTCTCGTCCCTTGGGATGAGAAGGAGCTTTTTTGCGTTCCGTTTTCTAAGCAGGACTAACGAATATGGAGGGAAAGAAGAGCAATGAAATGGGAAGAATTAAGCGCGGCCCAGCAAGCCGAGGTGGAACGCCAACTTCAGGTGATTTCCCGCGGTGTTGTGGAGATCGTGCCGGAGGATGAGCTGAAGCAAAAAGTGATCAAGTCGGTTGTGACCGGCAAGCCGCTGAAAGTTAAACTGGGGCTGGACCCTTCCGCGCCGGACATTCATATCGGCCATACGGTGGTTATGCAGAAGCTGCGGCAGTTTCAGGAGCTCGGCCATCAGGTGCAGCTGATCATCGGCGACTTTACGGGGCGGATCGGCGATCCGACCGGCAAATCGGAAACCCGCAAACAATTAACCGAAGAAGACGTACAACGGAATGCGGAAACGTACCGCCAGCAAATCTTTAAAATTCTGGACCCGGAAAAAACGCAAGTTAACTTTAACTCGGAATGGCTGGCACCGATGACGTTTGCCGACGTCGTGAAGCTGTCCGCGAAGGTGACCGTGGCACGTATGCTGGAACGCGACGATTTTACGAAGAGGTATACAAGCGGTCAGCCGATTAGCATCCACGAGTTTTTCTACCCGCTGATGCAAGGCATGGATTCGGTGGCGCTGGAAAGCGATATCGAGCTGGGGGGAACGGACCAGAAGTTTAACTTGCTCATGGGCCGGACCTTGCAGAAGGAATATGGCAAAGACACGCAAGTCGCGATCATGACCCCAATCATCGAAGGCTTGGACGGCGTGCAGAAGATGAGTAAAAGCCTTGGCAACTACATCGGCATCGATGAAGCGCCAAACGAAATCTACGGTAAAGCGATGTCTGTGCCGGACGAGCTGATGACGAAGTATTTTGAGCTGGTGACTGACCTGTCCCTCGAAGAATTGGCTGAACTCACCGAAGGCCTCAAATCGGGAGCCGTGCATCCGCGCGACGCCAAGATGAAACTGGCCCATACGCTCGTCCGGATGTACCATGGTCAAGAAGCTGCCGATGCAGCGCAGGAGCATTTCGTAACGGTGTTCCAGCAACGTGCGCTGCCGGAGGATATCGAGGAGAAAGAAATTCCTGCCGCTGAGCTGGTCAATGGGAAAATCCGTCTGATCAAGTTGCTGACGTTGCTAGGGTTCGCCGCATCAAATGGGGAGGCAAGACGCAGCATCCAGCAGGGTGCGGTTAAGCTGAACGAAGAGAAGATCAGCGACCCGAATGCGGAAGTAGAGCTGGCGGGCGGAGAGATCATCCAGGTCGGTAAACGCAAATTCGCCAAGTTGTCGGTAAAATAAGAGGAATGGACTATATAAAGATCCCTCGCCAATTTTTGCATATAATCATGCATAATCAGCTAAAAGAGGAACAGAACTTTACTGTTCCTCTTTTAGTCAGAGAAAGGGTCTAATGATGGTTGATTGTATACTTTGCAATGTATTAGAAACCCGAGAAGCTGTGGTTCTACACGAGTCAATACATGTTCTGTGTATTTTCGATCTATATCCGGCTACCAAGGGGCATTTATTGATTTTTCCGAAGCAGCATATTGAACGCTTGCACCTGATCGAAGATGATCGCTTACAAAATGAGCTGTTCCAAACGTTAGTGACCGTATGTAAGTGACTGGTGGAAAGTCAATTGTGTACGGATTACAGCATTATGACCAAATAGCCAAAGGTAGGCACAAAAAAACCGACCCAAGTTGAGAACAACTTGGGTCGGTTTGCTTCCGAATCTTAACGGTTGTAGAACTCGACGATTTGCTTCTCGTCGATGTCTTGCGACAGCTCGGAACGTTCTGGCAAACGGATGTATTTGCCTTCCAGAGTCGTGTCGTTGAATTCCAGGTAAGCCGGAACATGCGTACGGTTCTCCAGAGCTTCCTTCACGGAAGAGAGACCACGGCTTCTTTCACGAAGGCCGATTACGTCGCCAACGTTTACGCGGTAAGAAGCGATGTCTACTTTCTTGCCGTTAACCGTTACGTGACCGTGGGATACGAGCTGACGTGCACCAGCACGGGAGTTCGCGAAGCCCAGACGGTAAACAAGGTTGTCCAAACGGCTTTCAAGCAAGATCATAAACGTTTCGCCCGCGATACCAGGCATGTGCTGCGCTTTCTCGAACAGGGTGCGGAATTGCTTCTCACCCAAACCGTACATGTGGCGCAGTTTTTGTTTCTCGAGCAATTGTGCTCCGTAGTTACTTACTTTTCTGCGTTGGTTAGGACCGTGTTGCCCCGGAGGGAACGGACGTTTCAAATCTTTGCCAGTGCCGCTCAAGGAAATGCCAAGACGGCGGCTAAGTTTAAATTTAGGACCTGTGTAACGTGCCATTGTATAGGTAGACTCCTTTGTTAGTTAAATTTCGTCTAGGGTTCTACTTGCGCGGGTTTTGTTTGGTTGAGCGAAGGATAGATAATGATACGCTCCCTGACAGGAAAGTTCAGCCGCTGTCCCGTCAGCAACAAAAACCGAGAGGGTGCTCGCATGCGTTACGCCCTAAGTAAGACTCTATCCAGTCTTCATCAACAATATATATTATATGAATTGAGGTTATAAAGTCAATAAGTGATTTTGTAGAGATGGGTGGATTTTTGTCGATAGGGCTTTAGTCCCAAAAAAATACCTTAAACCTTAGGATTTATAATGCAAAACCCTAAGGAAGATAGTAAAATAGAGATATCAGACAAGATCGGATATGGCGGAGATGGACAAGCTTGAACTTCAGGACAAGAGCTTGTCCGTTTAATATTTATCGCAGAAGGGTTACAATTCCAACGCAGCATATAAAGGAGCTTTTTTATGGCCGATCAATCCTTGGGTCAGCCGATGCTGAACCTGAATAACGCTTCCGGCCTGCCGCGGCTTGATGATGTCAACGATTATACCGATTGGCTGCGGCAGCTAGATATTAACGCCCACGATTTTCCCTACATCGATTCCATATTACAACAGGGATTTGCGGAATGGCGCAAACAGATCAGCGATATGCCGGAACTCGGCGAGGCTGATTTCTTCCTTGCCGGCAGCCGCGGCGAGAAGCTGCTTGCCGATTCGTTGAACCCGCGGCAACCGCTGGAACGTTCCTGGCCTAGCGGAATGGAAGAGGTCATCAAGCAGAGCTTGTATGAGCGCAAAGCCATCGCAGCCCAGAAGGCCGACGGAGTTTATGCGGCTGTACCGGTGTATACACGCATTCATGGCGAGTTGTTTGCGGTGTTTGGCTGTCTCATGCGTGAGAGCTGCACTTCAGAGGCGATCTTGTTAGCCAAGATGGCGGCCCGGCTGTTTCAAACCTGTTTTTATCGTTGCTTTGAGGGAATGTTCATTACGGATTTGGTCCGCATCCAGCAGCAAGCCAAGCGGGAGGAGCAGCGCCGCTCTAAGCTTTTTCAAATGGTGCAGAAGCTTCATGATAAGATCGACGTGGATTCGGTCCTGACCGAGGTGTTCGAGCGGGTGTCCGGCATGTATCCGAATGCCCGTCTGGAGTTGCTTATGTCTCAGGATCATGTAAGTCTCGATCCGCGGGTTAAATCGTTTCAATTGCTTGGACAAGGCGATGAGCTGCTCGTGAGGGCTTTCATGGAGGGCAGAATGCAGGTCAGGGAAACCGTGGATCCGAAGGGAGAAGGCGAAAGAAATTTGGAAATCGCCGTACCTCTCAGTGGCAAACAAGGGGTGTACGGGGTTTTCCACTTGCGCATCCAGCGTGAGGAGATCGATGATGTGGATTTGCAGCTGATCGGCATGCTGGCCGATACGGCCGGCACGGCATTTGAGAACGCGAAGCTGTATGAACAATCGAATTTGCTGATCAACGAGCTGAGGCTGATCAATGAATTAACGAAACGGCTGAATCAAAGTCTGCGGCTCAAGGAAGTTTTCCAATTTGCAACCGAAGAGTTGCTATCGATTTTTCAGGCGGAGTATTGCTGTATTTCCCAATTAAACAAAGAGACAGAAACGTTCGAGATTGTGTCCAGCAATGTTCCGGGGCTGTCGAAGGAGCATTTTCCGAAAAACTATGGATTCAGCGGGCTGGTATATTCCACGCAGGAGCCGATCATTCTGTCGGACTTTCAAGCCTATGGGAAGGTATCCTCGAGATTTATGGAGGAGACGAACTCCCGCTCGCTGATCACCGCACCTTTGTTCGTCCGGGGAGAAGTGAACGGGGTAATCATGCTGGCGCACCGCAAGACCCGCTTTTTTTCTTATGATAATTACAAGCTGCTTCAGGTCTTATCCTCACACATCGGTCTTGCAATCGCCAACGCGTCGCTGCATGCGGAGGTACGCCGGATGGCCAATCGCGATATGCTGACTGGACTTTACGCCCGCCATTACGTCGATGATGCGATCCAGGAATTCCAGAAGAAAGACACGAACGGTTCCTTAATCATCGTGGATATTGATCAGTTTAAGCAGGTCAACGACACGTACGGGCACCAAACCGGGGATAAAATCCTGAAGCAGGTGTGCGCAATCGTCAAGAGCTCAATCCGCAAGACAGATATCGCCGCCCGCTGGGGAGGCGAAGAACTGGCGGTGTACTTGCCCGGTGCAAGCGCTGAGAACAGCTACCAAATCGCAGAAACGATTCGGCTGCGCGTCGCGATGGATACCGATCCGCCGGTGACCGTCTCATGCGGTATCGCTGAGTGGGTAAAGGGCGATGAGAAGCTTAGCGTGGAGTCGCTTTTCTATGAGGCGGATATGGCGCTGTATAAAGCCAAGAACAACGGGCGGAACCAGACGCAAGTCGGATCCAGAGAGGACGCCCCCTCCTCGTAAATGGTTGCTTTATTGGTATAGAACGCTCTCGACCGGACATATGGACGGCGGGAGCGTTCTTTTTTGGGTTGCCGGTCGAACCTGCGAATAGAGTGACCGTCCCTGTGGCAGGATACTGCTAGAACTAGCAAAAGGAATGATCCGGTGGGGAACCGGGTTTATTTTTTCAGGCGGGGGCTTGCATATGAAGGGGATATCACGGAGAAGGCCAACGTATAAATATCGGTTAGGGAAGATCATCTATGGCCTGCTAGTCACGCTAATCTTGGCGTCGTGCGGGATCAACGAAGCGAGGACGCCGGAGCAGTGGTTTGACTTCACCTGGTCCGGGCTGGCGGGATGTGACACGTTAACCTTTCGCGGCTTAGCCGCCTTGCAGCGCGGAAACGGGCAAGGGCTGGAAGAGAGTTTCAGTTATACGGGACGTCTTCAAGAGCATAGGGAATTAAGTATCCGAGGCGAGCCGATGGGTCAACGGGCGGGAAACCCTGCAGGCCATCTGCAAACGGCGGGATTAGCAGAGCCGAATGGCTGGGAAGCCAAGCTCCGGTTAGAGCACGGGAACTGGCTGGTGCAATCCGATGACCACAATGCGCTGCTGCAAGGGGTGGTCCGTCTGAACCCGCTGGAACAACTAGAGGAGATTCGAATGGCCGCTAAGAAAACGATCACTTCCGAAAGCGGTGCTGCACGGGGGACGAAGGTGCTTCGGATCGAGATGGATCCAGCCGAAGCTACCATGCGGTTAAAGGATCGCTTGCTGTCGGAAATGGAGCTCACGCGTGAGGCCGGGCTGGCGCAATTAGAACAGGTGCCGGCTTCACAGAAGGAGCAGCTGCGAAACGAGTTGTCGCAGATCTGGACGACGGGCAGCAAGCAGTTAGCGGTCATGCTGAAGCAAATGAAAGCGACCGTCGTCTACCATTTGACGATTGACCGCAAATCGGGATTACCTTCCAGGCTGACCTCGGAGACGACGTTGAATTATTTGTCACCCAAAGGCGTGCCGCAGCGGGAGGTGCTGCGAACCGATAACCGGTTTGAGGGTTATCAGTAGGCGTGAGTGACATCCTAGGTTAGGCTGACTTTCCGACCCTATCGTGCTACAATAGCAGAAGAATTAACCAATGGTTAAACCAATGGGGTGTTTGGACGGCCGGCACGGGTTGTAATACCAAATCCCACAACGAATATTGAGGAGAGTGTGAAGCCAGATGCGAGATCCTAGAATTCAGAAGCTGGCGGAAAACCTGGTTGGTTATTCCGTAAATGTACAACCGGGAGAGAACGTCCTGGTCGAAATGATTGGCGATGAACGTGATTTGCTGAAAGCGGTCGTGGAAGAGGTTGGGAAGAAGGGCGGGAACGCCTTCGTTGAGATTACTGACCGGGCTGTACAACGTGCGCAATTGAAATACGCCACGGAAGACGGCATCAAAACCTGGGCGGAATACGATTTAAAACGGATGCAAATGATGGACTGTTACATCGGCATTCGTGCGGGTTCTAACGTCAACGATCTGTCCGACGTACCCGAAGATAAGATGAAACTGTACAATTCGCTTTATTCCCACCCTGTACATAGCGAACAACGGGTGAAACGTACGAAATGGGTTGTGCTCCGTTATCCGAACGCCAGCATGGCCCAATTGGCCAATACGAGCACGGAAGCGTTCGAGGATTTCTATTTTGACGTATGTAACCTGGATTATGCCAAAATGGATCGGGCGCAAGATGCCTTGGCCGATCTGATGAACAGAACGGACAAAGTCCGGATTGTTGCTCCGGGCACCGACCTGACCTTCTCGATTAAAGACATTCCGGCGGTCAAGTGCTCCGGTCAAAGGAATATCCCGGATGGTGAAGTCTATACGGCTCCGGTCCGCGATTCCGTAAACGGCACGATCAGCTACAATACGGCTACGCTGTACAACGGAGTTACGTTCGAGAATATCAAATTCCGCTTCGAGAACGGTAAGATCGTTGAAGCTACGAGCAACGACACGAAACGGATGAACGAAATCCTGGATTCGGACGAAGGGGCTAGATATATCGGGGAGTTTGCGATCGGATTCAACCCGTATATTTTGCATCCGATGAAGGACATCTTGTTCGACGAGAAAATTGCGGGCAGCCTTCACTTTACCCCAGGTCAAGCTTATGAGGAAGCCGATAACGGCAACCGTTCCTCGATTCACTGGGATCTTGTGCTGATCCAGCGTCCGGATTACGGCGGCGGAGAAATTTATTTTGACGATGTACTGATCCGTAAGGATGGCATTTTTGTGCTGCCTGAGCTTGAGGGATTGAACCCGGAAAACCTGAAGTAATCAGAAATCCTCCTTGCTAGGAAAGCGGATTCAATGTATGATTGAAGTATGTTATTTCCAATGTTAAAGACGGAGGGATCCTATGGCCACGAACAATGAAGCGGTAGTCGAAATTGCCCAAACAGCAGGCAAGTTCACTTCTTCCATTGTGCTTCAAGCGGACAATAAGTACATCGATGTAAAAAGTATCCTCGGCCTCTTCACCACGCTCGTAAATACGAAGAGCTATGAGCTTCACGTTCACGGACCGGATGCGGAAGAAGCGAAGAAAGCCGTAACCGAAGTGTTTGCGAAACACGGGTTGGACGTCAAAGTTGTTGCCGATTAATGTCAATGAGAAACACTCCCGACTTAGGTCGGGGGTGTTTTTTAATGCCTGCGAACAGCGGTACTCAGCGGTTTTTCATAGATAGGTTAATTTAAGCAGGTTCTTGTATTGGCTTTCGATTTCGTCTAATATTAAGATTAGAGATGAATGGTAGGCGATTTTGGACATAGGGGGGAAGAAGCATGACTTCATCTGAGTTGCAGGAGCAACTAAACCTGAAGGCACTTAATCTTCTGAAAGAAGATGCAGATAAAATTGAGAAGCTGATCGAAGTACAGATGGAGAACTTGGCCACACGTTATTGCCCTCTCTATGAGGAAGTGCTGGATACCCAGATGTATGGATTCTCCAGACAAGTAGATTACGCAATTCGCGTCGGACTTATTCAAGAAACGGTAGGTAAACAAATCCTCAGCAGATTGGAACGTAATTTGGCCTCGCTGTATGAAGCCATGAACAATAGACAACAGTAAGGCATTTGCTGTTGCTGCTAAATAATACAAGCGTATGCTTCGGAAGTTGCCGAAGACATACGCTTGTTTTGTTGTTGAGGGTTATACGAGATAAAACGAAACGCCGAGAATCATATAGACCGCCAGCAGCAGTACCCCTTCAAACCAGTTGGTTTGGCCGTCCTGCGTGATGGATTTGGCGATAAATACCGAGACGCCAATCGCGGCCAACTCGATGACGGTAAATACGATATCCATCGGCTTGCCAAACAGATGGCTGACGAAGATGAGCACAGGAGCCACGAACAAAGCGATCTGCAAGCTAGAGCCGACGGCGATTTCTACGGCTGCCCCGATTTTGTTCTTCATCGCCAGCATGATGGCAGCGCTGTGTTCGGCGGCATTACCAACGATCGCAACGACAAAGGCACCGACGAACAACTCGCTCAGACCGAAATCGGCGGTCAGCGTGTCAAGCGTATGTACCAACCATTCGCTGACGAACGCAACCATAACGGTAGCGATCACCAGATATAAAATCGACTTCCCCTTGGACCAGGCCGGGGCATGTTCATGCGGAAGCTCTTCCGCGTCCTTCTCGCTAATATCTGCCAGATGGTTCTTGTGCGTGATCATGGAGAAGATCAGCCAGAGGATATAGGCGACAATCAGAACGCCGGCAACAACCAAACTGAGCGCGAAACGATCGTCCTCGTGCAGCACGTGGGTTTGCAGGAAGATCGCCGGGACGAACAATGCGATGATCGCTACGATCATCAGCGAGCCGTTCATGCCGGCTAACGTGACGTTATATTTTTGCACCTTGTGCTTTAAGCCTCCCGCAAACAAGCTGAGCCCCAGCACGAGCAGCAGGTTGCCGATGATGGACCCGGTAATGCTGGCCTTCACCATGTCGAACAGCCCTTCGCGGACCAGCATGATGGCGATAATCAATTCGGCCGCATTACCGAAGGTGGCATTTAGGAAGCCGCCCAGGCGTTGACCCGCGTAATGCGCCACGCTCTCCGTTGCCCGGCCGAGAAAGCCCGCGACAAGAATGACGGCGATCGCGGAGATGACAAATTCTAACGTTGCTGACCAGTGCGCGTAATGCCCCATGGCGCTAAGTGCAAAGAAAATCAGCAACAATGCGGGTGAAATAAACTTTTTCATGGAACACCTCGAGTTAGTCATTTTTTGGCAATAAACTGAATGTAACAATTTTACTCAAAATTAATCGAAAGGTCTACATTTGCTTTAATACGACTTCCGATTTACAATGAAATTAATGAGGTTGAAGGAGGAATGACCATGACCGAACAACTGCAGTTGGATAGCGGGCAAATTCGGATTTCAGACGATGTTGTCGCCAAAATCGCCGGAATGGCTGCTCTAGAGACACCGGGGATTGCCGCGATGTCCGGGGGGCTTTCCGAAGGTTGGGCTAAACGGTTAAGCGGCAAAAATGTGCAAAAGGGCGTCACGGTCGAAGTTGGTCAATTGGAGGCGGCAATCGACCTGCGAATTATCGTGTTATATGAGACGCCGATCCACGAAGTTTGCCGGATGCTTCAGCAAAATGTTCGAGAAGCGGTAGAGAGCATGACGGGACTTAAAATTGTAGAAGTGAACGTGAAAGTCGAGGGCGTGGCGTTTAAGGACGATGAAATCTGATCGCCCCTTCCTTGACCTTCTGCAGCATACCTGAGTTTCGCTTTCGGCCTCGAATGACCGGATTGCTGGCATATGCAGTAAGCATAAAGAAGACTACGGAGATCATCACTCCGTAGTCTTCTTTTGTTAGCTTCAAATTATAAACCGCGCCGGGCTTCTCTGCGCAGTTCGAACGGCGTTGGTTCGCGGATGATCACCGATTTGGTGCGTTCCTGCTTCAATGGCGGAGATGATTCGCGCGAAATGCTAAGCACAATGCCCATCGAGACCATCATAACGAGCAGCGAAGAGCCGCCGTAGCTAATGAAGGGCAAGGTGACGCCGGTCACCGGAATCGTGTTGGTGACGCCGCCGATGTTAACGAACGCCTGGATAGCGATCAAGCCCATAATCCCAACCCCAACTAACGTGCCAAACGTGCTTTGGCAGCGCAGCGACACGAGCAGCCCGCGCCAAATGAAATAAATATAAAACAGCAGGAAGATCAACGTACCGATAAACCCGAATTCTTCGCCGATGACGGAGAAAATAAAATCGTTATACGCATTCGGCAAATAATGCAGCTTCTGAATGCCTTGTCCGAATCCAGTACCGGTTAGTCCGCCATGGCCAATCGCGGTGAGCGATTGAATCAGGTTGTAGCCGGTTCCTTGCGTATCATGCCATGGGTCGAGGAAGGCTTCGATCCGGCCCATCCGATAATCGCTGCTCGCAGCGACGGTGGGATCGGGCGGATTGATCTTGTCCCACAACGCTTCGACGCCTAGCACGATGCTGGCACCTAATATGAGCAACCCAATGGAACCGAGAATGTGCTTCAAATTCGCGCCGCCGGCGAAAATAATCAGCCCGGCGGTAGCCACAAGAATCAGACAAGAGCCAAGGTCAGGCTGGAGCATGATCAAGCCGGCGACAAAACCAACGATGACCATGACCGGGATATACCCGGTTCTTAGATCCCGGAACCGCTCGCCTTTCTTGGAGATGAGGGCCGACAGGTACAAGATCGTCGTGATTTTAGCAAGCTCCGTCGGTTGAATCCCGAGCGTACCAATCGTGAACCAGCTGGTCGCGCCATTGATGCGTCCGCCGATAAAGGGTACAAGCAGCAGCATAATGATGGCCAGGATGAACACAGGGATAAACAGCTTCTTATATTTCTCGTAAGGGATATTCATCGTCACGAACATGCCGACTAACCCGATTAAGGCGAATATAATCTGCCGTTTCGTAAAATACATCGGGTCATAACCAAATTTGGCATCAACCAGCGTGATGCTGGAGCTGGAGCTGAACACCATAACGATTCCGAAACCGGCCATCAGCAAGGTTAAGATGAGCAACTGAAAATCGGGGGCTCCGCGTCTTGGTTTCTCTGTGCCTTCTTTCATCGCGTTACCGATTAGGCCTCAAGAAGTTCCTTTAATTCCGTCAACTTATGATTGGCGGTCTTCATGACCATCGCAGGAATCTCCGATTCATACTCCAAGCCGTGCGGAAAAGTGGCCCGCCCCATATAGACCGCTTCGATTGCCAGTACCGTGTCTGGACGTTCCAGTTTGCCTTCTACCACCCGTGTATTGATGCGGAGGTAATAGTCGCTGTTATTATATTCAATTTTATAATCGTATGTAGCGCGGTAATATTCCCATTGCCAACGGATGAAGCCTACCTTCTCCGCAGCTTCGTCTAAGTAAGCCAAATCGCTTTGCAGTCCGTCCAATCCGGTATTTTCTACGATCATTGTAAAGAGTGCCCCCTTCAAAATATTGGTCCAAAGTTCACGGATCGATTCAAATGTGAACTTTTTTCATCAAAGTTATCACACTTATCCCCATGATATTATGTTTCCATCGGTTGTGCAAGCATGGGAAAACCTCGCAAATCGGCGGCTTTCCTTAAGGTAAATCTGAACGAGTCACCCGTTTTCTGCTACAATAAGCTAAACGAGATCGTGGAAAGAGGAGTGGGACGATGGAGGAGAAGCTGTTAAGCGATTTGTTTCCATCCATGGTGGAGCGGCGGCGTCATTTTCACCGCTATCCGGAGCTTTCCTTCATGGAAAAGGAGACTTCAACGCTGGTCGCCGATAAGTTGCGGGAGCTGGGGATCGAAACGACAACTAATGTCGGCGGGTTTGGCCTTGTAGCCCGCATCCGGGGAGAGCTTCCCGGCAAAACGGTGGCGCTTCGGGCTGATATGGACGCGTTGCCAATCCAGGACGAAAAAACGTGCGAGTACGCCTCTCAGCACCCCGGCGTGATGCACGCCTGCGGTCACGACGGCCACACGGCAACGCTGCTGGCACTGGCGGAGTACTACAGCCGCACCAAAGCGAAGCTTCGCGGGGAGATCCGTCTAATCTTCCAGCCGGCGGAAGAGGTTTGCCCGGGAGGGGCGAAATCGATGATCGAGGAAGGTGCGCTGGACGGCGTGGACGTTATTTACGGAGTGCACCTGTGGACGCCGATTCCGGTCGGCACGGTGGCGAGCGCACCGGGACCGTTGATGGCTTCGACCGACGAGTTCTTCATCGATGTGCAGGGACGCGGGGGGCATGGTGGCATGCCGCATAAAACGGTGGACAGCGTGGTGGCCGCTTCGGCGCTTGTGCTGCAGCTGCAAAGCGTGGTGAGCCGCTCGGTGGATCCGCTGGACCCGGCCGTTGTGACGATCGGCTCGATCCAGGGCGGCACGGCGCAGAACATCATCGCCGACCGCTGCAGATTGTCCGGCACGGTCCGCTGCTTCCGCGAGGAGACGCGGGAGCTCATCCGCGAGCGGATTCATGTGTTGGCCCAAAGCACGGCGGAAGCATACGGTGCGAAGGCACAAATCAACTATATGATGGGCTACCCGAGCTTGGTGAACGATGAAGGTGAATACCATCGTTTTACGAAGGTGGCTCCGGGGGTGTTCGGACTGCGGGCCGAGCTGTCGCCGAAGATCATGCCGGCGGAGGATTTTGCCTACTATTTGCAATGGGTTCCGGGCTGTTTCATGTTTGTTGGCGCGGGAAATCCCGGCAAGGGCGCAATGTATCCGCACCATCATCCCAAATTTGATATCGACGAAGACGCCATGCTGCATGCGGCGGGGCTGCTGGCGGCGATGGCGGAATCCTATCAGGACGAACACGCATAATCGGATTCCTACTTTGGCACGCTATGTTCAAAGGAGGGATTTATGTTGAGAAAAGTTAGCGAGATTATGACCCAAAACGTCGTTACTGTGACGCCGCAGGATAATGTTTACGAAGTAGCGGTTAAAATGAAAGAACACGACACGGGTTTCATTCCGGTAGTTGAAGGCGGAGATAAGCTGATTGGCGTCATCACAGACCGGGATTTGGTGATCCGCGGTATCGCCGAGAAGCGTCCCGGCTCGACGGCAGTCTCCGAAGTGATGACCAAAGGGATCAAAACCGCTTCCCGCGACATGTCGGTGGACGAGGCCGCAGAACTGATGGCCGAGCAGCAAATCCGCCGGCTCCCGGTATGCGAAGGGGATCGCTTGATCGGGATCGTATCGCTTGGCGATTTGGCGGTACGTAATATTTTTGCCGACAATGCCGGGGAGGCTCTGTCCGAAATCTCGGAGCAGGTACATTAATGACGAAGAGAAAGTAAGCGGGAGAGGTTCGCAGCCTTGGCGGCGGACTTCTCTTTTTGCTGGTTGCAAGAGGCTGATCTAAAGGAGGGCATAACCGATGATAGAAACGGGAGCATGTATCGTTCAGCGAGATTTAACGGTGCTGCTGGAGAAGGAGCATCCCGGCTTCGAAACGGCGCGGGAACAGTTGTCCCATTATGCCGAGTTGGTGAAGAGCCCGGCTTATTATCATACATATCGAATTACTCCGCTCACATTATGGCATGCCGCTTCCTGCGGGATCGATGCGGATCGAGTGCTGGAAGAACTTCAGTCTATGGCCCGATATGGACTGCCGAGCGGCGCGGCTGAAGACATCCGCAACTGGATGGGAAGGTTCGGGCAGCTGAAGCTGCGTCCGGTTCCAGGTGAATCGGACCGATTGGAACTGGAGTACGTTGGAACCGAAGAAGAGGGTTTTCTGGAGCAGTTATCCCGACAACTGGATTTACCGGCGGGGACTTGGAGCCTGGTGGACAAGCGCCATCTCCATCTGCCGGCCGCATGGCGCGGCAGCTTAAAACGAGAACTTGCCCGGCTGGGTTATCCTGTCCTGGACGAAGCAGGCTACCACCAAGGCCGCAACCTGAAGTTTGCTCTCCGGGAGGAACTGGAAGGAGGAAGGCCGTTTCGGCTCAGACCGTACCAACAGGAAGCGGTCGCTGCATTTGCCGGCAAGGCTGGTGAAGGCGGAAGCGGTGTTGTCGTACTTCCCTGCGGAGCGGGAAAGACCGTAGTTGGACTGGCCGCCATGGAACGGTTCCAGTGCGAGACGCTGATTTTAACCTCCAATGTGACCTCGGTACGTCAATGGATTTCCGAAATGATTTCGAAAACGACTTTGCCGCCGGAAGCGGTTGGAGAATATTCAGGAGAGAAAAAACAAGTCAAACCGGTGACGGTTTCGACCTATCAAATATTGACCCATCGAGCCCGCAAAGAGGAGGGCTTCAAGCATATGTCCCTGTTCCAAGAACGGGATTGGGGATTAATCATTTACGATGAAGTTCATCTTCTTCCGGCGCCGATTTTCCGGGCAACCGCCGATATTCAGGCGACCCGTCGGCTTGGGCTGACCGCCACCCTGATTCGCGAGGACGGTTGCGAGCGGGACGTCTTCTCCTTGATCGGACCCAAACGGTATGATGTCCCATGGAGAACGCTTGAAGAGAGCGGTTTTATCGCGCAGGTCGATTGCCAGGAAATCCGGGTGGCGATGCCCGAGCCACAACAGAATCAATACGCCCGGGCGGAAGGGCGGGAGAAGTTTCGAATCGCCGCGGAGAACCCGTATAAGAACGAGATCGTACGGCGATTGCTGGACCGGCATCGGGACCGTCAGGTACTGATTATCGGGCAATATTTGGATCAGCTGCAAAGCATCGCCGCGGAACTCCACGTTCCGCTCATTACCGGGAGTACGCCGCAGGCGGAACGGAGCAGATTGTTTCAGGCGTTCCGCGAAGGGGAAATTCCGGTTCTGGCCGTGTCCAAAGTAGCCAATTTTGCGGTAGATTTGCCGGATGCGTCGGTGGCGATTCAAATCTCCGGCAGCTTTGGTTCGCGTCAAGAGGAGGCGCAGCGTCTCGGACGGATTCTGCGGCCGAAGCGAGACGGCGGCAGGGCTTATTTTTATACCCTCGTGTCGGAGAACACCCGCGAACAGGAATTTGCCCTCCGGCGGCAATTGTTTTTGCTGGAGCAGGGTTATGAGTATGCCGTGCGGCGCGAGCAGGAGGGGATCGAAGCATGAGCAGGCGGTCGGAAATGCCAGCTTACGAAGATTCTTTGATAGATGGGCCAGTTAGGGAGCCATTAAACGAAGCGGAGATGGAGGCGCTCCGGCTCCTGTTTCGGCGTTATGCAGGACAGCCGTTTCGGCTGGAACAAGCTAACGCCGCCGCGGCTGGCAGCTTGAGCGGAGCCGACATTCGCGCTGCATTGCCGGTGCTCCTGCGCTCTGGAGAAATCGCTGCGGTACGCAAGGCTTGGGGAGAGAAGCTGTTTTACATCCCGCTCGACCGCCAGCTAGAGATGTGGAAGATATGGGGGTACGCGGAGCTGCGGGAGCAGAACCCGGTGCGCGTGGAACTTGAACGGGAGGCCAAACCTGGATTGGCGTTGGATTTGTTCCGCGCTTTGACCTGGATTGCCGCCAATGGACTGCGGATGACGGCGAAAGGGACGATTCACCAGAAGGAACACAGCAAGTTGGAAGACCGAATTGCGCTGAAAGCGGAAGACATCGCAGGTCTGCAGCTCAACTATCCGCATCCGGACGTATATTCTCCCGCACTTGCGGTTGTGATGGATCTGCTGCTGGCGCTAGGGCTGATCGCCAAGGAGAGGGTGGTTTGGCGGGCGGATGTCCCGGGAATGGCGGCATGGCTGTCCTTGGATGTGCCGGCGATGAACTTCGTTCTAATGCGCGAGCTGCAGCGCTATGTTCCGGCTGACGTTGGACTGCAGCATGTCGCCTTGCGACTAACGGCACCGGATTTAAAACCCGGCGCGTGGTATTCGGTGGAGGAACTGCTGGGTTCGCTCCAAGACCAGGGGCTGCTGGGGGTGGAGAGCGGCGATCTGTCACCGGAGCGCGCCGCTTGGATCGAAGGATGGCTTGAAGCTTTGTGCGGCTGCGGCTGGATGGAGCTTGGCCGCCATCCGGAGGATGGCCGGATGTTCCGTTGGCTGATTGAACGGGACGCTTCTTCGCCGACGGCTTCCCCATCGGCGAAAGGGAAGCTGATCGTGCAGCCTGATTTCGAGCTGCTGGTTCCGCCAGACGTACCGTTTACGGTCCGGTTTGAGCTGGAGGCTTGCGCTGAACTGGCCTCGTCAGGCGTAATGAGCGTCTACCGTTTGACGCGTGCGGGCCTGGAGCAGGCATGCAAGTTGGGTCGTACGCCGCAGGAGATCCTGCAGCTGCTGGAGGAGCATTCTGCCGGTGTACCAGCGCCTGTTCGCGACGGCTTGCTCCAATGGGGGCGGGAAATCGGCCGTACCACGCTCACCGAAGTGAAACTGCTCAGCTGTGCGGATACGGAAGCCGCGGACCGCATTGCAGATTTGCCATCGCTGGCCGGCAAGCTGGAGCGGATTGGTCCGCTTCATTTTCTCGTAACGACGGACAGCGAGGCGGAAGTGATCAAGATTCTAGAAAGTGAGCGATTGGCTCCGGTTCACCGGGGCACTCCAGCCCCCAATGAACCGATTCTTCCGAAGCTTACGGAAATGGAAATCACCTGGTCAAATGATGAGGGGCCGAGCGGGCAGAAGGGCCAAGGCTGGATTTATAAAGGAGCGGATCTGCACTTTTATGAGCCGGAAACCCGTCCGCCAGAAGTAGACGAGCTGTTCCCGGGTTTGTCGGAGATCCCTGTCATGTGGTGGAAGGAATTGCGGCGTTATCACGCCTCGACCGCCCGTGAACTGATCGAACGGGCTTTGGCCTGGTCTGCCAAGCTGATGCTGCAGATCGGAGGAGAGAGCGTTGTTTGCGTGCCGCTGGCAGTCGTGGAAAGTGAAACGGATTGGCAAGTCAGAGTGCGTAAGCTACCCTCATCTGAGGCACAGGGAAAAGAGACTCCAGGAGAGGAAGTGCTGCTGTCACCCCGAGATTGGCAGGCGATCCGCCTAATTCTCCCAACAGGCTTACGCAAATGAGAGCTTAGGAAGGATGAACCTCTTCTGCTCGCTAAAGGATTGTGGTATGATAGTGACGTCTACCTGTTGGGTGGAACAATAACCACAAAAGCGAGATGAAATTCATGAGCGTAATCGCGAAGAATACGGTCGACATGGCCGAAGTGCTGATCAACGCCTATGAATTGGGCGATATGATAAATCAATCCGCCGCCGTTTCCGAATATTTGTATTGGAAAAAGCGCGTGGAAGAAGATAGTGAGATTCAGGCATGGGTCAAGAAGCTGGAAGCTCAGAAGGAACTGTTCCGGGAAACCGAGCGCTTTGGACATTTCCATCCGAATTATCACGAGGCCAAGGATAAAGTGGCCGAGGTGGAGCGGGAATTAGAGCGCTTCGAGGCGGTTCGGAAGTTTAAAGCCGCTGAGAACGAACTCGACGATATCCTCCACCAGATGTCGGAAATGATCGCTTATGCCGTTTCCGATACGATCAAGGTGCCAAGCAATGATCCGAATCCGAAAGGCGGATGCGGCGCCGGTGGAAGTTGCAGCTGCGGCTAAGAGCATAAGCAGCCGATCATTCCGGAAGATTGGTTTCCGGAAGTTCCAGGTAGTTAAGCCACGGGAGGGGAAAGTCATGTTTCCGGAGCGTACAGGATATATCATATGGGTAAGCGACTTGAAAGCGGCAAGGAACTTAGAAAAATACGGAAGCGTGCATTATCTATCCCGCCGCATGCATTATGTGGTTATGTATGTGAATGCCGATCGGGCGGAAGAGACGATGCGGAATATCCGTAAGTTATCCTATGTTCGCAAAATTGAGCGGTCTTACCGTGGGGAAATTAAAACCGAATACAGTAAGGACGTCCCGGACAAAACCCGCTTCTACGGACTCTAACCGAAGGTTAGACCAAGCGATTCGAATGCCAAAGCCGCGCAGCGAGCTACTCGTTGCGCGGCTTTTTTGTGTTTATACTGTCTCCTATGGATTTATAGTTCTATAGACCTTATTTTTTGGCAAAAAACACTTGAATCTTGTAGAAAATTAGGGAATGATGTAATATAATAGGCAAAAGAGCTTAGTTAAAAAGACCTAATTATTGGCAAATCACTTACTTATCTATTTACAAAGACCTATACAATGAGAGGTGCGGCATGAGAGACAAGGCAACGGAACGCTGGAGAACCTATGAATCCTTCTATATTCAACTAGGGGACAAGAGAGTTGCCGATATCGTAGTAACGAACCATGCCAAGCTCCGATACCAGGACAGAATTGATCGGGATAATGTCGGGGTTGAACAGATTGCCGGATGGGCTTGGGAATGTTTAAAGCAGGGACGCATAACGCCATATTATCGCAAGGAAGAGGACGTCTATTTAATTGATGACGATCTCGTGATGGTGGCTGAATTTGCGGAAATTCCCGGAGAGTTCGACCTTGCCGGACGCCCGATGCACCGCATGATCATCGTTACCTTTCTTGGACGGATGTCGGAAACCATTGAATTGCGCGATTTGAAATCTTATTATTCCTGGCTTCGCCATTCCCGGCGAATGACGCTGATGAAGAACAGCCGCAAGCACCGCTAGGAGCTGCGGGAGTAGGTCAAGACAGAAACTAGGCCGAAGCCGAAGATGAGAAAGAAGACGTAGAACGATTTGGAAAGAAGCATGCCGTTAACCGGTCTGCTTCTTTTGACATTTTAGCCTGTTGTGTCAAATACGATTTCACCGATTTTTCTGCAACTCAAATACACCGCTCCTCCGCTCCTCCGTTCCTCGCATCCTTCCCGTCTCCTGCATCCCTGGCGTCCCTCACGTCCCTCATGGCCCTCACGTCCTTCCCAGTGCGGGGGTGGCAGTGGCAGGATAACGTAGTTTCTCCGCCCCTTTTTAACGATTATCCCGTTGCGTCAGGTCATGGAGGAAGAGAAACTGGGAACAGGAAATGCTCTGAAGTTGATAAAGTTAAAAATACGTTGCAAAAAAAGCTAGTCGGGTGGTTTATTGCGAAAAATATAGATATGTTGATAAGCATCTCGATTAAGCCGCATCTGCAATGGTTGAGATCCGGCGGATTACGATTAGCTGGCGGTACGAGATTGCTGGAATGGACAGGCACATCTGCAGCATGTTCTGGCGCATTTCTTCCTCGGAAAAGGACATGCGCAGGTAACGGCGGACGGTATACTCATTCAAATACGCCTGCAAATGCGTTATCCCCAAGGCGACATACGTGCGTCTGATAGAGTCCCGTGCTTCTCTCACGACTTTCCGTAAGGGCAGATACATCCGATAAACGAAAGGGAACCACCGCTTGGTTGAGGTATGGACGTCTACATGCTTGTTGATGAACGTAGCGAGATCGTGCCGGGTAGCCCATTGCTCGCCTCCTCTTTTATGCGGTATCAGTTGGATCTTCACACGCTCGGGCTCACCAGACTCCGTGACCGTGCAGCCGGCGACGACTGCGGTGGCATAAGGTTGAGAAGCTGGATGAAAGCGGTTGGGATCCGTCCCATACTGATCGCGGTTCACCTTCACCTCTCCAGAGAGCAGCTCCCGGGCATCACATTCACCGAGGGTATAGCGGATTTTGTGCAGCATGAGCCACGCGGTCTTGTAGGCAACTTGGATCACCTGACTCAACCGCAGCGCTGAGATACCGTCGGGAAGCAGGAACAGCTCCATAGCTTGAAACCATTTCACCAAAGGCAGATGGGTTCTTTCAAAAATCGTACCCACCAAAGGCGAGGCTTGATAGCTGCATCTTCTGCACTCAAACAAAGGAAGTCGTCGGGAGGACAGACGGGTGCATTTGGTATAAGCGCAGCGCGGGCAAACGAAGCCGTCTGGCCACTTCATAGCGATGATCGCCTCGATACAGTCGGCCTCACTTTGAAAACGGCTGCTGATAGGTTGAAGCAGCTTTTTATTCATACCTAACTCCATGTCGGATCCCTCCAATGTGAATCTTCCCAACTCCAAAATTACGAACTAATGTTCTCTTTTTAAATTATACCAAACATATGTTCTGTACACAAGAAAAAACTCCCAAAAAATCAACTTACTCAATTGACCCCAATTAATCCTGAAGGGTCAGCTTTCTGGGACTGTCTCATTTAGAAAACCTCCTTCCACAATTCCTAATTTCTGAGCGAAAGGGATAATGGTGCAAAAGAGGCGCGAACAAGACCATATGCGGGCACATAAAGGGCACAGAAGTGATAAGAGCCATCGGATGTAGGGCAGGCGTTTTTTGATAGGGCAACAATTCATGGGACTAGCACTTTATGTAGTTGGCCCGGGCATGCTATTGTTAATGGAGAGCTTTGCAATGGAAAGAAAGGGGAGTGCCGGACGATGGCGTTAAACTATCACCAGCTTCATATTTTCTATACGGTGGCGCAGCGTGGCAGCTTCTCGGCTGCAGCCCAGGCACTGCACATGACTCAGCCTGCGGTTACGATGCAAATCCAATCGCTGGAAGATTACTTCGGCACGAAGCTACTGATCCGTTCTACGAAAAAGATCGAATTAACGGAAGCCGGCCAAACTTTGCTGCCGTTTGCTCGCCAGAGCGTGGAGTTAATTCGTGAAACAGAGCAGGCCATGTCGCGGCATACATCGATGCTGGAGGGGCGGCTGCAGCTCGGCTCCAGCTTGACGATCGGGGAATACGTCCTCCCTCGGCTCCTTGGGCCGTTTGGACAGCGATACCCTCATATCTCAATCGTGATGAAGGTGATCAACACGACGCAAATCATCGAGGAGATCCTGAATCACCAGCTGAGTTTCGGGTTAGTTGAAGCGCCGGTTCAACATCCGGACTTGGTATCCGAGCCTGTCATGGAGGATGAGCTCAAGCTAATTGTTCCCGCAGGCCACCCGTTGTCGGGGAGAAGGTCTGTAACGGTGGAGGAAGCGATTCATTACCCTTTTGTACTGCGGGAAAAAGGCTCTGGCACTCGTCAGGTGATGGAGGATGAACTGCGGAGATGCGGTGTTGACATCAATCAAATTCGTACTGTTATGGAACTCGGCAGCACGGGGGCGGTAAAATCGGCGGTCGAGGCCGGGATTGGCATCACGATTATTTCACCTTCTTCCGTTAAGCATGAGCAGGCGCTGGGACTGCTGGAGGTGCTGGATATTGAAGGGTTGTCTTTTAAACGGATGTTTTATTCGATCCACTTGAAATCGACGCTGTTGCCGGTCACAGCGGTGACGTTTTTGACTTTCCTGCGGGAATATCCGCAAACTACGTAAAAGACATTGCGAAAATGAAGGATGGGATAACATGGAACCACATATGGCAAACGAACGTTACGACCTTCATTCACATACCCAAGCTTCGGACGGGATGAATAAGCCGGCGGAAAACGTAAGGCTGGCCAAGGAGAAAGGGCTGACGGGCTTGGCCATCACAGATCACGATACCGTTGCCGGGATTGAGGAGGCTTTGCTGGCCGGGAAGGAGCTTGGCGTGGACGTTGTCCCCGGCATCGAAATCAGCACCCGCGCCGGGGGCAAAGACATCCATGTGTTGGGGTACTTCCTGAATTTCGAGGATGAACACCTTCTGGAGCGCTTGGCCCGGCTTCGGTCGGTTCGGGAGGAGCGAAATACCCTAATTATCGCGAAGCTGCAGCAATTAGGCCTTGAGATTACGATGGAGGAAGTGAAGGCTGGGGTGGCCCGGCCGCTGCGTCCGGGTGAAAGCTTGGGCCGGCCTCATATCGCCGATGTTCTCGTCCGCAAGGGGTACGTGTCGGATATGCGCGAGGCCTTTGATCGGTATTTGTCCGAAGGCAAACCAGGATATGCTTCTCTGCCGCGTATATCGCCGGAGGAGGCGATCACGTGGATTCATGAGGGAGGCGGCGCGGCGGTGTTAGCGCATCCGGGCTTGTACGGGGACGACGAGCTGGTGCGGTCGATCCTGGAGCGTGGGAAGCCGGACGGGATAGAAGTGTACCACTCTGACCACGGGGCGGAGGAGGAGATCCGTTATGCCGCCATGGCCGAGCAGTACGGGCTTATCGTGACCGGGGGATCCGATTATCACGGCGTGCGGCAGGGTGTTGTTTTTCACGGTGATTTGGGTGGACGCACGGCACCGCCGGGTACGGTGGAACGGTTGAAACAGGCGGCGGAGGCGGCCAGACGGGCTGAGAAAAACTGAAAAAACGGTGGTCCAAAGGGTCAATGAATCTATGATCCCTTTTGGAGCACCGTTTTTTATTGGGCAAATGTAAAAGTGCAGTCCGTTAGGCGTGAATCCGTGCAAATCCCCATGTGAAGCTGAGAATCTACTGTACTTTTGCATCTGATTGATTCAATTCGGCGGTTTTGGATGGGGTTCAACTGCACTTTTACATTTGAGACTTTGCCAACAATCATCAGCCGTTCTTCACTGTGTTCGGCAACGATTTAATGAGCTGTTCATCTGGCGTGACGTACAACGTCCGCTGGTGGTCGTAAATGACGAAGCCAGGCTTGGCGCCGTTTGGTTTGCGGACGTAGCGGATGAGGGTGCAGTCCACCGGGACGCTGCTTGATTGCTTCGCCTGGCTGAAATAGGCGGCAAGCTGCGCAGCTTCGTTTAACGTCGCATCGCCATATGAGTCGCTTCGGATTAGCACGTGTGAGCCCGGGATATCCTTCGTATGGAGCCAGGTATCGTTGGGTTTGCCGAGCCGGTTGGTGACGTATTCGTTTTGCAGATTGTTTTTGCCCACGTAAATTTCGATGCCCTCCGACGAAGTATAGACGTGCAACGTCGGACGGTCGTTCTTTTTCTTCTTCTTGCCCCGTTTGGCCCGGTCCCGCAAATATCCCTGCTGGGTCAACTCCTCGCGGATCTCGTCGATATCGCTTAACGTCGCATCGTTCAACTGCTGCAGCAAGCCATCGAGGTAAGCAATTTCCTCTTTAGCCAGCTTCATCTGTTCCTCGATGACGGCGAGGCTGTTTTTGAATTTGTTGTACTTCTTAAAGTACCGCTGGGCGTTCTCCGAAGGGGTCAGCAGCGGATCCAGCGTGATGGTCTCCATTCCCTGCGCTTCATCGTAGTAGTTGACCAACTCAACGCTGGTGTCGCCTTTGCGGATCGTATGCAGCGAAGGCAGCAGCAGCTCGCCCCAGATGCGGTAACGTTCGGCATCTTCGGCTTCGCTCAGATCTTTCTCCAGGTTAGTTAGCTTCTTTATGTTCTTGTTCCGCTCGTTTTGCAGGAAGCGCAGCAGGTCGCTCGTTTTCTGCTTGACCGTATCCCGCAGCGCTTTATCCCCGTAGTAGTCCTCCATGCATTCGCTGATCGAAGGATAGGTTCGAATCTCCCCGTGGGCGCTTGTGAGCCGAATGGCGGAGAAGATGCTTTTCCCTTTGGCGTTTTCGCCGGTAATGGGGGCATACTTCTGGCTGCGAACCTCCTCCATCAATCCGTCAAAAGCTAACCATAACCGCTCCGCTTCCTCCGGATTCAGCCCGATCTCCGCTGCAACGCCGCTGACCCCGGCGCGGGCATAGATTTCGCCGGCGATCAGCGGGCTCAGCCCGGCGAAGGCATCGACCAGCCAGCCGCTGCCGGTGCCTTTGCCTTCGGCTGTTGCCGCTTGCCAGGCGGCCATAAAAGCCGCACGATCCGCTTCGAGCGGATGAAGCTTGTGCTGCTCCGGCGGCGCTGTATAGGCGAAGCCGGGCATGACGATCCGATAGCCGGAAATGGCCGGCGTCACGTGATGAATTCCGTCCAATTGGGTACCGGTGGCCGGGTCGACCAGGATGATGTTGCTGTGCCGTCCCATCAATTCGATGATGATCCGCTTGATAGACAAATCGCCGAGCTCATCGCGCGTGCGGACGTCGATATGGATGATCCGCTCCATGCTGACCTGCGTCACCGCTTCGATAGTCCCACCCTCGCAGTGCTTGCGCAGCAGCATGCAGAACATCGGCGCCTCCAGCGGATTCGGAAACGAGGCTTCCGTAAAATGAACCCGCGGGTACGTCGGATTCGCCGACAGTAGGAGCCGCTTATTGCCGGCCTGCGTGCGCAGGTGAAAGACGAGGTCGCTTTCCGCGGGCTGATGTATTTTATTGATGCGACCGCCGATGCAGGTTTGCAATTCGTGTACGATCGCTCGGGTTACGATGCCGTCGAGTGCCATTTTATGATAATCTCCTGTTCTGAAACTTTTGTATGAAAGCGGCGGCTTCACGAGAAAGCCCTCCTCTATGATGCCATACTTCGGGCAAAAACTTAAGGGCTCCCCTGTGATAATTTGGGACTGGCTAGAATACATTTACCCTAGGTGGAAAAGCCTTCACGCCGATACTGCATAATAAACGGAAGGGGAATTAAGGAGGATGGAACAAAAAAACTGGCACCAGTGGAGCAGTGATGCGCTTCTGCAACACTTCGGCGTCACGCGTGAACAGGGCCTGACCGATGAAGAAGCGCAGAAGAGACGCGAGGAATTTGGCTGGAACGAACTGCAGGAAGGAGAGCGCATCTCCCCGATTCTGCTGTTCCTGAACCAGTTCAAGGATTTTATGATGCTGGTGCTGATGGGTGCCACGCTGATTTCCGGTTTTCTCGGCGAGTATCTGGATGCCGTCACAATCATCGCCATCATCATTCTGAACGGGGTGCTTGGATTCATCCAAGAATTCCGTGCGGAGCGTTCCCTGCGGGCATTAAAAGAGCTGTCCGCGCCCCATGCCAATGTGCTGCGCCAAGGCGTCGTCAAGAACATTCCAGCCAGAGAGCTTGTTCCAGGGGATATCGTCCTGCTGGAAAGCGGGGACCGGATTCCAGCTGACATCCGGTGGTTATCTACGAACAGCCTGGACGTGGAAGAATCCGCTTTGACCGGCGAATCGCATCCGGTGGGCAAACATGCGGGGGTGCTGAGTGAAAGTGACGTTCCGCTGGGAGACCAGAAGAACATCGGCTTCATGGGCACGATGATCACCCGCGGTACGGGCCGGGGGATCGTGATCCGCACGGGCATGGACACCGAGATGGGGAAAATCGCCGATTTGATTCAAAATACCGAGGTCCAGGAAACCCCGCTACAACGGCGTCTGGAGCAGCTCGGCAAAATTTTGATTTATATGGCGCTTGGCTTGACCGTCGTTGTGGTGCTCCTGGGGATTCTGCAAGGGCAGCCGGCCGCCAGCATGTTCTTTGCCGGAGTGAGTCTTGCTGTTGCTGCTATACCGGAAGGTCTGCCGGCCATCGTGACGATTGCGTTGGCGCTGGGTGTGCAGCGCATGATCAAACGCAAAGCAATCGTTCGCAAGCTGCCGTCGGTGGAGACGCTGGGCTGCGCTACGGTCATCTGTTCGGACAAGACCGGTACGCTAACCCAAAACAAAATGACCGTAACCCGGTTGTGGCTGGAAGGCAGATCGCTGGAAGTGACGGGCGAAGGCTACGAGCCGGTTGGCAATATTCTGGACCAAGGCGTGCCCGTCGATTTGCGCAATGACCAAAGCTTGCGCCGGATGCTGCAGATCAGCGCGTTGTGCAGCAATGCGGTCATCTATGACGACGATCCGGAGAAGCGCGGCCGCCGCAAGACGAAGGAGGACGCCGCTGCAGGCGGATCGGTCTGGAAGCTGAAGGGCGATCCAACCGAGGGGGCGCTGGTGACGCTGGCGTCCAAAATGGGCATGACGCCGGCAGCCTTAAGCGGAACGTATGTCCGCGATCTGGAGTTTCCTTTTGATTCCAAGCGGAAGCGGATGTCCGTCATCGTCTCCCATCAAGGCGGCAAAATGGCGCTCGTCAAAGGAGCACCGGATATGCTGCTCGAGCGCTGCTCCTATATCCTGTGGGATGGCAAAGTGGTGCCTTTCACGGGCACATTCCGGCAGAAAGTGCAAGCGGCCAACGAACAAATGGCCCGCAGTGCACTCCGCGTGCTTGGGTTGGCCTACCGCGACTTGAAGCCAACCGAAGGGGCAGAGCATGAAGATCAAGTGGAATCGCAGCTGATCTTCGTGGGTCTGACCGGTATGATCGACCCGCCGCGCCGCGAAGCGCGGGACGCGATTACCGTCTGCCGCCGCGCAGGCATCAAAACGGTGATGATCACCGGCGACCATGGGCTGACCGCCGAAGCGATCGCTGCCGATCTGGGGATTTTGCCGCGGGGCGGTACCTCGATGTCGGGCCAGCAGCTGGAGGCGCTGAGCGATGAGGAGCTGGAGAAGCAGGTAGACAACATCTACGTCTATTCCCGGGTGTCGCCGGAGCATAAGCTGCGGATCGTGAAGGCACTGCAGCGGAACGGGCATGTGGTGGCGATGACCGGCGATGGGGTAAACGACGCGCCGGCGATCAAAGCCGCTGATATCGGCATCGCCATGGGCATGACGGGCACGGACGTCTCCAAAGAAGCGTCCTCGCTGATCCTCAACGACGATAACTTTACGTCAATCGTTGCCGCAATCGAGGAAGGACGCAGCATTTACGAGAACATCCGTAAATTCATCCGTTATTTGCTGGCCTCCAATGTCGGCGAAATCCTGACGATGTTCTTCGCCATGCTGGCGGGCTTGCCGCTGCCGCTGCTGCCGATCCAAATTTTGTGGGTCAACCTGGTGACCGATGGTTTGCCGGCGATGGCACTGGGCGTCGATCAACCGGAAAAAGACTTGATGGAGCACAAGCCGCGCGGCGCAAACGAAAACATTTTTGCCCGCCGGTTAGGTTGGAAAATCATCAGCCGCGGAGTGCTGATCGGCGTATGCACGCTGGGCGCGTTTTGGTTGACGCTGCGCTATGCGCCATCGGATCCGGCCCAACTGGTCAAAGCGCAATCGGTCGCCTTTGCCACCCTGGTCATGGCGCAGCTGATCCATGTGTTCGATTGCCGCAGCTCGCGGTCGATTTTTCACCGTAATATTTTGCAAAATAAATATCTGGTTGCCGCTGTCCTGTCGTCGATTGTGTTGCTGCTTGGCGTAATGTACATTGAACCGCTGCAGCCGATCTTCAAAACGGTACCGCTTGGCACGCGGGAGTGGGCGATCACCCTGGTGGCCGCTGGCATTCCGACCTTCCTGATGGGCGCGGGCAGCGTCTGGTCAGGCAATCGGAAACGGCGCAGCAGCGGGCCGCGTCCCTTTGTCACCGCGAAAAGTACAAATATTCGTGCATAAAATCAATAGCTTTTGAACCTGGCAAAAGCTAGACTAACCCTATCATCCAACGATGCAGGAGTGGGGTTAGCATGGAATTTACAAAAATGCATGGACTAGGTAACGACTTTCTCGTATTTTATGGTGAACAACAGCTGCCGGATAACGTATCTGAACTGGCGATTCGGTGGTGTGACCGATATTTTGGCGTCGGCGGAGACGGATTGGTGTTTATTCTCCCGTCGGACAAAGCGGATTTCAAAATGCGGATCATTAATTCAGACGGCACGGAAGCTGAACAATGCGGCAACGCGATTCGCTGCGTAGCCAAATACGTCTACGACAACCGTCTGGTGGATAAAGACAGCGTAACGATTGAAACGTTGGGAGCAGGCGTTCAGCAAGTGACCTTGCAGGTCGAGGACGGTGTGGTCAAAACGGTGCGGGTCGACATGGGCGAACCGATCCTGGACGGCCTGACGATCCCAACGACGCTGAATCAGAATCCGGTGGTGAGCCAGCCGATTGAGACGAACGGCCAGGAATTTAAGTTTACGGCCGTCTCTATGGGCAATCCGCATTGCGTCATCTATGTGGATGATGCGCCGAATTTCGATGTGACGACATGGGGACCAAAGCTGGAGGTACATCCGTACTTCCCGCGCAAGATCAACGTAGAGTTCGCCACCGTGACGAACCGCCAGCGGGTGGAGATGCGCGTATGGGAACGCGGGGCGGGCCCAACGCTGGCTTGCGGTACTGGTGCTTGCGCCACACTGGTATCCTCCGTACTGAACGGATTGACGGATCGTGCCGCCTGGATTGGACTCAAGGGCGGAGACCTGTTTATCGAATGGGATGAACGCGACAATCATGTATACATGACGGGGCCGGCCGAAGCGGTGTACAAAGGCAGCGTCGAAATATAAGAGGTTCATTAAATTAGGATGGAACGATTGCCGGGATCCCTGATCGGGGACCCGGCTTTTTTTACGATAACTGCCAGCGATATTTGGGAACGATACCTTATCAATCGGAGCGATTTATGATAAATTAATATGATAATAGTTTGCGCCGGGATTGATTCATACAGCGATATAACATCACGGCAGTCAGGGGGCAGAAGCATGAAACCGGATTTGCGTACGACTTTGGAGCGCGAAATTATTGTCGGCGACGGGGCCATGGGGACGTATTTGTACCAGTTGGGTTTTCCGGTCGGCATTTCTTATGAAGAATTTAATTTGCTGCGCCCCGACGTGATCGGCGACATCCATCGCCGTTATCTCGATGCCGGGGCACGGCTGCTGGAAACCAATACGTTTTCGGCGAATTACTATAAATTGTCCAAATTCGGACTGGAGGCCAAGGTGGAGGACATCAACCGGGCTGCGGTACGGATCGCCAAGCAAGCGGCGGGCGAACGTGCGTATGTCGCGGGAGCGGTTGGTTCCATCCGCGGCGGCAAGCGGGCGAACGTCACCGTCCAAGAGCTCGGGAAATACTTCGAGCAGCAAATTGCTGCCTTGCTGAGCGAAGGGGTGGATGCGCTGCTGTTCGAGACGTTTTACGACCTTGGGGAAATGCGGATCGCTTTGGGACAAGCCCGCAAGCTGACGGATGTTCCGGTCATTTGCCAGTTCGCCGTCGATCAAATCGGACGCACGCTGGACGGATTTACGATTCCGCAGGCGTTTGGAGCGCTGGTTGAAGAAGGGGCAGACGTGGTTGGCTTCAACTGCCATTCCGGTCCAAAAGGAATCATGGGTGTCATGGACGACGTGGAGGGGCCGCTCAACGTGCCGATGTCCGTTTTCCCAAATGCAGGTTTGGCGGACTATATCGATGGAGAATATGTATATGGAGCGACTCCCGATTATTTTGGGGAGTGCGCCCGTGCTTTTGCCGATTTGGGGGCGAGATTGATCGGAGGCTGCTGCGGTACGACGCCGGAGCATATCGCCGCCATGGCGAAGGCCTTGGAAGGGTATGCCGCTCAGCCGCTGGCGAAGGAACGGAAGCTGCCTGAACCGCATCTATCCGCTAGCGTATCGCTCAACGAGCAGCCGAATGCGGTGCCTGCGGGCTCCAGCGAAACGGGTGCTGTTTCCGGCGGCGGGGAGAATCGCAAGCTTCCGAGCTTGACCGAGCTCGTGAAAGAGCGGCATACCGTCATCGTTGAGCTGGACCCGCCGCGCGACCTGGATATCGGGAAATTCATGGAGGGCGCAGCCGCTTTGAAAGAGGCGGGCATCGATGCGCTCACGCTGGCAGATAACTCGCTGGCCGTAACGCGGATGAGCAACATGGCGCTTGGACATCTCGTCCAATCTCAGCTCGGCTTGAGACCGCTGGTGCATATCGCCTGCCGGGACCGCAATCTCATCGGCACACAATCGCATATGATGGGCTTCGATGCGCTGGGCATCGACCACGTGCTCGCTGTGACGGGCGACCCTGCCCGCTTTGGCGATCTGCCGGGAGCGAGTTCTGTGTACGACTTGACGTCGTTTGAGATCATTCGCATGATCAAGCAGCTGAACGAAGGGATTTCTTTTTCCGGGAAGCCTTTGAAGCAAAAAGCCAAATTCGTCGTAGGCGCTGCGTTTAATCCGAATGTGAAGCATTTGCACAAAGCGGTGGAGCGATTGGAGAAGAAGATCGCTTCCGGCGCCGATTACATCATGACCCAGCCAGTATACGATCCGGAGCTGATCGTGGCGATCAAGCAGGCGACGGCGCATTTGGACGTGCCGATCTTCATCGGCATTATGCCGCTGGCCAGCGGCAAAAACGCCGAATATTTGCATAATGAGGTGCCCGGAATCCAGCTGTCGGATGAAGTCCGCAAGCGGATGGAAGGACTGCAAGGCGAAGAGGGGCGGGCGATGGGCGTCGAGATCGCCAAAGAGCTGCTCGACACGGCGATGGAGCATTTTAACGGAATTTATCTCATGACGCCGTTTATGTTCTATGAAATGAATGTCGCTTTAACGAATTATATTCGCGAGAAGTCCAAACGGGACTCGGCCCACTTGTCTCGGTTGTCATAATCAATTACAATAGGGTAACGGATGTGATGCCTATGTCGCACAGTATGACTGGGTACGGTGGGGCCGTCAGATCGTATGGCGGTTACGTCGTCCAATTTGAAATCAAGTCCGTCAACCATCGGTATGCTGAGGTTGTTCTGCGGATGCCGCGGGAATGGACGTGCTACGAAGACGGACTAAGGCGCCTGGTTCAGCGCCATATCAAACGGGGACGCATTGATGTATACATCAGTAAAGAACGCGATGAATCCGGCACCCTTCCTTACGTATTAAACCGTCCGGTCGTCGAAGCGTACCTAAAGGCAGCGGGTGAGCTCGCCAAGCACTATGGTGTCGACGCGAAGCTAAGCGCCAGAGATTTGCTATCCCTGCCGGATGCCTTGACGACGCCCGAGGAAGCAGCCCCGGCCGGCAGTGCTGATCCCGGATGGGAACAGGTGCTGACCGAAGGCTTGGAGGAAGCGCTGATTGGGCTTTTAGGTATGCGGGAACGGGAAGGGAAGCATTTGGCCGCCGATTTGGGTGAGCGACTGCAGCGGCTGGAAGCGATCCACGGCGAAATGGTTCGGTTGGCTCCGGAAGTCGTGAAAGAGTACCGGAGCCGTCTGAAAAATCGGCTAGCCGAACTGTTAGAGGGGAACTACGACGAGCAGCGATTTGCGATGGAAGTGGCCGTGTTTGCGGACCGGTCTAACATCGATGAGGAGCTGATTCGGCTGAAGAGCCACTTCGAACAGTGCCGCAGTCTGCTTCAAGCTTATGAACCGGTAGGGCGCAAGCTGGATTTTCTCATACAGGAAATGAACCGGGAAACCAATACGATTGGATCTAAAGCCAATCATTTGGCTCTAGTCAACCTGGTTGTCGAGTTGAAGGCCGAGTTAGAGAAGATCCGCGAGCAGGCGGCGAATCTCGAGTAAGCCATCTACCCGGCGCCGGGTGAGTCAAGCAAATTAGGGGGAACTACCTGAATATGGCAATTAAACTTATTAACATCGGCTTCGGTAATATCGTATCGGCCAACCGGATCATATCGATCGTCAGCCCCGAGTCTGCGCCGATCAAGCGGATCATTCAGGAGGCGAGAGATCGCCACATGCTGATCGATGCTACATACGGGCGGCGTACGCGCGCGGTGATCATCACGGACAGCGATCATGTGATATTATCGGCGGTACAGCCAGAGACCGTCGCTCATCGTTTGTCCACCAAGGAAGAAGACAACGACGAATAAAATGGAGAGAGCTATGTCTAAAGGGTTACTTATCGTATTATCCGGACCGTCTGGCGTTGGCAAAGGAACAGTATGCACTGAGCTGCGCAAGCGGATGCCGGAGCTGGTTTATTCCGTCTCGGCCACCACACGGCAACCCCGGGCGGGGGAAGAGAACGGCGTCAATTATTTTTTCAAAACCCGTGAGCAATTCCAGGAAATGATCGAGAACGATCAGCTTCTGGAGTATGCGGAGTACGTAGGCAATTTTTACGGGACTCCCCGCGATTTCGTGGAGGAGACGCTGGCTGGCGGGAAAGATATCATTTTGGAAATCGAAGTTCAGGGGGCGCTCAAGGTTAAGGAGAAATTCCCTGAGGGCGTGTTCGTGTTCCTGCTTCCCCCGTCGCTTGATGAGTTGAAAGGCCGGATTCAAGGTCGGGGAACGGAGAACCAGGCGACGATCGATCACCGCATGAGCGTGGCGGCCCATGAGATCGGACTGATGGAGAATTATGATTACGCCGTCGTCAATGACGAGATCGATTTAGCTTGCCAGAGAATACAATCCATTATCATCGCTGAGCATTGCAGAATCCGAAAGTCGTGCTAGCTAACGCTTCATATGGCGATGAGTCCAAATAAGAAGAGGTGTTTTTGAACATGCTGTATCCATCGATTGACAAGATGCTTGGAAAAGTCGGCAGCAAATACTCTTTGGTTGTTGCGGCTTCCCGGCGCGCGAGACAGCTGCGCGAAGGCGAGAAGAGCGAACTGAAGCAACCGAAGTCGCACAAGCCAGTGGGCATTGCCCTCGAAGAGATCTACGGGGACTACATTAAGCTGAAACAAGATGACGTAGTGTCGGAAGAGATCAACAAAGACTAATTCCAGACTAACTCAGAGAACAAAGCATATACGAAAGGCCTCCGGGCTTCTTTTTACGACAACCGCGAGGTTGTTATTTTTTTCGTTTGGGGAAAGCGAGGGGTAGCGATGTTAACCGGCAAGAAGGTTTTATTAGGCGTGACCGGCGGCATTGCCGCGTTTAAAGCGGCATCCTTGTGCAGCAAGCTGGTGAAGGAAGGCGCGGAGGTCCGCGTCATTATGACCCAATCTGCAACCAAATTTATCACAGAGCTGACGATGCAGGCGTTATCGAAAAATTTCGTATACACCGATACCTTTGACGAAAAACACGCCGAATCCATCGCACATATTAATTTAGCGGATTGGGCTGATCTGGTGCTGGTCGCTCCGGCCACCGCAAATATCATCGGCAAAATGGCGGCGGGGATCGCAGATGAGATGCTCTCGACGACGCTGCTGGCGACCCAGGCGCCGATTATGCTGGCACCGGCGATGAATGTGCACATGTACGAGCACCCGGCGGTTGTCCGCAATATGGCGGAGCTGACGGCGCGCGGCGTCATGATGATCGAGCCCGGCGAAGGCCTCCTGGCGTGCGGATATGTCGGGAAAGGACGGATGGAGGAGCCGGAGACGATCGTCCGGGTGGTGAAGGATTATTTTGCACGGGAAGCTCGCATCGCGCAGAAGCCTTTGGCCGGCAAAAAAGTCGTCGTCACCGCGGGAGGGACCGTGGAACGAATTGACCCGGTTCGCTATATCACCAACGATTCCTCGGGAAAAATGGGCTTCGCCATCGCCAAAGCGGCGCAGCGCCTTGGTGCCGAGGTCGTGCTGATCGCTGGGCATACGCAGGTGGAGCCTCCGGTCGGCATTCCGGTTACCCGCGTACAGTCGGCTCAAGACATGTTTGAGGCGGTGCAGGCGGCATGGGCGAATACCGACATCCTCGTTAAGGCCGCCGCCGTAGCGGATTACCGGCCAAAGGAAGCGGCCGTACAGAAGATCAAAAAAACCGGGGATTCGCTTGTGCTGGAGCTCGTAAAAAACATCGATATCCTGGAGACCCTAGGCAAGCAAAAAACAACGCAGTTCCTGATCGGCTTTGCCGCCGAAACGGAAAATGTGGAGCAGCACGCCATGGATAAGCTGAAGCGCAAAAACTGCGATCTTCTGGTTGCTAACGATGTGACCGTGCAGGGAGCGGGATTTGGTTCCGAAACCAACATCGTGAACATCTACGACGCATCCGGCTTAGTTCGATCTGTGCCGCAGATGACCAAGGATGAGGTGGCGTTGCAGATTATGGAGCTGGCTGCCGAACGGTTGGCGGGAAATGACCGATGACCTACCGTATGGCCAAAGTGATTGTTGATGTGCCGAGCCGGGAAACCGACCGGCCTTTTGACTATTTAATCCCTGAATCGATGGCCGGCTGGATCGAGGTGGGTAGCCGGGTAGGTGTTCCGTTCGGGCGCCGTACGGTTCAGGGCTTTGTCGTGTCCTTACATGAGCAGCCGGAGATGGACCCGGCGCGGATGAAGCCGATTCAGGAATTGCTTGACATGATGCCGCCGCTGCCGCCGGACCTGGTGGAATTGGCGGAGTGGATGAGCCGCAAATATGCCTGCAGTCTGATTGCAGCGCTGCAAGCGATGATTCCAGCGGCACTGAAGGGCAAGACCGAGCGGTATATTCGTGTGGCGGATGACGCAGCTGAAGAAGGGGCATTGACCGGGGCGGATGGACGGGCAGAAGGCGAAAACCATGCCTTTACGTTCCCACATTTGCTCACGCCTGAGGAAGAGGAAATTTTACGTTTCGTCCGGGCCTCCGATACCGTCACGATGAATCAGCTTGGGGCTAAATATCCGGAGGCTGCCGGCCTCATCAAAGATATGCTGGCCCGGGGCGTGCTGACGGAAAGCCAGGCGATCAAGGACAAGGTGCGCAAGAAGACGGTCAAAACCGTTGCTGCCGCTGTCAGCGGTCAGGCGGCGCAGGAGGCGCTCGCGTCGTTTGGCCCGCAGGCGCGCCGGCAAAAGGAAGTGCTGCAATACTTGCTGGAGGTTGGGTTGCCGCAGTCGCTTCAAGATGTCCTGTCGACGCTGCAGGTGACCGCCGGTACCGTGAAGAAGCTGGCGGAGAAGGGCTTTGCCGTCATCGAGGATGTCGAGGTGTTCCGCGATCCATACCAAGGCCGGCGCTTCCAACGCAGCGAGCCGCTGCCGCGCACGCCTGAGCAGGAGCTGGTGTACCGCCGTCTCGCGGAAACGCTGGACGCCCAGCGGCATGAAGTGTTCTTGCTGCACGGCGTGACGGGCAGCGGCAAAACCGAGGTGTACTTGCAGACGATCGAACGCTGCATCGATTCGGGTCGTCAGGCGATCGTGCTCGTGCCGGAAATTTCGCTGACCCCGCAAATGGTTGAACGGTTTAAGGGGCGCTTTGGCGCGAAGGTGGCGGTACTGCACAGCCGCCTGTCCACCGGCGAACGGTACGACGAATGGCGCAAAATCCGCGAAGGCCGCGTGGAAGTGGCGATTGGCGCGCGCTCGGCCATCTTCGCCCCGTTCAGCCGGCTTGGTCTGATTGTGATGGACGAAGAGCATGAAACCTCCTACAAGCAGGAGGAAACGCCAAAATACCATGCCCGCGATGTGGCGGTGAGACGGGCCCGCCAGCATGGGGCCGCCGTGATTCTAGGTTCGGCCACGCCGTCGCTGGAAAGCTACCACGCGGCGCGTTCCGGAGGCGGCGAGTTCGGGGAGTTTGCCCCGATCCTGCTGGAGATGAAGCAGCGTCCGGCTGGCAGCCGGCTGCCCGGCGTTCAGATCGTCGATATGCGCGAGGAGCTGAAGGAAGGCAACCGCTCGATGTTCAGCCGCGCGCTGCATCAAGGCATTGCCGCCCGCCTGGAGCGCGGCGAGCAAACCGTGTTGTTGCTGAACCGGCGTGGGTATTCGACGTTTGTGATGTGCCGGACCTGCGGATATGTGGCGAGTTGTCCGAATTGCGACATCTCGTTGACCTATCATCAGAAGTCAAACAACCTGCGTTGTCATTATTGCGGTTATGCGGAAGCCGCACCGTCTGTTTGCCCGGAATGCGGCAGCGAGCATATCCGTTATTTCGGTACTGGAACCCAGCGGGTGGAAGGGGAGCTGGCCAAGCTGTTTCCTGGCATTCGCGTTATTCGCATGGACGTTGACACGACTAGCGAAAAAGGCGCCCATGAGAAGCTGTTGCAGGCGTTCCGCGAGAAAAAAGGCGATGTACTGCTAGGCACGCAGATGGTAGCAAAGGGGCTGGATTTTCCTGACGTGACGCTGGTTGGCGTAATCGCGGCGGATACGGCGCTGAATTTCCCGGATTTCCGTTCGGCGGAGAAAACGTTCCAGCTGCTCACGCAGGTTGCCGGCCGCGCAGGGCGGCACCAGCTGCCCGGAGAGGTATTTATCCAGTCTTACATGCCGGAGCATTATTCGATCGTACACGCCAGCGGCCACGATTATTTATCGTTTGTCCGCGAGGAGCTGAAGACGCGTAAGACGATGCATTATCCGCCGTACAGCCGGCTGATCCTGGTTACGCTGTCGCATGAGAAGCTGCCGCTGCTGCTGCGGATGGCTGAGAATTTTGCCGGCGACCTGCGGGCGAAAGCCCAGCGCCAGGGATGGTTCGGCAGCCTGGACCGGTTCGTGCCGGCGGCGCTGGACATTCTTGGCCCGGTAGCTTCGCCGATCCCGCGTATCAAGAACCGCTATCGGATCCAGTGCATGGTGAAATACCGCGGCGACCTTGATGCGGTGAGCCTGGTCCAGGAGACAGCAGCGGCGACGCTGGACCAATGGCGCGATGCATTGCTTCAGATCAGTATCGATGTCGATCCGCAAATGCTGATGTAAGCACGGAAGAAATGATCCATTTTTCATCCGCTAGCATATATTTGGGATAAAATAGGGAAAGAGCAAAAGAAACTATGAAAGTGAAGACGGGAAAGGGAGTGCCATCATGGCGATTCGGATTATTGTTAAGGAACCGGATGAAGTGCTACATCAGGTAGCTAAAGAAGTGAAGAAGATTACGCCTAATATTCAAAAACTGTTGACGGATATGGCGGATACGATGTACGACGCGGAGGGCGTAGGTCTGGCTGCACCGCAAATCGGCATCCTCAAGCGGGTGATCGTGGTTGATGTCGGCGATGAGCACGGGCTGATTGAGCTGATCAATCCCGAGATCGTGTCCAAGGAAGGCGAGCAATTCGGACCGGAAGGCTGCCTCAGCATTCCGGGGTATCGCGGAGATGTTCGCCGTGCCATGACCGTCACCGTCAAAGGGCTGGACCGCAATGGCAACGAAGTGACTTATACGGGCTCCGAGCTGCTGGCGCGCGCGTTCCAGCATGAAATCGACCATCTGAACGGCGTATTGTATACGGACATTGCGGAAAGAGTGTACGAGATTACCCCTGAGGGTGAAGAGAAGGAGTGAACAGCGCCCGATGAATATCGTATTTATGGGGACGCCAGCGTTTGCGGTGCCTTCGCTGGAAGGACTGCTGCGCGAAGGGTACAACGTCGTAGGCGTGGTCACGCAGCCGGATCGGCCGCAGGGGCGCAAAAAAGTGCTGACGCCAACGCCGGTCAAGGAAGCCGCTTTGCGTCATGGGCTTCCCGTGCTGCAGCCGGCGCGGATGCGTGCGCCGGAGGCGGTGGCCGAGGTCGCCGCTTTGCAGCCCGATTTGATCGTCACTGCGGCGTACGGGCAAATTCTGCCGAAGGGCGTGCTGGACCTGCCGAAGTACGGCTGCCTGAACGTGCACGGCTCGCTGCTGCCGAAATACCGCGGCGGGGCACCGATCCAACGGGCGATTATGGGCGGCGAGAAAGAAACGGGCATCACCTTGATGTACATGGCCGAGGGGCTTGACACCGGCGATATGATCGCCAAGACGGTGGTGCCGATCGACGATGAGGATACGTCGGGGACGTTGTTCGAGAAGCTGAGCGAAGCCGGGGCGCGGCTGCTGCTGGAGCAGCTTCCGCTGATCCTTGAGGGTAAGGCGGAGCGGATTCCGCAGAACGATGCGGAAGCGACTTATGCACCAAATCTGACACGGGAGGATGAGCGCATCGATTGGAGCGCGACCTCGCGGCAAATTTATGATCGCGTGCGGGGGCTGGTGCCTTTTGCCGGCGGGTTTACGACTTGGAACGGTGAGGTATTTAAGGTTTGGGCGGTGGCCAAGCCTGCGGAGGCAGGAACTTCTGCGGGCGGGGCCGCGTCGACGTCTGAACCAGCGCCGGGGACGGTGCTTGAGCTTTCGTCACAGGGCATCAAAGTGAAAACCGGGGACGGCGCGGTATGGCTGACTCGGGTTCAGCCCGCAGGCAAGAAGGCGATGGAGGCCAGCGATTTCATTCGCGGCGGCGTGATGCAAGTCGGGACGGTCTTGTCATGAGCGGCGCAGGAAAGCGGCCGGGTTTAGGCTCGGGCGGAGGCAAGGGACCTGGAACCGGTGCGAAAGCAGCTGGACAAGCCAGCCGCGGCCAGGGTTCGGTTCAGCCGTCTGGCACGCCTTCATCCTGCGGGCGGGGCCGAAATCAGGCGGCTGCGTCGGCCCGCAGCGTAGCGCTGCAGGTGCTGACCGCCGTTGAGCAGGAGGGCGCCTACAGCAATCTGCTGCTCAACGGGGCGCTGCAAAGGTCCGGATTAACCGGACCGGATGCAGGTCTTGCAACCGAGCTGGTCTACGGCACCATTCAGCGGCTTAACACGATCGATTATTTTCTCGAGCAGTTTGTGACGAAGGGGCTGGCGAAATTAGCGCCTTGGGTGCGAAATCTGCTCCGGCTCAGCTTCTATCAGCTGCAATATCTGGACCGGATCCCTCCGCATGCGGCCGTGAACGAAGCGGTGAACCTGGCGAAACGCAAGGGACATCAGGGGATTTCCGGCATGGTGAACGGCGTGCTTCGCAACGTGCTGCGCCGCAAAGAGGAGCTGCGTTTGCCGGAGGGGCTGGACCCTGTGCAGCGCATCGCCCTGGAGCATTCCCATCCGGAATGGATGGTCGCGCTCTGGATCCAGCAATACGGCGAATCTGCCGCAGAAGCGATTTGCCGTGCCAACAATGAGCCGCCTTCGGTCAGCGTTCGGGTTAATCGCACGAAAGCGAGCCGGGACGAGGTGCTGCGCCTCATGGAAGAGCAAGGGCTGCGAGCCTCGGCCTCGCCGATCTCGCCGGACGGCATTGTGGTCCACAGCGGCGGCAATATGGCGCTGACCTCCTGGTACCGGGAAGGCTTGATTTCCGTACAGGACGAAAGCTCTATGCTCGTTGCCGAAGCGTTGGATCCGCAGCCGGGGATGAATGTACTGGACTGCTGCGCTGCGCCCGGCGGCAAGACATGCCATATCGCTGAGATCATGGAGGGCCGCGGCCGGGTGCTGGCGAACGACATCCATCCGCACAAGGCGAAGCTGATCGAGGACCATGCCAAGCGGCTAGGGCTGGACAACGTGGATACGTTATCGGGCGACGCCCTGCAACTCGCGGAGCGGCTGAAGGCAGCTTCCTTCGACCGGATTTTGCTGGACGTTCCTTGTTCCGGACTTGGCGTGATCCGCCGCAAGCCGGATTTGAAGTGGGCGAAGAAGCCGGAGGACGTGACGGAGATCGCCGGCGTCCAGCGGACTTTGCTCGACTCGGTGAGCGGGCTGCTGAAGCCGGGCGGCTTGCTCGTCTACAGCACTTGCACGATTGAACCGCGCGAAAATGCCGAGATGGTCGCCTCCTTCCTGAGCCGCCATCCGGAATTCGAGCTGGCGGATGAGCCGATCAGCTGGAAGGAGCGCGGTGCTTTGGCAGCTGCCGCTGGGCGGGTCGAGGCTGGGCTGCAGATTTTGCCTCAGGACGCCCATTCGGACGGATTTTATATTGCTCGACTCCGCAGGAAGTTGATAGAGAAGGATTGACATGACAAGGTCAAGCAGCCGCTCGAAACGGCGGGCTTGGCCTTTTTGCGCCGCTGCGGCGGGAAGGTCGACTTTAGTCGGAAGTCAATTTATGATAAAATGGGAAGAATGAGTGGGCAACTTTTCAAAATAGATATGGACAGGTGTGTGAAAATGAAACCTTTTATATATGATTATACGTTGGAAGAATTACAGGAATGGGCCGTATCGCAGGGAGAACCTGCGTTTCGCGGCGGACAGATCTTCGATTGGCTGTACGTGAAACGCGTCAGCTCCTTCGATGAGATGACCAACCTGTCCAAGGCGCTTCGGCAGAAGCTGGCTGACGAATTTGCGTTCGTTACGCTGCAGGAGATTACGAAGCTGGAATCCAAGGACGGAACGGTGAAGTTCCTGTTCGGGCTGCATGATGATCATGCTATTGAAACGGTCATTATGAAGCATAACTACGGCAACAGCATCTGCGTGACCACCCAGGTCGGCTGCAAGGTCGGCTGTACGTTTTGTGCCTCGACATTAGGGGGGCTGAAGCGGAATCTGACGCCGGGAGAAATCGTCGCCCAGGTCGTGCAGGCGCAAAAGATTCTGGACGCCAAAGGCGAACGCGTCAGCAGCATCGTGATCATGGGGACCGGCGAGCCATTTGAAAACTATGATGCCACGATGAAATTTTTACGGATTATGATCCATGAAAAGGGCTTGAACATCGGACAACGGCATATTACTGTATCAACGAGCGGGATTGTCCCGAACATTTACCGGTTTGCGGACGAGAACACGCAAATTAACTTGGCGATCTCGATCCATGCGCCAAATGATGCGCTCCGCTCGAAGTTGATGCCGGTCAACCGGCGCTTTCCGTTTGACGACGTGATGGAGGCGCTCCGCTACTACATCGCCAAAACCGGCCGCCGCATTACGTTCGAGTACGCGCTGATCGGCGGGGTGAATGACCAGCCGGAGCATGCGGAGGAACTGGCCGACGTGATCAAGGATATGCTTTGCCACGTCAATTTGATTCCGGTCAACTATGTGCCGGAGCGCAAATACGTGAGAACGTCGCGTAACGATATTTTTAAGTTTCAGCGCATACTGGCGGATAAAGGCATCAATGTGACGATCCGCCGGGAGCAAGGCCATGATATTGCCGCTGCCTGCGGACAACTGCGGGCGAAGCACATGGAGTCTGGTGCGAGGTGAGCGAATATGATGAATTGTGTTTTTGTAAGTGATGTGGGACGAGTCCGTTCCGTCAATGAGGACTGCACATGGGTGGACCAGCTGGAATCGGGATACACGCTGGCGATTGTCGCGGACGGAATGGGCGGCCATCAGGCTGGAGACATTGCCAGCCGCATGGCGGTTGAGACCATTACCGAGGATTTGGGGGCGCTGCCGACAGGATTGTCGGTGGAGGCTTGCGGGGAAGAATTGAAGAAGGCGATTCTTCACGCCAACGAAGCCGTATTCCGCAAAGCGTCAGAGCATGTGGAATACCATAGTATGGGCACCACGGTTGTCGCTGGGATCTTTGCAGGCCGCGACGGCGTAATCGCTCATATCGGCGACAGCCGGGCCTACCATTTCCGGCAGGGCCAGCTCATCCAATTGACGGATGACCACTCGCTGGTCAACGAGCTGCTCAAGAACAATCAGATCAGCGCTGAGGAGGCAACGGTGCATCCGCATCGGAATGTCGTGACCCGCGCGCTGGGAACCGATGAGCAAGTCGAGGTCGACATGAACCGGGTATCGCTGGAGCCGGGGGATATTTTGCTGCTCTGCAGCGACGGGCTCAGCAACTACGTGACACCGGAACAAATGGCTCTGACGCTTGGCTCAGAAGATCTTGGGTTACAGGGCCGGGCCGACCGATTGCTCCAGCTGGCGCTAAGCGCAGGAGGCGACGATAACATTAGCGTTGCCCTGCTGGAACAACATGAGGATGCCGGGTCGGGCAAAAAGGAGTGGAATTCATGATCGGACACGAATTGGGCGGTCGTTATCAAATTATCGAGAGGATCGGCGGAGGGGGCATGGCGCTTGTCTACAAAGCGCAGGACCTGCTGCTGAACCGCTACGTGGCCATCAAAGTGCTGCGTCAACAATTTGTGAACGACGAGGAATTTATCCGGCGTTTCCGCCGGGAGGCGCAGTCTGCTGCATCCTTGTCGCACCCGAATATCGTCAGCGTGTATGACGTTGGACAAGAAGATGAGATCCATTACATCGTGATGGAATACGTTGAAGGGCAGAATCTCAACGAAATTATTAAGGAGCGGGCCCCGCTGCAGGTTGAAGAAGCCGTTCGCATTGCGTCGCAAATCGCCGATGCGCTGGACCACGCCCATCATAACCAAATTATTCACCGGGATATCAAACCTCATAACATATTGATTGGACGAAACGGACGCGTCAAAGTGACCGATTTCGGGATTGCCCGTGCCGTCACGTCGGCGACCATTACGCAAACCGGCTCAGTGGTGGGCTCGGTGCATTATTTCTCGCCGGAGCATGCGAAAGGCGTAGCCACTGGGGAGAAATCCGACCTGTACTCGCTGGGGATCGTGTTGTACCAGATGCTGACCGGTCGGTTGCCGTTCCTTGGTGAAAGCCCAATCAGCGTAGCATTAAAGCATTTGCAGGAGCAATTCGATGAGCCGCGTATGGTGAATCCGATGATTCCGCAAAGCGTGGAGAACATCATCTTGAAATCGATGCGGAAAAATCCGAACGAACGCTACCAGTCTGCCAAAGAGATGCTGCGCGACCTGGAAACCTGCTTGTTGCCGGAACGAAGAATGGAATCGAAATTGGCCTTTATAGATGATCATGACGAAGACAGCACGCGAATCATTCCGGCGATCCGTCCGCAGCATCAACCTCAAGGTGTGGCGGCAGGGCCGTCCAAACTGTCCCGCGACAGCGGAGCGGCGATGGTGGAGGAACGGGAGAGCGCTCCTAAGAAAAAGGCTTGGAGCAAGCCGGCGCTTTGGGTCAGCCTGACGCTGGTCGTCCTGCTTGCCTTGGCCGGCGTTGCCTGGTACGTGACGAAATTGGTGACCGTCCCAGAAGTCGCGGTGCCAAACGTGCTTAATCTGCACGAGGAACAGGCGATTCAGACCCTGACCGATAAAGGGATTGCCGTTGGGGAGATCACCCGGGAATACAAAGAAGGCGTGGACGAGGGGATCGTCTATGAGCAGAGCAAGCCGGAGGGGACGATGGTCAAGGAAGGCTCAGTCATCGACTTGAAGGTGAGCACGGAGAAGCCGCTGGCAAAAATGCCGGCATTAACGGGAAACTATGATGATGCGCTGCAGCAGCTGAAAGAGCTTGGCGTAGACGAGGCCCGCGTGCGGAAAGTGGAGGAAAACAACAGCGAGATTGAGCCAGGCATGATCATCAGCCAATCGCCGGAAGCCGGAGAGGAATTTGATCCCGAGACGGATACGATCGTGCTGAAGGTCAGCAAGGGACCGTCTGAGGTGAAAATGCCGGACCTCGTGAACAAGACGCAAGCGGAAGCGGAAAAATTGATCCGAGACGCAGGGCTGGTGCTGGCTGAAGACGGAATCAAAGAGGAATCGAGCTTTGAGGTCGAGGCGGGCAGAGTAACGAAACAGTGGCCTTATGCCCCGGACGACCTGGTGGTGCCAGGCTCGAAAGTGACGTTGTTTATCAGCACCGGTTATCCGCAGGAAGCGATCAACTATACGTTCCAAGTACCGGCTGCACCTGCACAGGAAGGCCAAATCAGCAAATATACGATCGTGTATGGGGATGCTCGTGGAGAAGGGCGCGAATGGGGCACGCAAAAGGTAGGCAAACCGCAATACCTGTCGGTTGACCTGGTTCTGGCGCCGAACAAGAACGGTTACGTGACAGTAACGCGCGACGGCGTCTTGCTGGATACTTACCCGATCTCGTACATCGATGCGAAGCAAGGAACTGTACCTGTGCCGCAATTCCCGGATCAAGGCGGTACGGAAGATGAGGACACAATGGACATGAACTCGGGTGATAATCCACCCGATACCGGCATGATCTTATCCGGTAAGCTGGCTTCGCTCCAGAATGAGCAAGGCGCAGCCCAAGGTAAAGGAAAGGCGGGTAAACGAAACAAACATGGCAATGGCAATTAAGTCAGACCGATATGAAAGCGAGGCCGGCGGATATGCCTGAAGGCTTGATTGTGAAGGCATTAAGCGGATATTACTACGTGAAGCCGGCGACGGCACAGGACGGGGCAGCGGATGCTTATATCCAGTGCCGCGGACGAGGGATTTTTAAGAAGAAAGGCATTACTCCCTTGGTAGGCGACAGGGTGGTCTATTCCCCCACCGAAAACGGGGAAGGCACCGTGGACGAAATCCTGCCAAGGGAAACCGAGCTGATCCGTCCGCCGATCGCCAATGCCAAGCTGGCGGTGCTGCTGTTCTCCCTGCGGGAGCCGGATCTCAATTTGCAGCTGCTGGACAAGTTTCTGGTGCATATCGAGCACGCTGGTCTGCAAGCATTGATCTGCCTCACCAAGGAGGATTTGCTGGAGGAGGACGGGGCGGAAGAAACTCCCGAAATCATTCGCCAGGTCAAAGCAATGTATGAATCAATCGGCTATGAGGTCATTGTCACCAGCTCCGTGACCGGGATGGGAACCGAGGAGGTAAAATCCCGTTTGGCTGGGGAGATCAGCGTCTTCTCGGGGCAGTCGGGGGTCGGAAAATCCTCGTTGCTTAACGCGATGCTCGGGTTATCGCTGGAGACAAGTGAAATCAGCCTCAAGCTGGGCCGGGGACGTCATACGACGCGGCATGTCGAGCTGATTGAGCTGGAGAACGGCGGTTACGTGGCTGACACCCCGGGCTTTAGCCAGCTGGATTTTCTCGAGTTAGGGATCGAGGAGTTATCCAGCTGCTTCCGGGAATTTGCCGATTACGCGGAGGGCTGTAAATTCCGCGGCTGCAGCCATTTGCATGAGCCGGGCTGCAAGGTCAGAGAGGCTGCGGACAATGGAGAAATCGCCGCCAGCCGTTATGAGCATTATGTACAGTTCTATGAAGAGATGAAGGACAAGAAGCGGAGGTATTGACGTCATGAGCAACAACATCTATATCGCGCCGTCGATTTTGTCGGCGAATTTCGCCAAGCTGGGCGAGGAGGTCGCTGACGTAGAGCGGGGAGGCGCTGACTGGCTGCATGTGGACGTGATGGACGGCCATTTCGTCCCGAACCTGACGTTTGGTCCGCTGGTGCTGCAAGCGATTGCTCCGCAGACCAAGCTGCCGCTGGACGTCCATCTGATGATCGAGAAGCCCGAGGAATATATCCCGGCCTTTGCCAAAGCGGGCGCGCATCTTATCACCGTACATGCGGAAGCTTGCGTGCATCTGCACCGGGTGCTGCACCTGATTAAGGAGCAAGGGGTTAAGGCGGGCGTGGCGATTAATCCAGCCACACCGGCTTCGGCCGTTCGCGAGGTGCTGGAGGACGTCGATCTCGTACTTGTGATGACGGTAAATCCCGGCTTTGGCGGACAGGCGTTTATTCCGGGAACGCTGCGCAAAATTCGGCAGCTGAAGGCCTGGAAGGATGAGCTGGGCTTAAACGATTTGCGGATTGAAGTGGACGGCGGGATCGCCGCTGCGACGGCGCCGCTGGTTGTAGAAGCGGGAGCGGATGTGCTGGTTGCCGGCAATGCGGTGTTTGGCCAAGTGAACCGGCGTGCTGCGATGGCAGAAATCCGCGAGAGCCTGGCCGGATTGGCATAGGCGCTTCAAGATGCGCATACATTGGTTACATGAGCGAAGGTTCTCATGTAGCCTTTTTTTTTGTGGCGGGAATACACGAGTAAATGACATCAAACATAGAATATGGGTGAAGGCATGAGCACGATGGGGAGGGTGAACGATGAAATTTTACACATTCAAGCTGCCTAAGTTTTTGGGAGGATTCGTTAAGGCGGTACTGAACACGTTTCACAAGAACTAGCGGGCGGGGCCTGAGAACCCGCCCCAAGCAGCGGAAGAGCGCGCCTGACGGTTCCCGCCATCAAGGATTGCTTGGGCCGCTGACTTCAAGGGAAAAAGCGCAGTAAAAAAGCACCTCCATAGGAAAAGGTGCTTTTTGTCTATAATTCGTCCCGTCTGTTACACGCGGGTCACTTTACCGGATTTCAAAGCCCGAGTGCTAACGTATACGCGTTTCGGTTTGCCGTCTACCAAGATCCGGACCTTCTGCACGTTTACGCCCCAAGAGCGCCGATTGCGATTGTTTGCGTGAGATACATGGTTACCGCTGCCTGGCTTCTTGCCAGTCACATAACATTTGCGAGCCATTCATTACACCTCCTGTTCCAGATACACCTGTCTTGAAAATAACACTAACAATACAATATCACGGTTATTGACAATACTTAAATATAATATCACAGTAAAAAAAGCTCCGTCAACAGCTATTGACGTTCGACTCTTTTATTTATTTCTCTCTGGTCTTATAGTACAATATAGTTTAGTCCATAATAATTTCTATGGAAGGAGTGAGATAGGCGTGGCTGTAAATCTTACGACCAAATATGGACGAATCGATATTTCGGAGGAAGCCATTAAGGTGATCGCCGGATCGGCCGCCATGGAGTGTTATGGACTGGTTGGAATGGCAAGCCGAAAGCAGTTGAAGGACGGCATTGCCGAATTGCTGGGGCGCGAGAATTTGGCCCGGGGTGTGGAAGTGAACCTGGATAATCATCGATTAGCTATTTATCTTTATATTATAGTCAGTTATGGCACGAAAATTTCCGAGGTCGCACACAACATACAGCTCAAAGTGAAATACGTACTAAGTGAAATCGTTGGACTCGAAGTGGATCAGGTGAATATCGTAGTCCAAGGTGTACGCGTATCAAGCTAGGAAGGGGAATTTTCATTGAGTAAGCGTTCTTTAACTGGAACAGATTTCACCGCTATGGTATTGGCAGGCGCAAAGCGGCTGACAGAGCATGCTGAGCACGTCAATTCCCTGAACGTATTCCCGGTACCCGATGGGGACACCGGAACGAATATGAATTTGACGATGACCGCCGGCGTAACGGAATTGAAAGATCACGGAACCGGGGGTTTGGGCAGCAGAGCAGCCACTTTATCCAAAGGCCTGTTGATGGGCGCACGCGGGAATTCCGGCGTGATCTTGTCCCAGCTGTTCCGCGGCTTTAGCCGTTATGCTGCATCATTGGAAGAGATGAATGCAGCTCAATTTGCCGCCGCTCTACAAAGCGGGGTAGATACCGCTTATAAAGCGGTCGTCAAACCGGTGGAAGGCACGATCCTGACGGTGGCGAAGGAAGCCGCCAAGCATGCCGTCTATTATTCGCGCAGAACAACGGATATCACGGAATTGATGAGCGAGGTGCTGGCCAAAGCGAAGGAAGCGCTCGCGAATACGCCGGAGCTGTTGCCGGTGTTGAAACAGGTTGGCGTCGTGGATTCGGGCGGTCAAGGACTTGTTTATATTTATGAAGGATTTTTACAATGGCTGCAAGGCGGCGCCAGCAGTGAAGCCGCAGCGACATTGGGACAAGCCCCCGCACCAGTTGCCAAACCAGAGCAGCGTGCTCAAACGGCCGTACCGGTGCATGCTCCAGCTTCGGCACAGGCCAAGCTCGAAACAGAGGATATCGAATACCTCTATGACATGGAATTTTTCATTAATCGAAAAATCGGTGAAATCAAGGATGCTGTTTTTGACGAGGATCAGTTCCGGAAAGCGCTTTCGGTCAATGGGGATTCGATTATCGTGATCGCGGACGACGAGATCATCAAAGTCCATGTCCATTCCAAAACGCCGGGCGACGTGCTGAATCTGGCGCTGCGTTACGGTGAAATTACACAAATTCATATCTTGAACATGCGTGAGCAGCACCGGGATCTGTTGATTGCAGGGATGGATGCCGCGCCGCCGATGCCGGAGCTGTTCGCCGAAATTCCGGCAGAACCGGCCCAACCGGTGGATCCGGCAGGGATTCCTGCGGATGAGCTGGCGCCTTATGGCTTTATCGCCGTTGCTTCCGGTCAGGGAATTTCGGAAATTTTCAAGAGCTTAGGTGTGGATGTCGTCCTGTCCGGCGGGCAGACGATGAACCCAAGCACTGAAGATTTCGTGAAGGCGATCCAATCGATTTCGGCTCAGCACGTGTTTGTCCTGCCGAATAACTCGAATATTATTCTGGCTGCGCAGCAGGCACGTGATTTGCTTGAAGGGGAGCGCAGCGTGACGGTTATCCCAAGCAAGAGCATTCCTCAGGGGATTGCCGCAGCGTTTGCTTTCCAAGAAGAAGAAAGCGTGGAAGCCAACGCGGATAATATGCAGAACGCGGTGCAACACGTGAAGACGGGCCAAGTGACGTATGCGGTCCGCGACACGATGTTTGATGATTTGGAGATTACGGCAGGTCATTATATCGGTATTGCAGATTCTAAAATCGTGGCCACCGAAGAGGGCTTGCTGGAAACGAGTCAGGGCTTATTAGCCAAGATGCTCACTGGCGGCGATGAAATCGTGACGGTGCTGGCCGGTGAAGAAGCTGACGAAGAGATGACGAATGCGCTGGTGGCCTGGATTCATGAGGAGTATCCCGACGTCGAGGTAGAGGTCCATAACGGCGGGCAACCGATTTATTATTATCTGTTTTCGGTAGAATCCTAATCCCCATGAGAGGATGAAGATGCTTATGAATCAGGCTATCATTATTGCCGACAGTACGGCGGATATCCCGCAGGCGACCGTTTCGGAATACGGCATTCATATCGTACCGATGCGGCTGGCCTTCGGGGACCAATCTTATCTCGAAGGCATCGACATCACCGCGGAAGAGTTCTACGATAAATTGAGCAAATCGAAGGAACTGCCTACCACTTCGCAGACCTCGCCGTCTCAGTATGTGGAGGTTTACCGCAACTTGCTTGCTGCCTATCCCGGATCACCGATCATTTCGATCCATATCTCCTCAGGGATGAGCGGAACCTATCAATCCGCGGTGCTGGCGAAGGAGATGCTGGAAGAAGAGCTGGGTCATTCGGTAGATGTCACGGTCATTGACTCGCTGTGCGCGTCCTATGGCTTCGGCCTGCTGGTTGTACATGCCGCACGGCTGGCGAAGCAAGGGGCTTCGGTCGAGGAAATTCGAGCTGAGGTTGAGCGGCTCGGGAAGGCGCGTCGGTTGTATTTTCTCGTTGATACGCTGGAATACTTGCAAAAAGGCGGACGGATCGGTAAAGCCGCGGCAATCCTGGGCAACCTGCTGAACATTAAGCCGATTCTGTCAGTAGACCAGGAAGGCATCATTTACGCCGTGGAGAAGGTTCGCGGCCGCAAGAAGGCGATCTCCCGCGTTATCGAATTGTTCGTGAACGATTTCGGTGGGACGAAGGATATCAACGTGGCCGTTTGCGATTGCGTGAATCCGGAAGTCTCCGAGGAAATCCTGGATCTGCTGCGGCAGCACTTTACGCTGCATGAGGTTGTCCGCAACAGCATCGGTGCGGTTGTTGGCACGCACGTAGGTCCGGGGACTGTGGCGACGTTTATTTGGCCGGCGAAGTGATGTTTGGAAGTTGCGGTGTGCGTGCGGTTGTGGCTGTGGTTGTGGCTGTGGTCCGTGGCCGTGGCTCTGGACGATTTTAACGGAACTGAGGGCCCTTATTTGACCATTTCCCGGCGATTTCCCGGTGTAACGGAACTCAGAGACCTTATTTGGCTCGAAAGGCTGATCATAAGCTGCTAAAGCTCCAAATAAGGTCTTTCCGTTCCGTTAGCCACAGAAATCGCTGCAAAAAGGATAAATAACGTCTCTCAGTTCCGTTAGGCTGCTGTCCGGGTTGCGTCTGAACTACGTGATCCGAAGATGCGTTTTTGAACTACCGTTTCAATAGAGGTTCAAAAAGGCAGGTTTGGAGCACCGAAGCATATGCTTCCGAAGTGCGTTTTTTCAAAACGCTTTAGGTCGGATGAACCCGGGACTGAGTAGCAGAGCGTACATTAGGGGTACGTGAGCAACTGAAATGTTTCCTCAGGAAACATACATCGGAAGCATCCGCTTAGGCCCGGCTGAATTCAAGATTCGACGCCGAATATGCACCTTCGCCTGAACTACGTGATCCGAAGATGCGTTTTTGAACTACCTCTATAAAGTGAGGGGATGAAGTTGGATTTACATCACATCCCCGTAAAGCAAGTCAGCGGCGTGAGCGCTCTTAAACAAGAAGAGCTTCACGCCTTTGGCATCTTTACGGTGAATGATTTGATTGAATATTATCCGTTCCGGTACGAGGATTACCGGCTGCGCTCCTTGACGGAAGTGAAGGATGGGGATAAGGTGACGGTGCAGGCCCAAATCATGGGTCTTCCGGTACTGCAACGGTACGGGCGGAAATCCCGCCTGACCTGCAAAATGATCGCCGATGACTGGATGTTTACGGCGACATGGTTCAACCGTCATTTCCTCAAGGATCAGCTGACGACGGGACGGGAGATTATCCTGACCGGCAAATGGGACATGCGCCGCAGCCAGCTGACGGTGTCGGAGTCGGAGTTCCCCGACCGCGGGACGCTCCGCAGCGGCAGTTTGCAGCCGGTCTATTCCGTAGGCGGCAAAATTACGCAGCAATGGATGCGTAAGACGATTGGACAAGCGTTGCAGCAATACGGGGAGATGATCCCGGAGATCCTGCCGCCCGAACTGCTTCGCAAATATGGGCTGATGCCCCGCAAGACGGCGATTTTGCGGCTGCACCAGCCGCAGGACAGCGAGGAGGGACAGCAGGCGCGGCGCCGCATGGTGTACGAGGAGCTGTTCTTGTTCCAACTCAAGCTGCAGGCGTATCGAGCGATGAACCACGAGCGGATGGACGGGGTAGCGCATGTGGTTGATAACGCCACGATTCGGGAATTTGTGCGTAGCCTGCCGTTTGAGCTGACCGATGCCCAGAAGAAGGTGGAGCTGGAAATTCTAAAGGATATGCGCTCACCCTATTGCATGAACCGGCTGCTGCAAGGCGACGTCGGTTCCGGCAAGACGGTAATCGCCGCCATCGCCTTGTACGCGGCGGTGAAGTCCGGGCACCAGGGCGCCTTTATGGTGCCGACGGAAATTTTGGCCGAGCAGCATATGCGCTCACTGTCCCGGCTGTTTGAGCCGTTTGGCATCACGGTCGGTCTGTTGACCGGCAGTGTGACGGGGCGCAAACGCAAGGATTTGCTTGGCTCGCTGCAAATGGGGCTCACCGACATCGTGGTTGGTACGCATGCGTTGATCCAGGAGGACGTGTTTTTTCGGTCGCTGAGCCTGGTGATTACCGATGAGCAGCACCGGTTTGGCGTGAATCAGCGCAGCATTTTGCGGCGCAAAGGCTTTAACCCGGATGTGCTGACGATGACGGCGACGCCGATTCCGCGCACGCTGGCGATTACCGCCTTTGGCGATATGGACGTATCCACCTTGTCGGAGCGTCCGAAGGGGCGCAAGCCGATCACGACCTATTGGGTGAAGCACAGCATGATGGACCGCGTGCTTGGCTTTATTGAGCGGGAGGTGTCGCAAGGCCGGCAAGCCTACGTCATCTGCCCGCTGATCGAGGAGTCGGACAAGCTGGACGTGCAGAACGCGATCGACTTGTACGTGTCGATGCAGCAGGCGTTCCCGAACATGAAGGTCGGGCTGCTGCACGGGCGGATGACGGCGGCGGAGAAGGACGAAGTGATGCGCGCGTTCTACGAGAACGAGGTGCAGCTGCTCGTCTCGACGACCGTCGTTGAGGTCGGCGTCGACGTGCCCAACGCCACGCTGATGATCGTAATGGACGCCGACCGGTTCGGCTTGTCCCAGCTCCACCAGCTGCGCGGGCGTGTAGGCCGGGGGGAGCACGCGTCGTATTGCGTGCTCATCGCCGATCCGAAGTCGGAGGTAGGTCAGGAGCGGATGAAGGTCATGACCGATACGGACGACGGCTTCGAGGTGGCCCGGCGGGACCTGGAGCTTAGGGGTCCCGGGGATTTCTTCGGCACGAAGCAAAGCGGCGTGCCGGATTTTCGCGTCGCGGACATGGTCAGCGACTACGCGGTGCTGGAGGCGGCGCGGGACGATGCCGCCCGGCTGGTTGCGGGCGAAGCGTTCTGGACTTCGCCCGAGTACGGACCGCTGCGGGAATATCTGCGGCGGGAGCAGGTTTTTCAAGGTGAGCTGATCGATTAAATTGATACGGCAAGCAAGCATCAAACCGTTCGCGGGATCCGCGGACGGTTATTTTTTTGCACAAAATACATCATAAGAAAAACGTCTATCGATGTACATTCAAAGTTGACAGACCGCGTTTAAGCGGAAGTTTTTCTTGCGATATCAGGATGCCAATGCCCCGAAGTTTATACTTTCTGATAACTTAAAAAAACAGGAAGTAACACGATTTGACATATTATTTCAATAAAAAAGTAATATATTGAAATAAAATATCAAATAGATTATAATCATGTCGAAAGCACTTACAACTAGGATTGACGCAAACAAAGGAGTGTATCTTATATGCTGGAAAAACTGACAACCGAGGCGAGAAACGAGCGAACGATGCGCTTGGATGAAATGGAAGTGACCGAGCTGCTTACGGTGATGAACGAAGAGGATGCGAAAGTAGCCGGAGCGGTTAAAAAGGAAATTCCCAAAATCGCCCAGGCCGTGACTGCCATTACGGAGTCGCTCAAAAAAGGGGGCCGGCTGATTTATATGGGGGCTGGCACAAGCGGACGGATCGGTTTGCTGGATGCGGTGGAGTGTCCGCCGACATTTGGTACTTCCCCGGACCAGGTGGTTGGGCTGATCGCAGGCGGCAGCAACGCTTTTATCAAGGCCGTTGAGGGAGCGGAGGATCGGGCCGAGCTCGGTCGGACGGATCTGCAAAACCTCGGGCTTACCGCCAAGGATGCGGTCGTCGGAATCGCCGCGAGCGGTCGTACGCCTTATGTCATCGGCGGATTGGAATACGCCAAGCAAGTTGGTGCAAAGACGATTAGTATCAGCTGCAACAAGAATGCGGTGATCAGCACCATTTCTGACATCGCGATCGAGATCGAGAACGGTCCCGAGGTGCTGACTGGGTCGACGCGGCTTAAAGCGGGAACCTCGCAAAAGCTGGTCTGCAATATGCTGTCTACCGCGTCGATGATTGGCTTAGGTAAGGTTTACGGCAATTTGATGGTTGATGTTCAGCCCACCAATGAGAAGCTGGCCGATCGGGCGAAGCGGATTGTGATGGAGGCAACTGGCTGCGATGCATCAACCGCTGAGAACACCTTGCGCCTTGCCGAAGGGAAACCGAAACCAGCGATCCTGATGATTTTGACAGGATGTTCGTATGAGGTAGCCTTGGAGAAATTGGAGGAGAACCAAGGGTTTATCGGTAAGGCTGCGAAGTCTGCGTCTGCAATACGTTGAAGAAACAAGTAAGCCCATCCTATAGAGAGCAGGAGGCTTCCCAATGAGCAAATATGAAACTATGGCGAAACGGATCTTGGAATCCATCGGCGGTTCTGACAATGTGGAGCAATTTACGAACTGCATGACCCGGTTGCGGGTGTCGGTCCGGGACCGTAGCCAAATTGACGAAATCGGGCTCAAACAGATCGAGGGCGTACTTGGTGCGGTTGATGATGAGACGTATCAAGTAATCCTCGGACCGGGTGTTGTGAATAGTGTGGCGGAGGAATTTGGCAAACTTCTGAAAGCGGAGGGGCATGGCGGCCAAGGAGCAGCAGCTGGCGGCCAAACGGCGACGCTCCGCGAGGGCTCGGAGATCAAGGCAGAGCTCAAAAAGAAGAACAACACGCCTTTCAAAAATTTCTTGCGAAAAATCGGCAACATCTTTATTCCACTGATTCCCGCGTTGGTAGGGGCCGGGATTATCAACGGTATCGCCGGCTTGATCAATAACCTGATTACTTCCGGCAACGGGGCGGACTGGCTGCTTACGCTCCAACCGATTATTAGTGTCATTGGCTCGGCCTTCTTCGGGTATTTGACGATCTTTGCCGGGGTGAATGCCGCGAAAGAGTTCGGGGGAACGCCCGCGCTTGGCGGTGCCGTGGCCGCGATCATCGTTGCACCGGCGGTGGCGAATATCTCTTATACCTATCCCCTGTTTGGTGAAATTAAGCTGAATGCGGGGCAGGGAGGAATCATCGGGGCGATTTTGGCCGCAGGGCTGATCTCTGTGTTGGAAAAATGGATTCGTAAACGGATGCCAGCAGCGATTGATATCATCGTAACTCCTACCATTGCGCTGTTGCTTGCAGGCTTGGTTACCGTGTTCTTCCTGATGCCGGTCAGCGGTATTATCTCTCAAGGCATCGGACAGGTAACAACTTGGCTGTTGGCCCATGGCGGACCGCTGTCCGGCTTCGTTCTCGCTGCGCTGTTCCTGCCGCTGGTCATGTTCGGCTTGCACCAGGCGCTCATTCCGATTCATGCCGAATTGATTTCGCAGGTCGGATACACGGCGTTGCTGCCGATCCTGGCCATGGCGGGGGCGGGGCAAGTCGGCTCGGCGATCGCCATTTATATCAAGCTGAAGCATAACGCGAGAATGCGCAACATGATCAAAGGGGCGTTGCCCGTCGGATTTCTTGGCATCGGTGAACCGCTCATTTACGGGGTCAGCTTGCCTCTGGGCCGGCCGTTTGTAACCGCTTGTCTTGGCGGTGGGTTTGGCGGGGCTGTGCTTGGTTTGTTCGCGATGACGGGGAACTTCATCGGCTCGGTGGCGATTGGACCTTCCGGCCTCGTCCTGATCCCGCTGATTCAAGGCCCAATGGGAATCGGCATGACGATTCTCGGTTACTTGGCCGGGTTGATCGTCTCCTATGTCGCCGGATTCTTGCTCACGTATTTCTTTGGTTTTACAAAGCAGATGCTTATAGAGCATAATAGATAATACAAGCCAGCAGAGAAACGTTTGGCTGCCTTTAACCAGGCCGCCGCGTTTCTTTTGCGTTTTATGGGAATGGAAATAGCATCAGACGGATTGGGAATACGGAGGGGATGACCGTGACGACGGGAAGCGTACTTACGCAAATGGAGGCCATGCTGGAACAACTGCCTGAATCGGAAAGAAAGGCGGCCCAATATATTTTGACGGCTTCGGCGGAAGTCTCCGGCTTAAGTATCCATGCGGTCGCCGATAAAGCGGGGACCAGTGCGGCGGCGATTACCCGGCTATGCCGTTCGCTGGGGCTGAGCGGATTTCCTGATTTGAAAATGCGTTTGTCGGTCGATAATGCCAAACCGCAAAGACCAGGCTATTATGACATCGAACGCGGGGAGACGATTCAAAACGTCATTCAAAAGACGGTCTCCAACAGTCTCCAAGCCATTCAAGATATGATGCTTCACCTGCAGCCCGAACTGATCGAGCAGGTGGTGGACAGCTTCCGAGAGGCTTCCGTCATCCATATGTACGGGGTAGGCGCTTCGGCGATCGTCGCAGCGGATGCCGCACAAAAGTGGCTGCGCCTGGGGAAGCAAGCGTTCGCTCTGCAGGACGAGCATCTAATTGCGGCCGCGCTGGCCAGCGCTCCGCCGGGGGCCTTGTTTATGGGCATCTCTTACAGCGGGAACACCAAGGAAGTAATGCAATTGTTCCGGGTTGCCCAAAAGTACGGCGTGCGCACCATCGGCTTGTCCCGTTTCGGCAATCATAAAGTAGCCGAGCTGGCCGATTTGATGCTGTACACGCCGCAGGCGCCGGAAGCGACCCTGCGTAGCGGGGCGTCCAGCTCGCGGTTGGCACAATTGGTCATGATCGATATTTTGTTCTTCGCGTACGCCTCGACGCAATACGAAGAGACGATCCTCAGGTTGAGTCAAACCCATGAGGCAACGGCGTTCCTCAAACAGAACTAGCGGCTTTCCCGCGTGCTTTTGGATTTTCAGGCACTATGGACAGCCTTACCGTCATATATTAGGGTTGAAGTCCGGAAATGACGGGACAGGAGGTGCTAGTCACGATGCCCAGCTATTATCAGTATGGAATCAGTCCGCAGCTGGTCGAACGGGTGAAGTTGAAAATGAAAAATCCGGCGATCAAAGAGCGGATGAAACAGGTCGTCGACGGCCTCACCCGCGCGGATTTGCAGGATCGCGTTAAGGTGCGCAGGCTCGTTAGAACGGCCGCTTCTGTGCTTGGCGAAAGATTGAGCGGCGTTCAGGAAGAGCAAATCGTCCAATTCGTCATCGATCAGCGAATCGACCCGCGGAATACGCTTCACTTGCTGCGCTTATGGGGAATGTTCCGCTAGAGCAAGCGCGCAGAGATGCGGCGGGACGGGTGATAAGGCCCTGGGGACCGGTACCCCGGCGGCCTTTTGCTATTTTCTCGGAGGGATGATCCGGGGCCAGGCGAGATAAGCTAAACGATACATGAGCGGGGCACAAAGCGCCGGGAGTCATTTCTGCTTGCCAATCTCCATGTTTTGTTTTATATTGACATGAGAGTAGGTCAAAAATAAAAGGAGGTTGTGGCGGATGACCCCGCGTACGAAGGAACAAAATGAAGAGATCAGGCTGCGCCGGCTTGCTCAAATTCGTGTCGCGGCCGCCGATGTGTTTCTTGAGAAAGGCCTGACGTTAGAGATTCGGGACGTGGCGACCAAGGCCGGGCTTGGTTACGGCACGGTCTACCACTATTACAGTAATAAAGGGGATCTGCTGCATGACGTGCTGTGGACGGCGATGGACCGGGCCGGGGAATGGATCGACCTGAGGACGGAGGAGCAGGAAGCGGCCGCCGATTCCCTTGTTGCGGCAGGTACCCGGCTGCTGAAGCTGTGGGCCAAGGATCACGGCGTTTATCTGTTGTATAAGCTGGCGGCGGATGGCTTCCAGCTGCTGCCGGAAGCCCGGGCACTGCCGCTTGCGGAGACGTTCCGCCGCGAGGTGTTGCTGCCGTTCGCCGCGGTGCTGGAGCGCGGTTTGCCGCCGGGTTCCGGAGAGACCGCTGCGACTGCGAGCTTAGCGGCGGGACAAGGCGCTGGGGGAGAGGGCGTCCGTCAGGCGGAATTGTTGCTGGCTGCGCTGGCCGGCTGCGCCGGCTCTCCGCTGCGCCAAGGCACGCTGGACCACGAAGCGGCAGACATTGCGCGCCTGCTATTGTATCGGCTGTCGGAGCGAACCCGACAGACCCTCGAAGGAGTGAGAGCTGAATGATCATTTTAAAATCGCCGCGGGAAATCGAAGAGATGAAACGGGCGAATCAAATTGTTGCGGATTGTCACCGGGAAGTCGCCAAAATGATTCAACCCGGGGTCACGACAAAGGAAATTAATGATTTCGTCGCCCGGCATATTACGAAACTGGGCGGCAAGCAGTTTACGAAAGGATACAACGGGTTTCCGGCCGAAACCTGCGCTTCAGTAAACGATGTGGTAGCCCATGGTTTCCCTTCCGACCGGCCGCTGCAGAACGGCGATCTGCTCAAGCTGGACATCGTGGCGGAGGCGGATGGCTGGTTTGGCGATTCGTGCTGGTGTTATGCGGTAGGTCAGGTGAGTCCTGAGGCGGAAAAGCTGATGCGGGTGACGAAGGAATGTCTGGAGCTGGGGATCGCCCAAGCGATTCCGGGCAACCGGCTGGGCGATGTGACTTCAGCAATTCAGAAGCATGCGGAAGCGAACGGGTATTCCGTTGTGCGCGATCTGCTGGGTCACGGGATCGGACGTAGCCTGCATGAGGAGCCCAACTTCGAGCATGTCGGCGTAGCGGGTAAGGGCATTCGGCTCAAGGAAGGCATGGTGTTTACGATTGAGCCGATGATCAATGAAGGCACGTTCCGCATCATGATTGACGATGACGGCTGGACGGCGCGTACGGCGGACGGCAAATTGTCGGCCCAATTCGAGCATACGATCGCGCTGACGGCGGACGGACCGCTGATTTTAACAGCTCAATAAGCAGCAAGCAGGAAAGGAAGGCGGATGCCCAAAGTCCGAAGGGACAAGGGATCCGCCTTTTTTGGCATGCTTTCGCTCTGCCAAATTATCCAACATAAACCTGTTGCGAAAGGGAATGTTTGTTCGTATTATGAGTATAATAGGAACAGACGTTCTGATTAGAAGGTGAGCATATGACAGACAGTATGAAGAAGGGAGACGCATGAGCCCTATTCCCTGGCAAACGCAGGAGGAAGCGGAGATGATCAAGCAATATGTGCTGCTTCCTCTGTTGCTTGATGTGCTGGAACGAGACCAGCGCGCATTGGCATCCGCTTCGTTGAAGCTGCCTCAGGTATACAAGGGGCTGATCCGCTTGCTGCAGAACGCCGCAGCCGCGGATTTGGCCCGGGTGCGCCAAGGCATGCGTGAGCATGGACTGAAGGTATTCGAAGAGCGGCGGACGAACCTGGGGATTGAAGCCCGCTATTTATGCCGGGGGTATACGTATGAGTTCTCCATGCTCTGGGGATTGGTCAAGGCGGAACTGATCCGCCGGCTTTGCGCCTATCTGGGGATCGATGTGAGGAAAGAGGGGATGTTCTCATGAAAGGTATGCCCCCAGCGCCCTTGGAGACAGAAGAAGATCTCCAGTTGGTCAAAGAATACATTTTACTCCCTGTTCTTTTGAATGTGTTGGAAAGGGACATGAAAGCATTGGGGACAGTAAAGCTAAAGATGGACGTTGTATACGTAAGAGCTTTACGAACTGCCCAAGATTTGATCACTGCAGACTTGACGTTGCTTCGGAAAAAAATGCGCGACAGAGGAATAAAAGTGTTCGAGCAACAACGTACTGAATTGGGCATTGAAGCCCGTTATTTGTGCAGGGGCTATCAACATAGATTTTCCATGCTTTGGAGCTTGGTGAAAGCGGAGCTTAATCAATATTTGAGTAAGTATCTTAATGTCGACTTAAGGAGCGACGGCCTATGAAAAGCGATAACAAAAGTCGAGTCATCATGCTGGCGGATTGTCAATCCTTTTACGCAAGTGTTGAAAAAGCGGCCCACCCCGAGTATGCAGACAAACCTGTTGTGGTTGCAGGAGACCCCGCGCGTCGTTCAGGGATTATCCTCGCCGCGTGTCCCCTTGCCAAGCAATATGGGATCACTACGGCAGAGAGGCTGGGAGAGGCACTTGCCAAATGCCCGGATCTTGTGGTTATTCGTCCCCGTATGGAGGAATACATCAGGGTATCCTTGCAAATTACAGAAATTTATCAATCCTACACGGACTTGGTAGAGCCGTACAGCATAGATGAACAGTATTTGGATGTCACGGGAAGCTTACAGCTTTTTGGCGGTCCTGATAAGATTGCGAGGAGCATTCAGGATAAAGTCATGAAGGAGACGGGCGTTCGTGTACGCATTGGAATTAGTGAAAATAAGGTGCTCTCCAAAATGGCCTGCGATAATTTCGCCAAACGTAATGCTTCGGGGATTTTTCACTTGCCTGTGAAAGATCTGCAAGAAGTGCTTTGGCCGTTGCCGATTCATCAGATGTTTATGGTGGGCTCCCGGATGCGCCGGCATTTAATGAAAATGGGGATATATACCATTGGCCAGCTGGCCCAGACTCCCCTGACCAAATTAAGAGCCAAATGGGGAGTGAACGGGGAAGTTCTGTGGCTCATTGCCAACGGCAAGGATCATTCCCCGGTAACGCCAAGTACACACGATTTGCAAAAAGCCATCGGCCATCAAATGACCCTTCCCTACGATTATTGGGAGTTTGACGATATCATGGTTCCCCTATTAGAGCTCTCAGAGTTAGTATGTCAACGAGCTCGAATGAAAGGCTATATGGGCTGGGTGGTTTCGGTAGGGTGTCAAGGAGCGGATTTTGATCACCCTTCCGGCTTCTACAGACAAATGAAATTACCCGACCCGACGAACCTCACGGATGAGGTGTTCCATGCAGCGAAAAAACTATTTAAACGACATTGGGACGGTTTACCCATTCGAAAAATTGGGGTCACTTTAAGTCAGTTGGTAAGCGACCAGGAATATCAGCTTACTTTATTCAATAACCGCGAAGTAAAGTTAGCGTTGGAAAGAACCACGGACCGAATTAAAGAGAAATACGGAAGCACCGCGATTATGAGGGCCTCTTCTTTAAAAGCGTCGGGCCAAGCGCGGGATCGTGCGCAAAAAATTGGAGGACATTATAAATGAGCAAAAAATTGAAAGGAAACGGCTTGTTCGAATCGTCCAGAATGATGCTCCCAGAGCACAAGGAAGCTTATCTCATGCACCAGCAGAATTTGCGCAAGAATACACGGCCGCAATTAGATGATCAAGAGATGGAACGGATCTCCATGCTCATTGCTGAATCCATGCAGCTCAGGAAAGAGATCACTTTAGTATTATTTGGCGAATTGAATCGAGCGGAAATAACCGGAGTCGTGACGAAGATCGATCTGCAACAAAAAAACATCAGAATCACTGATGGAAATGATTTTCGTTGGATCAAGCTATCGGACATTATTGATGGTATGTGGAAATGATATGAAATAAAGAATGCCTGAAGAGCTATCCTTAAAAGTCGTCGTAGACGGCTTCCGGGATAGCTCTTTTTATTGAAATATGCAAAGTTAGGATAATGTTGACAGATTAGCAGTCTTCAGCAAGAAACTTTTCGACACGCGACTTAATCGCGTCCCGAACTGCTCGAAATTGGCTTATGATTTCTTCCTCGGTGCCGGTTGCCTTGGCTGGATCATCGAAGCCCCAATGCCACTTCACGACGTTTTTATTCGAAATCACCGGACAATGTTCGTCTGCATGGCCGCATAACGTAATCACATAGTCAGCCCGATTCAAAATCTCCGGATCGATAACATCCGATGTATGACCGCTAATATCGACGCCAGCTTCCTTCATCACCTGGACGGCACGCGGATTCAGCCCATGTGCCTCCAACCCGGCGCTTTTTACTTCGTACCGATCATTACCGAGCGCCTTCAACCAACCATCCGCCATTTGGCTGCGGCAAGAGTTTCCTGTGCAAAGAAAATAAACGAGTTTTTTGTTATCTGACATGATGATACCTCCTGTTTATGTTAAGCAGCTTCCTTTGAAAAGTACTTTCGCTGAAATCGGAGCGCGACGTTGACCAACGCAATCATCACAGGGACTTCTACAAGAGGTCCGATCACGGCCGCAAATGCAGCGCCGGAATGAATTCCAAAGACCCCAACGGCAACAGCGATTGCCAACTCAAAATTATTTCCCGAGGCGGTAAATGCCAGTGTAGAAGTCACTGGATAGTCAGCTCCGGCTTTTTTGCCCATGAAGAACGAAATCAGGAACATAACGACAAAATAAATTAATAGCGGAATCGCGATCCTCACGACATCCGAAGGCAATTGGATGATCATCTCGCCTTTCAGTGAGAACATGACGATAATCGTAAACAGCAATGCGATAAGTGTGATGGGACTGATTTTTGGAATAAAGACCGTTTCGTACCAGGATCGCCCTTTTGCTTTTACAAGCGAATAGCGAGTAATCATTCCGGCTACAAACGGTATCCCTAAATAAATAAACACGCTCTTGGCGACTTCGACCATCGTAATATCAACAACGACGCCCTCCAACCCGAACCATCCCGGCAAAATCGTAACAAAGATATAGGTGTAGACGGAGTAAAACAAAACTTGAAAGATCGAGTTGAAAGCAACGAGTCCCGCCGCGTACTCGGCATCCCCTCTGCACAAATCATTCCAGACGATAACCATTGCAATACAGCGGGCTAAACCGATCATGATCAGGCCGACCATATATTCTGGATAACCTTGGAGAAAAATTATAGCCAAGAAAAACATTAAGATCGGGCCGATAAGCCAATTTTGAATCAATGAAATGGATAACACTTTGCCATTTCGAAAGACACGGCCGATTTCTTCGTATCGTACTTTCGCCAGCGGCGGATACATCATTAAAATAAGGCCAAGTGCAATCGGTATCGACGTGGTTCCAACTTGAAATTCATTCAAACCGGCGACAAAGTTAGGAAATACGTAACCCAAGCCAATTCCTATCGCCATCGCAATAAAAATCCATAACGTCAAATAGCGATCCAGAAATGAGAGTCGCTTTTTCTTTTGTTTACTCAATTACTGTACACTCCCTTTACTCGCATGTAACTGTCATTCCTCGTTGCTCCAATTTCCGCAGCTCCTCGGACAGATCAGGCAAATGGGACAGAGCATAACCAATTTCCTCTAACCGCTTCTCGTTGATCGAATAGAACACCCATTGCCCCTTTCGCGTTTCGCGGACCAATTCAGCCGTTTTTAGACGGCTTACATGTTTAGAAATGGCTGGCTGGGAAATGTTAAAGATGGGAACCAGTTCACACACGCAGCAATCGCGAATACGGAGCAAAGAGAGGATTTTCAACCTTGTCGGATCGGCTAGAGCTTTCAGAATATCCGCTATCTTTTCAAATTCCATTGTCATGATTATCACCCCATATTAAAACCATATAACCATATTGTTATTTGTATTAAAAAAAGTCAATACCGAAATTTACGCCCTCCTCATAACCCATTTCCTGAGATAAAGGTAAAGTTAATACTTGCAAATTGCAAATAAATGCGGTATAACTGTTTCATGAGAGGTGAGGCACCGTGGAAAATGTGGAAAATGTACGTGAATTATTTCAAATCATGACTCGTCGCTTTGGCTTTCTGAATAAAAACTGCTGTTCTGCCGGCGGCTGTGACATCTCCGTCATTCAAAGCCATATCCTTTACGAAATTGATCGTCAGCATAAGCCTTCTATTCAGCAAGTAGCAGAGACATTAGGGACAGATATCACGACATTTAGCAGACAGGTCCAATCGTTAATCAAGATGAATTTAGTCAAGAAAACGCCCGATCCAAACGACCGGAGGGTGCATCTTCTTTCCTTAACGACGGAAGGCAAATATGTTGCGGGGGCGATTGACCGGCAAATGAATGACTATTTCAACGAAATCTTTTCACACATGAACGATTTTGAAAAAGATACGGTCATACGCTCGATCAAACTATTAAACGAAGCGATGGCGAAATCCAGCCAATGCTGTTCAGCCCCTTTTTGAGGGTGTCTTTTTTCTATAATACTTGCAATTTGCAAATATTTAAAATGAAGGAGAGAGGATTCATGAATCAATTAAAGAATGATCAAATTCGCCAAAATGTACGCAGCCGGTATAAGGAAATCGCCTTGCAAGAAGTGGAGTCGGGCTCGTGCTGTTCACCAGCTTCAAGCTGCTGCGGATCGGCTAATGGCGTATCTTCGCAGCTGGGCTATTCTACTGAAGAATTAACGGCGGTTCCGGCCGGCGCGAACCTTGGCTTAGGTTGCGGCAATCCGCAAGCCATCGCGGAGCTGAAACCGGGAGAAGTCGTATTGGATCTTGGCAGCGGCGGCGGTTTCGATTGTTTTCTGGCGTCTCGACAGGTTGGGGACACCGGCTATGTGATCGGGGTCGATATGACGCCGGAAATGGTGAGTCGCGCTCGCAGCAACGCCGTCAAAGGAGGATTCACGAACACGGATTTTCGGCTAGGGGAGATCGAGCATTTACCGGTCCCGGATCAAACGGTGGATGTGATCATTTCCAACTGCGTCATCAATCTTTCGCCGGATAAACAGCAAGTCTTTGACGAAGCATTCCGTGTCCTGCGATCCGGCGGGCGTCTGGCCATTTCCGATGTTGTCACAACGGCAGAGCTTCCGGCGGAAATCAAAAACGACCTGGATGTTTTATATTCAGGGTGCATATCCGGAGCTTCGTCGGTTGACGAACTAAAAACGATGCTTGCACAAAGTGGATTTAAGGATATCGCAGTCGAGCCAAACGAGGAATCCCGGACGTTTATTAAAGATTGGGTTCCTGAGTCGAAGGTAGAAGACTATATCGTCTCGGCAGTCATTAAAGCTGTCAAACCATAAGATTCATTGGGAATGGCAGGGGCGAGAGGTCCTAGGAACCGTGACGCGAGTCAATCCCGGCGCACGGCGGGCGCGCCTTCAGACCGAGTCCGGACCGGAATGGATCGCGTTCGCGGGCATGATGGGGCCGCGGCCGATTCGCCGGATTAACGGCGGGTAAATTTGTGCAAAACCAAGGTAAAACCAAAGAAGCTGCTGATCTGCCGCTGGCAGGTCGGGAGCTTTTTTTGTTAACGCCAGGTGAAATCAATTTGCTTGCTTCTGAAATGGAAGTGGGCGGGAAAACATCATTTTTTAGGAAAGAAGTCGCCGACCAAGGTAGGATGGCATGACGTAAAAGCGTCACCCGGGATGCTGGAAAAACGCTAGTCCCAAGCTGGGACCTGGGAAGCTTTTTTTGCGATGGGCTGTAACGGAAGCAAATCGCGAAAAACCGCAGAATGACGCGATTTTCGGACAAGACTTTGGTATCAATTTTGTAACCATTATGGAAAAGGGTGTAAAAATTGAGCGAAACCTAGATGAATTTTGCACGTCTATTATCACGAAATGACCCAACCGGGCAAGTATGCCGAAAATCCGTATCCCCCCGGAAAACAGACCCAACTGTAAAACACTCCCATCAGCCTAGTTACACGACAGGTCCGCTTGGTTCATGATTAAAAGTGATTTTGAGAAGCGGAGGTGCGAATCGGCCATACTGGATCATCACCTGCATAGCTGCATAGAAAGCGGCAGTACGTAAGATCGCTGCCTCATAGGAGAGGCCGGGCACGGCAGGGGCTTCGATCTTAAACGGAACGTGCACGAGAAGAAGAACAGCGAGGTGAACTAAGGGTAAATCCGATGACGACATTAGCGAAAAAACGATTAGCGATCGGGCTCGTTCTGGCAGGCCTCTTGATCGCAGGCTGCGTGGTGCTGGTCGTATTAAACTGGCCGCCGCCCCATTACAGCTATGCGGCAGAGGACGGAACCGAGCTGAAGTTCCGCACCGAAGGCGACAAATTTCTAGCCTATGACGGCGAGAGCCGCTGGGAGGAAATGTTCGTCAAAGGCGTCAACCTGGGGGCGACGGTGCCGGGACATTTTCCTGGGGAATTTCCGATCACGGAAGACGACTACTTGCGCTGGTTCCAACAAATTGACGATATGGGCGCAAACGTCATTCGCATTTATACGGTGCACAACCCGGTGTTCTACAAGGCGCTAGTCAAATACAACCGGGACAAAGGGAAGGATCCCCTTTATTTCATTCAAGGGATCTGGTCGCCGGAAGAGCAGCTCATCGAGCAGCAGGACGCTTATATTCCGGGGATCAAGGAAGCCTTTCACAAGGAAATTGAAAAAGCGGTCAAAGCTGTATACGGCGATTTGAAGGTGCCCAAGCAGCCGGGAACATCGGGCGGCAAATATACCGCCAACGCTGGTCCTTATCTCATGGCATGGCATATCGGCACCGAATGGGACCCGGAAATGGTGGACAATACGAACCGCAAGCACGCTGGTATTACGCCGTATCAAGGGCAGTATTTTGCGGCGACCGAGGAGGCAACTCCGTTTGAGAGCTGGCTCGCGGAACTGGTGGACGACACGGCCCGGAAGGAGCGAACTTACGGGTGGGAGCATCCGATCACGTTTACGAATTGGGTGACCACGGACGTGCTGGAGCATCCTGGCGAACCGCTGTTCGAGGAGGATCTGGTCAGCGTGGATGCAACCCATATTCAGCCGGTGAAATGGGAAGCGGGATATTTCGCTGCCTATCATGCGTATCCGTATTATCCCGACTTTTTCCATCTGGATAAGACGCTCGAGACGATTCCGGACGGGAATGGGGATTTCAACACCTATAAAGCTTACTTACAGGAGCTCAAAGCTTACTATAAGGACATCCCGGTAATGATTACCGAATATGGCGTCCCGTCTTCGCTGGGCGTTTCCCACCTCGGCCGAGGGGGGCGGAACCAGGGGGGCCACAACGAACAAGAGCAAGGCGAAATCAACGTCTCCCTGACGAAGGATATTTACGATACCGGGTATGCCGGCGCGATCTTGTTCATGTGGCAGGACGAATGGTTTAAGAAGACGTGGAATACGATGCGCTTTGAGATCCCAGAGGATCGGCGCGCCTTTTGGCTGAATGTGCTCACCAACGAAAAACAATTTGGCCTGTTGGCCATGGGCCCCGGGAAAGAAGACGACCTCATCATCGATGGCAAGCTGGACGATTGGGACGCGCTGCCGGAGGGAGAGGTCCAAGCCTGGGATCAACCAGCGGCTGGAATCGACCGGCTGCAGGTAACGCACGATGAAGCTTACGTTTATGTCGGGCTGCGGCTCAGCGAGCCGTTCGCCCCTGCTAAGCGGTTGATCCGGCTGGGTGCGAATACGCAACCTGGCGGCAACCAGCCGGTGTCGGAGATGCCGGGGCTGCGGTTAAACGATGGCCTCGAGGCGATCGTAAATATCGGGAGCGATGAGGAGACCGAAGTGCGGGTGGCGCCAAGCTACGATTTCCACCGCCGTCTCTACGGGCGGCACGGTTATTGGATGCTGGACGATCCTACCGAGGAGCAAACCGTGCAGTTTCAACCTTGGAAGCTGGCGGTCAGCTTGACCATGAAACCTCCGGATACCCGATCGGCCCATCCGTTTCAGGACATGACCGTTGGGCAGCTGATTCGCGGCACAACCGACACGGGAAGCGATGATTTCAACTCTCTCGCTTCGTGGCAGTACAGCGGCAATGAGGTAGAACTGCGTATCCCTTGGATGCTGCTGGGCTTCGCTGATCCCAGCTCGCGCCAGGTTATCGACTACCGGCCTTTGAAGGAGGACCTCGCCTTCTCGACGACCGAGACCGACGGCATCACCTTCGTGCCTTGGATCGGGGAGCGGAGTGAATCGGGGACGGATAGCGGTGACAGTGGGGAGAATGTCTCTTTGGACACGTTCCCGAAATATGTATGGCAGCCATGGGAAACCGTGCAGTACACCGAGCGGCTTAAGTCCGGTTATTACGCCTTGCAGGCGTTCTACCGCAGCTTGCCAGATCGCAGGACCACGGGAGAATAACCAGGCGCCGAGAGGAGGAAATGAAGATGGCGGGTCAGCATCTTGGCCTGGCAATTGCCTTTATTTATGTATGCCTGGGGCTGATCGGCATAGGCATACTGCTCTTGTTTTACTTAAAGATCCGGCATTTGCTCATTCAGCGTAAAACGAAGGAATACTTGCAGAAGCACCAGGACTATTTCCTGTTCCTTCAGGCTCATTTGGGCGATGCTGAGGAGCTTCCGCTGCCGCCGGGCAAGCTGACTGAGCTGGAACGGCGGGTGATCCAACAGCGGGTAACCGAATGGATCGAACAATTTAAGGGCGATCTGCAGCAGAAGCTGATCGCATTATGTTACAACGCTGGCTTTGTCCAGCAGGACCTGAAGCTGCTCGACAGCTTGTTCTACGGCCGGCGGATCGCCGCCGCCTACCGGCTTGGCGGGATGCGGGCGGTGGAGGCGGTGCCGCGGCTGCTCACGATGCTGAAGCATCAGAAATACAGCCCGCTGAGCATCGTCATTGCCCGCTCAATTGCCAAGAGCGCGGAGCATGAGCAGCAGCTCAGAGATATGCTGGTCTATCTGTTGCGTCATGGCAAACCGATTCACCATCTCGCCGCTGATATTCTGATGGAGACGCGGCTGGACACCAGCCGGCTTCTGCTTCAGTTGATGAAGGAGGATAACCCGGATCTGGTGAAGGTGGCGATGGCTGCGATGCGCGGCCAAGAAATGCCGGGGCAAGTCCCGGCGCTGGGGCGTTATGCGTTTGCGCTTGAGAGGAGGGAGACCACTGCTTAGAGATATTTTGCTGATTTATGGTCTGTTTGCGACGTATTACGTCATGTCGGTTAACTTGATTTATTTTTCGATTATGACGTTCTCGTTCCGCCAAATTCTGACGATCTTCCGCCGGGCGGCCTATTCGAAATACAACACGCTGTCCGGCTCCGAGCTGGTACCGCCGGTCTCGCTGCTGGTGCCAGCCTTTAACGAGGAGCTCACGGTCATCGAGAATGTGAAATGCCTGCTGACCCTCAATTATCCGACCTATGAGGTCATCGTCATTAACGACGGGTCGAAGGATAACACGCTGGGCGTGCTGCGGGAAGAATTTGAGCTGATGCCGCTCCCGAATCCAGACGTTCGTCACACGATCGACTGCCAACCGATTACGGCGGTGTACCACAATCCGAAGTACCCGCATCTGTACGTCATCGACAAACCGAACGGCGGTAAAGCCGATTCGCTGAATGCCGGCATCAACCTGGCGCATTATCCGCTCATTTCTTCGATTGATGCCGACTCGTTGCTGGAGAAGGACGCGTTGATCCGGATGGCCCGGATGTATATGGAAAATCCGGAGGAAACGGTGGCCATCGGCGGCGACGTGCGGATTGCCAACGGCTGCGTGATTGAGAACGGGGCAGTGAAAGAGGTTTCGCTGCCTCGCAAAATCTGGCCGATGTTCCAGGCCACGGAATACTTGAAGGCGTTCCTCGGCGGCCGGATCGGCTGGAGCTCCATCAATGGGCTGATCATCGTCTCGGGAGCGTTTGGCCTGTTCCGCAAGGATTACGTTATTGCCGTCGGCGGTTATCGCGGCGGGTATCCCGGCGAGGATATGAACATCATCATCAAGCTTCATCGCTACATGCTGGAGAACAAGCTGAAGTACCGCATCGCGTTCTGTCCGGAGGCGGTGTGCTGGACGCAGGCGCCGGACACGTACCGGATTCTGTCGAACCAGCGCAAGCGTTGGGGCCGCGGGAACCTGAAGAACATGATCGAGAACTACGACATGGCCTTTAATCCGAGATACAAGGTGATGGGGCTTCTGACGATGCCGTACAACATTATTTTTGAAGCGCTGAACCCTTATTTTAAAATCACGGGGCTGCTCGCCCTGATTGGGTACACGCTGATGGACATGACGCACTGGCGGATTCTTGCGATCTTCTGGCTGATCAACTTCCTCAGCGGTTACGTGCTCAGTATCGGGGCGCTCTTACTGGAGGAACTGGCGTTCAAACGATTCGACAAGCTGTCGGATTTGTGCAAGCTGTTGTTGTTCTCGGCGCTAAAGTTTTTCGGTTACGCGCAGCTCGGGGGATTGTGGCGCATCCAGGGACATATCCAGTTTATGCGCAATAACAACTCCTGGGGGACGATGACCCGTCAAAGCTGGCAGGACAAGGGAGATTCGGCTGCCAAAGCGGCCAAGCCGGCCAAGTCAGCCTAGTGATCAGGGAGCTCCCCTCCCCCGCTTTGCGGCGGTTGCCGGAAAGGAGATGATAGGGCAAAGGAAGGCTTGGATCCAAGAAGTAACCAAACTTAAGGATAAACTTACGGAAGAAGAAAGGCGGGAATGAATGATGTCAAACCTGACAGCACTGCATAACCAAACGGAACAATCCGGCTTATACGCCGGCATGGGGCAACGCGTGAGGGAAACAGCCAGCGAGGTGAACGGGGTGTTATTCATTTATTCCGCAGGCGGCCCCTTTTACGTGGCATCCCAGGTGCGGGGAATTTTGGAGTCTGAACCTGGACTTCAGTTTGATGTATGGAGCGGGGATGAGCCAGGAAGCGTGGCGGTGCTGCTGCCAGGCCTGACGCTGGATGCCGTTCACTATCAAGGCTTGCGCCTGAAGCAGCAGCTGCAGGAGCGCATTGCCGACTATCGTCCGCGGATGGCGCTGGCCAGCTTCACTTCGCGGGCAGCGATTACCCCGCAGGTGCTGAGTCAAATCGAGGAAAAAGCCAAGCAGAACTACTCCGATGATATTTATATTTTTACCAAGGCCGATATGCTGCTCGTCAAAAGCCGAATTCTCATCGTCGAAGGAGATCCGGCGGTACGCGAATTCCTTCAAATCCGGCTGAATATGCAGGGCTATGAAACGATGACAGCCGATAACGGCTTAACCGCCCTGGACTTGATCGCCGATTGGAAACCGGATCTGGTGCTGACGGAGCTGAATCTGTACGGTATCGATGGACTGCCGTATATCCATCAAATTCAGAAAGTCGGCAACGAGCAAATGCCTAAAATCGTTGTGCTTACGGAGCAGCGGGTCGAGAAAACGATCAGCTTATGCTTCCAAAACGGGGTAGACGATTATATCACCAAGCCGTTCTCCCCGGTTGAACTCGACGCGCGGATTCGCCGTTGCATCCAATAACACCTGATTCCAATATAGAGAACATAATGGAGGTAGAAACCTGTGAACAATCATTACCAGAAGCTGATGAATGCGATTGAATCGAAGACCGCCGTACTGGGCGTAGTGGGTTTAGGTTATGTCGGCTTGCCGCTGGCCGTGGAAATGGTGAAGCAAGGATTCCGGGTGGTGGGCATCGATCTGGATACAGCGAAAATCGAGAAAATCCACCGCGGGGAATCGTATATTCACGATATCCCGTCCGAAACTCTGGCCGAAGTGATGGCCACAGGGCGATTCCAGGCAACCACGGATTACGCGGTATTGTCCGAGATTAACGCAGTCAGCATCTGCGTGCCGACGCCGCTGAGTGAAAATCAGGATCCCGATACCTCCTATATCGTCACCGTGGTGGATCAGTTGAAGCGGTATATGAAAAAAGGCATGCTGATTACGCTGGAAAGCACAACTTATCCGGGGACGACGGAAGAGCTGATTCAGCGCGAGCTGGAGAAGCTGGACTATACGGTTGGCGAGGACTTCTTCCTCTGCTTCTCGCCGGAGCGGGTCGATCCGTCCAATCCGAAATTTAATACCTACAACACGCCGAAAGTCATCGGAGGAACCACCAAGGCTTGCTTGGATTTGGGGACGGCACTGTATTCCCAATATGTCCAAACGGTTGTTCCTGTGTCCTCGCCTAAAGTGGCGGAAATGTCCAAGCTGCTGGAGAACACGTTCCGCAGCGTGAATATCGCTTTTGTGAATGAAATGGCCATGATGTGCGATCGCATGGGCATCGACATTTGGGAAGTCATCGACGCGGCGAAGACCAAGCCGTTCGGCTTTATGCCGTTCTATCCGGGACCAGGCATCGGCGGCCACTGCATCCCGCTGGATCCGATGTACCTGAGCTGGAAAGCGAAGGGCTTCCGGTTCTACAGCCAATTCATCGAGCTGGCGCAGTCGACCAACGACAACATGCCTTATTATGTCGTGAATAAAACGTCCAAAATCATGAACGAATACGCCAAATCGATTAAGAAATCCCGCATCTTGATCCTTGGCATGGCGTACAAGCCCGATATCGCCGACCTGCGCGAATCGCCGGGATTGTCCGTGTACGAGCTGTTTAAGGACAGCGGCGCCAAGGTGGACTATTACGACCCGTATGCGACAAGCTTCCGTGAAAAATCCGGCGGCGTGGTGCACAGCGTCGAATACGATCTCGATAAATTCAAAGCCTACGACTGCATCGTCTTGGTGACGAATCACAGCAACTTCGATTATGAAGGAATCGCTCACCTCGGCGTGCCGATCGTGGATACGCGCAATGCGTTCCGCGATTATCCGCTGCCGCATGTGTATAAGATCGGCCACTCCGTTGCGCATATCAAGGAAGAGTCCCCAGCGCTGATCGTAGGTTAAGGATACGAGGATTGATGCTCAAAAAACCGATCTTCGTCCGCCTTCGGGCGTTGTCGGGAAGCAAGCGGCCGGCCCTGCTTGCGCTTGGCGGGATGCTGTTGATGGCTTTGCTTATGTTATTGGCCTTTATCCGGCCATCGGGTTCACATGCGAAGGCGACCTGGATTTGGGAGACGAAGGTTATCGAACAGCAACCGGGTGAGCTGCTGAACTTTGTCCGCGGGCAGGGTGTGGACACGATCTTCTTGCAAATTGGCAGCGGGGTGGAGCAGGACAGTTACCGCAGCTTCATCCGTGCTGCCGCCCAAGCAGGCATCCAGGTGCATGCCTTAAGCGGTCATCCGGAGTGGGCGCTGCGGGAGCACCGGGATGAAGCCGAGGCGTTTCTGAAATGGGTGATCGACTTCAACCGGGAAGGGAAGCCGGAGGAGCGGTTTGCCGGCGTCCAACTGGACGTTGAGCCCTACCTGCTGGACCGATGGCAGAAGGATCAAGAAGCCGTGGTAGAGCAGTGGATGGAGGGCGTCCGCGTCTGGACCGAAGAGGCGAGATATAACGATCTTGCGATCGGTGCGGCCGTTCCGTTCTGGCTGGATCGGATCGACCACCCGAGCGGGGCCTTGCAGCTGCCGCTGGGCGATTGGATGGTAGATCAGTTCGATTATTTGGCAATTATGGCCTACCGGGATGCCGCAGGTCGCATCTATGAAATCTCGCAGCGTACGCTGAATGAAGCGGATCGGCAAAAGAAACGGGTCTGGGTGGGCGTCGAGCTGGGCGAGAGCCGGGAAGGGCCCGGCGTTTCCTTCCATGATCAGCCGCTTGCTTCGCTAGACCGGGAGATGAAAAGGTTGGAGGAGCTGGGAAAAAGGCACGGCTCGTTTGCCGGGATTGCCGTTCACAGCTACGAGGCTTGGCATCGTAAACTCCGCGGGCCGTAATACGGAAGATATAGACGGGGCAGCCTTTGTTTTGATCTTGGTTAGGACAGTCTTCTCTGTTTTTGCTATAATAAAGTTAATTGGCAGTTGTGGAAATGGAGAGATTGGCATGATCCTGCATAAAGGCGAAATCTTGTTCCGTCAAGGGGACGATGGTTCTTTTCTATACCATATTAAGAGCGGGCTGTTTAAGGTAACGCGTCTGCACCCGAACGGGAACATGGTTTTGTTTAATATTTTGTACCCGGGGGAAACGGTACCGCATCATTCCTTGATTACCCCGAAAGAGGTGCACGGGACGGCGATCGCTCTCATGCGCAGCGAGGTTGAAGCGATCCCTGCGCAGGTATGGTATCGCGAGCTTCAGGAGGATCCGAAGAAGCCGCTGGAGGTCGCGCAGCTGCTGCAGGAGAAGGTTCGGTTCATGCAGGAGAGGCTTGACCATTTGACGATTGGGACGCCGGCCGAACGGCTGGAGCTGCTGACGAAATGGCTGGGACAGCATGCTCATGGCGTACCTTTGACCGATTATTTGACTCAAGAAGAGATCGGACAGCTGATCGGCGTACGGCGAGAGACGGTGAACCGGTTGCTGCGCAGCCATGGTCACGAACGGTCATAAGAAACGGCTTTACGAACAAAAGCGCGGATAACCGGGATTGCTCCGGTTATCCGCGCTTTTGGTAAGCCGCTTATTCGTCCAGGGTGCCAGCCGGTCCAAAAAATTCAAAGTGAATCCGCTCTTCCGGCACGCCCCATTCCTTCAAGGCGCGGCGAACCGCCTTCATGAAGGGAACCGGGCCGCAGAAGTAAAAGTCGCTGTCAGCTGTCGTAATCGTCTTCAGCCAAGGCAGATCGATATAGCCGGTTTTGTCGCAGCCTTCGCCGGCTTCTGACGTTTCATATACGGTGTAGGCACGCAGATTGTCGTTGATCCGTGCGAGCTCGGCAATATGCTCCTTCATCGCATGGTGCTTCGCGTTGCGAGCGGCGTGGACATAGACGATATCGCGTTTGTTTTCGCCTTGCAGCGCTGCTTCCAACATGCTGACCATCGGCGTAAGACCAACGCCGCCGCTGAGCAACACGAGCGGCAGGTTCGACGATGGATTCAATGTGAAATCGCCGGCCGGCGCGCTAAGTTCGAGCACATCGCCTTCTTCGATCTGGGTATGCAGATAGGTCGAGACAATGCCCGCTGGGCGGTCCTCCGCAGCATCTTCCCGCTTCACTGAAATCCGATAATACGGCTTGCCCGGTGCCGTGGACAGGCTGTAATGGCGCAGATGGGTAAACTCCTGGCCTTCCGGTTTTACACGGACGGTAATGTATTGCCCCGGCTCATAGGCGGCAATCGCTTGGCCGTCCTCCGGCTTCAGATAAAAGGAGGTGATCACGTCGCTCTCCTTAATCTTCCGGTCAACGATGAAGCGGCGGAATCCGCGCCAACCGCCTTCTTTCTGCTCGACTTCGCGGTACATCTCCGCTTCTACGCTGATAAATACGTCCGCAATGACGCCATACGCCTTGGCCCAAGCATCGAGGATTTCTTCGGTGGCGGCGTCACCCAGCACCGTCTTGATGGCGGCGAGCAGGTTCTCGCCGACAATCGGGTATTGATCCGGCTGGATTCCTAGCGCGCGGTGCTTCTGGGCAATGCCGCGAACGACAGGAAGAATCTCTTCCAGGCGGTCGATGTGCGCCGCGGCGGCATACACCGCATTGGCCAGCGCGGTAGGCTGTTTGCCTTGACGTTGGTTGGCATGGTTAAACACGTTCAGCAGCTCGGGATGATTTTTGAACATGGTCTGATAGAAGGTTTTCGTAATCGTTTGTCCATGAACTTCGAGAACCGGCACAGTGGATTTAATGACTTCGATCGTTTTTGAATCAAGCATCGGTGAACCCTCTTTCCTTGATTTTTCGTTCCACCTCAGTATAGGAAGCCTTGAATCGTAAAAAGGTGACTTTCGTCACATCGAAAATTGCCAAAGTGTGAACTGCTACTAAAATGCAATGACATCTATCACATTGTTCGCAGAAAATAAAATAGCTTGTCGTCTGTCCCGTGGAGTCATGATTCGTTTTGTGGTATAATATGAATAGAAGAAATTCTAACAGAAAGGATCAGGATACCATGTGTCCCCGAAGGACGAAATCCCAAAGGACGATTTGGAAACGTTTTGATCTCTCTTATACTTAGCTCCTTTCGTAGCTAGTCGGTATTTCGGCGACAAACCTACGAAAGAAGCGTGAAATCATGCGAAGGATGAACTCCTCATGGACTCACTCCGTAGGGTGTTGCCGGATGGTCAACCAAACTACGATAAGAGGGATTCCAAATGAGGACAAAAGCAAGATGGCAAACGTACGGTACTCGGTTATTAATGATGTTAGCAGGGTCTAGTTTATTGGCGTTTACGTATTACCACATCAATTTTCAGAACGGACTGTCGGAAGGCGGATTTGTTGGCCTGGCGTTGCTTGGCAAATACTTGTTTAACCTGCCTCCGGCCTTAACCATGATCGCACTCGATTTGCCGATCGTGGTGCTTGCTTGGTGGCTGAAGGGCCATCGGTTCGTGATGAATACGGTGGTGGCATCACTGACGTTTTCGCTGGTTTATGAGCTGTGCGAGCAATTCTCGCCGCTGACGATGAACCTGCACGGCAATCTGCCGTTGGCCGCATTATTGTCGGGTCTTCTCACCGGTTTCGGGGCGGGACTTGTACTGCGGGCCGGCGGAGCGAGCGGCGGGGACGATATCTTGTCCATGCTGCTAAGCCAGTGGTCCGGCATTAAGATCGGTACGATGTTTATTATCATGGATGCGGTCGTGCTGACGGTCTCATTGTTATATTTACCATTCAAAGAAACGATGTTTACCATATTGGCAGTGCTGATCGCCGGCAAAGTGATCACCTGGACCGTCCATTACGGTCAGGGACAACTGTCGCCGATGCGGCTGCCTTACCACCCAATCAAAGAGAAAACGGCTCGAGCTTAAGGCTCGGGCCGTTTTTTTTTCAAGATTTATTAGGATCTCCAGGATCCCTGCTGCCGGCGGATCAGCACGATTTGTCCGGCGTGGTAGGCATCATGCAGCAACCAGCGGGAGAGCTCGCGTCCGAACGATTCGCCCGTATTGGCGTATGGTGCCCCTAGGGCTTCATCGGTTAAAGAAGCGATCGCCTCGCGCAATTCCTGTTGGATTCGTTTCGTTTCGGCCAGAACGTCGGCCCATGCCGCTTCATCCGAGGTCCCGCCGGTTCCGGCGAAGGTGTCTTCGTTTTTTTCTAAGGCCGGGCCCGGATTGATTCCTCTTAAGCGGCTGAGGATCCGCCCGTTATAATAATTGATGTGATTGACGGTTTGCCAGATCGTATTGCCGCCTCCCGGCGGAGCCCAAGCGGCTTGCTCGGCGGTCAAACCTTCCAATGCCGTCGACAACGGCACGATCCATTCCTCTACATCCCAAGTATTGTCCTTTTGCACGACGAGTAAATCCACGGGGTTAACGCTCATTTCATTTCCTCCTTCATCATTGTAACTGGCTAATTACGATTTAAAGGGTTACAATGGTATAGTAGCAGAAGAAATGAGAAATGTAACCATTTATTTATGAATTAGGTCGTTACAATTTTGGAGGCTTCGAAGTGGAGACATTGTGGAGCGATTTTTTGAATAGCAAGTGTCATGATTGGCAGGGGAGCGGCCGCAGTGAAGATCGGCTGGAGAAGCCGGCCTGGCAGGAGCGGTTTCTTCACGACTGGCAATTGACAGCTCCCGTACCGATGCCGACGGAAGAGGTTTTGGCCATGCGTCATTTTCGGGAGCGCCTGCATGCCTTGACGGTCAAATTGGCGGAAGGCGGCCATATGGAAGAAGCGGATTGGCAGCTGCTCAATGAGCATTTGGCGCAGGATCAAGTCACTCGCCGGTTGACCGGAGAACCGGGAGACATCCGGCTGAAATATTTTCCGGTGACGGAGGACTGGCGTCATGTGCGGGCAGAAATCGCCGCCAGCTTCGGCGAAACGCTGCTTAACGGGGAAACGTCAAGGATTCGCATGTGCGATAACCCCGATTGCCGCTGGTTTTTTTACGATGACACGCGCAACCGGACGAAGAAATACTGCGAAGACAAGACGTGCGGCAACCTGATGAAGGTACGGCGGTTTCGCGCCCGGAAGAAGACTGGAATCGATCAAAGCGAGCAATAGCGATTCTTCTATAAATAACAAGAAACAGGCGGCCGAGAGGGGCTGCCTGTTTCTTGTTGGGGTATTTACTTTTGCGATTTTGGCGCGTCTTCAAACAGATACAGATATTCGCCGTACCCTTCCTTCTCCAGATCGGCCTTCGGCACGAAGCGGAGCGCTGCGGAATTGATGCAATAGCGGAGTCCCGTTGGTTCTGGGCCGTCCTCGAAGACGTGGCCCAGATGGGAATCACCCAGCCGGCTGCGCACTTCAGTGCGAATCATAAAATGGCTGGTATCGGTTCTCTCCTTGATGTGGTAGCTCCGGATCGGGCGGGTAAAGCTCGGCCAACCGCAGCCGGCATCGTATTTGTCACGGGAGCTGAACAACGGCTCGCCGGAAACGACATCGACGTAAATGCCTTCTTCCTCATGGTCCCAATACTCTCCGGTAAAAGGACGCTCGGTCGCATTATTTTGCGTGACCTCATATTGGATCGGCGTCAGCTTGCGCTTCAGCTCTTCCCGATCGGCAGGGCCGGACCAGTGGCGCTCCAGGAAATCCTCGCGGCCGGAGCCTTTGCGATACAGCCGGTAGTGTCCCGGATTCTTCTTATGGTATTGCTGATGATACTCCTCGGCAGGATAGAATGGGGCTGCCGGCAGAATCGGGGTGACAATCGGTTTATCGAAGCGGCCGCTTTGCGCAAGCTCTTGCTTGGAAGCTTCCGCTTCCAGACGCTGCTGCTCATCATGATAAAATATCGCGGTCCGGTACGAATCGCCGCGGTCATGGAATTGGCCGCCTTCGTCCGTTGGATCAATTTGCTGCCAATACAACTCCAGCAGCTTGCGGTAAGGAAAGATGTCCGGGTCGTACGTAATTTGCACGGCTTCGTAATGCCCGGTATTCCCGGCGCAAACCTCCTCGTACGTAGGGTTCACCGTATGACCGCCGGTATATCCAGAAATAATGCCGTGAACGCCGGGCAGTTCCTCGAATGGTGATACCATGCACCAGAAGCAGCCTCCGGCAAACGTGGCTAATTTGAGATTGGAATTTGATGATGGACTCATTTGGGATCCCTCCATTTCATCACTATTATAACTTGTTTTGGCACAAAGCCAAAATGATAGCATAAAAGGCTGGTTCTCTCGTAAAGTGCGTGCTATAATATAACTCAATAAAACATGCATGGTTCCCAAAGGGGAGTAGCTGTTACAATAAAGTCGTCATTACGGGAGTTATACATACCCCGGCTTTATTGGCAACGAAGAGTTGTTAGCGAGACCTTTGCCCGTAGCGAGTATTGGGTAAAGGTCTTTTTTGATGCGTAAATGCGTCGTGCCCAATACGGACACGGCGTATTTTTTTGGAACGGTGGGATCTTCCCGTAGTCCCAGCCATATCGAACGTCCGATTGTACCGTCTCGCAGCCTTTGCAGGCCAGCGGCAATTGACGTGAATGGCGAGGCCGTTATCCAGAAAAAATAGATCCGTTGCATGGAACATTTAGAAAGGGGAGAGAACATGGACTTACTGTCACCGGAATTTTGGATGGCCTTATTATCCATCGTCCTGATCGACCTCGTCTTAGCCGGGGATAACGCGATCGTCATTGGGCTTGCCGCCCGCAATGTGCCGCAACAGGATCAGAAGAAAGTTATCGTATGGGGGACCCTGGGGGCGATTCTGATCCGGGTGATCATGACACTGCTCGTCGTGCAGCTGCTCAACATCCCGGGTTTACGGCTTGCCGGGGGGCTTGCATTAGTCTGGATTGCTTATAAACTGCTGATTGAGGAGAAAAGTCATGAGATCAAGGCCGGAAACCAGATGTGGGCGGCCATCCGCACGATCATCATCGCCGATGCCATGATGGGCCTCGACAACGTGCTTGCGGTAGCTGGCGCGGCGCACGGGGACACCATGCTGGTCATTATCGGTCTGGCCGTATCCGTACCGATTATGGTTTGGGGCAGCACGATGATTTTGAAGCTGACTGAACGCTTTCCGATCGTCATTACGATTGGGGCAGCCGTGCTGGCTTGGACAGCATCCAAGATGATCGTCGAAGAACCGCTGATTCATGACTGGTTCGCCAGCCCTTGGATTAAATACGGCTTCGAGCTGCTCATCATCGCCGCTGTCGTGCTGCTGGGCAAATTCATGAAGAAGCGCAAAGCGCGGCTTCACCAAGCGAAAGCGATGCCGCAGACAAACGGAAGTTAAAGGAAAAACGCATGCAAACAACGCCGCAGGTGGCTGATCATTTGGCCCGTCGCGGCGTTGTTTTTTTGCGATTTTTTGGCTCCGGAGTTAAGTGTTGTTCTCCCGGGCAGATAAACGAAACTGCTTAGGCGACATGCCAAACCGCTTGCGGAACACTTTATGAAAGTAGTTGTAGCTGGGGAAACCGGAGCTTTCCGCAACGTGCTCCAGCGACAGAGGGCTGAAAATAATCCGCTCGCGCGCCATGTTCAGCCGCACCTCCAGCGTGTATTGAATCATGCTGGTGCCAAAGGCCTGCTTGAACAGATGCACCGCCCGCGACACGCTGATGCCGACGTGGGCTGCAGCGTCCTCCAGCTTAAATGGGGAGGAGGCGTTTTCTTCGATATAATTTTTCAGACGGTGGGCAAGATAGGTAGGATAGGTGGGCTGCGGCTGCTCGAGCAAATTCCGTTCGATCTCCAGGCACAGAATCTTCAAGTAGTACTCGGAGATTTCCGGCATCGGGTTGGAGATGCGGCGCTGCTCCAGCATAATCTGCCGGAAGGCCCCAACCATCCCTTCGGACAGGGGAACCTTCAAGCGGTGCGGAAGCGGCCGGCGGTTCCACCAGGACTCGATCCATTCCCCGGACAAAAAAATATGGTAATCTCCGCTGGAAACCACCGGTTCGCCTGTTCCGTTCGTTTCGGCTTCGATTTTCAGCTCGTAAGGGTCCCCGGGGGCAAACAGCAGCAAATCCCCAGGCTCAAGCAACTCCAGCCGCCCGTTTAACCGCGTACGGCATTTGCCTAACGTCTGCAGGCGGATCAGATAATTTTCGTGCCCGTTCGGCTGGGTCGTGTGGAACGGCTTGCGGTGCAACGAATAGCCGGCATGTAAAATTTGCAGGTTTACCTCTTTGTTCATCGGTGTCCTCCACAGGGTTCTCGAAAAAAATGACCAGATTGTTCATGTTTCAATCATATTATTCATTTTACATTGGAGCAATTTGAAATACCATGGTACATGGGTAGCGCATCAAATTGACAAACATCTGCTTGGCAGGAGTGACCAAAATGACAGACATCCAGATTGGCATTATCGGCTGCGGCAACATCAGTCCGGCTTACCTCCGTCATTTGGCGAAGAGCGACAGGCTGAAGGTTGTGGCGCTGGCCGACCAGTTTCCGGAGAAGGCGCGCGAGCGGGCCGAGGAATTCGGAATTGAAAACGTATTCACAGTTGAAGAAATGTTGCGGCATCCTAAGATCGACCTGATTCTGAATCTCACGGTGCCTTCGTCCCATGCGGCGATTAACATTGCGGCTCTGGAGCACGGCAAGCATGTCTACGTGGAGAAGCCGCTGGCCATCCACTTGGAGGATGCCAGTCGAATGCTGGAGCTGGCCGCTGCACGCCATCTTCGCGTCGGCTGTGCCCCCGATACCTTCCTTGGCGCCGGACTGGAAACGGCCCGCAAGGCGATTCAAGACGGGCTGATCGGCCGTCCGGTGGCAGCCAGCGCGTTTATGGTAAGCGGCGGGCCGGAGAGCTGGCATCCGAATCCGGAGTTCTTCTATGCAGAAGGCGGCGGGCCGATGTTCGACATGGGGCCGTACTATCTGACGGCGCTGGTCCAATTACTTGGACCGATTCGCCGGATCAGCGGTTCGGCGGGAAGCCAGATTCCGGAGCGGACGATCGGGTCCGGTCCCAAAGCGGGCACCCCGATTCCCGTTCATACGCCAACCCATTACAGCGCAACGCTGGATTTTGTGGGAGGGGCGATCGGTACGCTGGTGACCAGCTTTGACGTGCGGGGCGGCAGCATGCTGCCGCGGATTGAGATTTACGGCACCGAAGGTACGCTGGAAGTCCCTGATCCGAACTGGTTTACCGGTGAGGTGAAGCTGCGTCGGGCCGGGGAAGAGACTTGGGAGACGCTGCCGCCGGTGTTTGCCAGCGGAGATAACGAGCGGGGACGCGGTATTGAGGAAATGGTGCAAGCGATACAGGAAGGCCGGGAGCATCGAGCCAGCGGCAAACTGGCTTATCATGTCCTGGAGGCGATGCATGCGGTTGCCCGGTCCTCGAAGGAAGGTCGGCATATCCTGTTGAGCCCTGTAGAGCTCTAATCGGACTTACTATGATGAAGAGGAGAATGAAATCATGACGAAGCTTGGTTTGCAGTTGTATACGGTAAGAGATCATTTGGAACGGGATTTTGAAGGAACTTTGCGCAAAGTGGCAGAGCTTGGCTATCAAGGGGTCGAGTTTGCCGGATTTTACGGGCGCACGGCAGAGCAAGTACAGGAGATTTTGCGGGAGACGGGATTAACGGCGATTGGTGCGCATACCCCATATACCCGGTTGAAGGAAGCGATCGACGAGGAATTGGCGTTTAATAAAGCGATTGGCAGCCGCTATATCATCGTTCCTTATTTGGCAGAGGAAGACCGCAACCGTTGGTCGGAAATCATCGAAGATTTGAAAAAATTCGGTGAAAAGTGCAAAGAGGAAGATTTGGTGCTTTGCTATCATAATCATGATTTTGAGCTGACGTTACAGCACGACGGCAAGCCGGTGCTTGACGCCATCTACGAGCAAGTGCCTGAACACCTGTTGCAGGTTGAGCTTGATTCCTGCTGGGTCGCCTTTGCTGGAGCGAATCCGCTGGATTATATCGCTACATATACGGGGCGGCTTCCGCTGGTGCACTGGAAGGACGTGGTCAAGAAGGCGGACGGTTCGCCGGATACGGTTGAGCTTGGCCGCGGGGAGATTGCCATCACGGAAATCGGCGATGCTGCGATTGCTGCGGGGGTGGAATGGTTAATCGTCGAGCAGGATCATTGCGCCGGAGATTCGCTCACGAGCATTCAGACAAGCATGGAATGGGTACGTGACTATGCGCAAAAAGGAGGTAAACTTCATGTCTAAAACGTTGAAAGTAGCCATTATCGGCTGCGGCGGGATTGCGAACGGAAAACATTTGCCAAGCCTGGCCCAGCAGCCTGAGGTGGAGATGGTCGCATTTTGCGATATTATCGAGGAGCGCGCAGCCAAAGCCGCAGCGCAATACGGCGGGGAGAACGCCAAGGTGTATACCGATTATCGCCAGCTGTTAGAGGAAAGCGATGCTGAAGTTGTGCATGTGTGCACGCCAAACGATTCCCACGCCGAAATTACGATTGCTTCGTTGGAATCCGGTCGCCATGTCATGTGTGAGAAGCCGATGGCTAAGACGGCAGAGCAGGCTCGTCAAATGCTGGATGCAGCGAAGCGTACGGGCAAGAAGCTGACAATCGCCTACCAAAACCGGTTCCGCAGCGACAGCTTGTATTTGAAGGAGATTTGCGAAAAAGGTGAGCTCGGCGACATTTATCTTGGCAAGGCGCTGGCGCTTCGTCGCCGGGCAGTGCCAACATGGGGCGTCTTCCTCGACGAGGAGAAGCAAGGCGGCGGTCCGTTGATCGATATCGGGACCCATGCCCTGGACCTGACCTTGTGGCTGATGAACAACTACGAGCCGAAGAGCGTCACCGGTTCCGTCTTCCATAAACTCGGCAGCCGCGAGAATGCAGCAAATGCGTTTGGGCCTTGGAATCCGGAGGAATTTAAAGTGGAGGACTCTGCATTTGGCTTCATTACGATGAAGAACGGCGCGACGATCATTCTTGAATCGAGCTGGGCGCTGAACATCGTGGATATCGGCGAAGCGAAGACGCTGCTGTGCGGGACGGAAGGCGGCGCGGACATGACCAACGGCCTGCGCATCAACGGCGAGAAAATGAGTCGCCTGTATGAAACGAAGATTGATTTGGGTTCGGGCGGCGTTGCCTTCTTTGAGGGCAAACAGGAAACCGAGGCAACGCGTGAAGCAAGAGCTTGGGTGCAGGCGATTCTCGAGGATAAGGAACCGCTGGTGAAGCCGGAGCAAGCGCTGGTCGTCACGGAAATTTTGGAAGCGATTTACGAGTCGGCGAGAACAGGTAAGACCGTTTATTTTGATTAATCACGGGAGGGAACCGGGAATGAAATTAGGCGTATTTCTCGTATTGTTCGGAGGGCTCCCGTTGGAGCAGGCGTTGGATAAGGCAGCCGCCCAGGGGTTAAAAGCCGTAGAGATCGGGACTGGCGGTTATCCTGGCAACGCGCATTGTAATCCCGATGTACTGCTGGAGAATAAACAAGCGCGGGAGGAGTTCAAGCGGGCGGTGGAATCGCGCGGATTAACGATCAGTGCGCTGAGCTGCCACGGAAATCCTCTGCATCCGCAAAAGGCGGTGGCGCAAGAGTTCCATGACGCCTTCGTCAAGACCGTCCAATTGGCTGAACTGCTGGAGGTGCCGGTTGTTAATACGTTTTCCGGCTGTCCCGGTGATCATGAGGATGCGAAATACCCGAATTGGCCGGTCGCACCGTGGCCGAACGATTACCAGGAAATCCTCGATTGGCAGTGGAACAATAAGGTGATTCCGTACTGGTCGGAAATGGGCCGTTATGCCGCAGAGCATCATGTGAAAATCGGTTTGGAGCTGCACGGCGGTTTCTCCGTGCATACGCCGGCCACGCTGCTTCGCCTGCGCGAAGCGGCCGGGGAAGCTATCGGCGCCAATTTGGACCCGAGCCATATGTGGTGGCAGGGGATTGATCCGGTGCAGGCGATTTCGATCCTTGGCCGGGCTGGTGCGATTCACCATTTCCACGCCAAGGACACGACGATTGATCCGGTGAACGTGAACCGTTACGGACTTACGGATATGCAGCCTTATACCATGATGCAGAACCGGGCTTGGCAGTTCCGTACGGTTGGTTATGGCCATGATTTGAAAACCTGGGCGGACATCATCAGCGCCCTTCGCTTGTACGGCTACGACTATGTCGTCAGCATCGAGCATGAAGACGGCCTGATGTCGATCGACGAAGGGTTTACGAAGGCGGTACGCAACCTTCAGCAGGTGCTGGTGGAGGATTCTGCCGCCGAAATGTGGTGGGTATAAGTTACAACCAACGTAATATACTATATTAGCGGCCGCCGCCTGGGCGGTCGTTTTTTTAAATGATCGGTCATCCCCCTTACTTTCCTTCGATAAATATGCTATTATGATATATACTAACAAATTGTAAGCTTTCAGCCTTTAGGTCGGCGATGATAACGAGGTGAATTTTATGGATGAGCATTCCCAGGCGATGTGTCCGCGGTTTGAATCGGCATTTTCGTTTTTAGGCAAACGTTGGAACGGTCTGATCATCAAAACGCTGATGAGCGGTCCCAAGCGATTCAAGGATATTTCCAATCAGATTCCTTCCATGAGCGATAAAATGTTATCCGAGCGGATGAAGGATCTGGAATGTGAAGGAATCCTGGTTCGCCATGTCTATCCCGAGACGCCGGTTCGGATTGAATATGAATTAACGGAGAAAGGCCGGGCGCTTCGTCCCGTTATGGAACAAGTGCAGTCCTGGGCGGAAGAGTGGATTAAGTAAACAACAAACATGCCGTTACCGGCGAGCGGGCGGCATGGAATATAATAGAAAGTAGGTGTACGTGTGGCTGATGTAATTGTTATTGGAGCAGGACCTGCAGGAGCCAGTGCAGCACTTTTCTTGGCGAAGGCCGGTAAAGAAACGCTCGTTCTGGACAGCAACACCAGCATGACCAAGCGGGCATGGATCGAGAATCATTACGGTGCGAAGGACATTTCCGGACCCGATTTGCTGAAGATCGGCCGGGAGCAAGCGGAGAAATTCGGCGCGAAGTTCATTGAAGAGAAAGTAACTGACATCGATACGAACGGTGGTTCAACGGTTACGGTGAAGACCGAATCCGGCCGCAGTTATGAAGCGTCTCATATCATATTGGCCACCGGCGCGTTAACCGACCTTGCAAGCGCTATCGGCTTGGAGTTGAAGGAAGGCCGCGAACCTCGAATTAAGACGGTGATTGCTACGGATGGCCAAGGCCGTACGAGCATTCCGCGCGTATGGGCAGCGGGAACAGTTGCCGGGGTAAGCGTGCATACGATCATTACCGCCGGCGACGGCGCGAAGGTAGCGATTGAGTTGATCAGCGAAATGAACGGCGAACGCTACGTTGATCACGACGTACTTAAGTAAGACATCTGAACATACAACAGGCCTCCGATGACGGGGGCCTTTTTATTTTTGCCAATATCCATCAGGGAGCCTGAAATTTGAGAACCTGCACTTTGTCCGGTATGCTTAAGAAGAAGGAATACGATCTGGCCGAAGTTGGGAAAATGATGAGGAGAAAGGCAGGGCGGCTATGTTTAACAGATGGCGATGGTTCGTTGGATGTATGGCAGGACTGACTATAATCATAATCGCGTCGGCGTGCGCCCGCGGCCAGATTATGGATCAACCGACACCAGCGGAGACGCAGACAACAGAAGTAGAACACCCCCACGATATCACATTAATGATTGATGGAGGCACCTTTATCCCTGATGTGACGCGTAACCTGCATTTTGATTATATCGACGGGTTAACGGTACGTCATGCCTTGGCAAGCAGCGGGATTGTCAAATTTACAGAGGACCAGTCCGCCATTCAATCGGTGGGGGAGGTGTCGCTGGATTCGGCGTTGGAATGGGGGACCCGGCTAAATGATAAGGAGCTGGCCTCTACCAACTGGGATCAGGAGCTGCAAATGGGTGACAAGCTGCTGGTTTACGTCAAGACGGTGGACAGCTATGAAGCGATCTCGCCGCTGGCGTCCTTGCTGTTGATTATCGACGGGGGCAGTCAGAAGCAATATTTTGTCCATAAATACAGTGATAACACCACCGTTCGAGATCTCCTGAAGCACAGTGGATTGGTACAGTTTAACCCTAACCATAAATCAATTATCTCCGTCGGCGGCTATACCCCTAAGCAGGACGAGCAATGGATCCTGAAAGTGAATGGGAAGAAGCTGCTGGATAATGGCCTGGATATGAGATTAAAGCCGCAAGACTACGTGGAGATTACCTTGACGACGCAATAGAAGTACGATGTAACTTAGAGATCCGTAATCCTGGTGATCATCCGGGAGAGCGGATTTTTTTACAGAACATTGAAAAAGTTATGACAAAAGTATGTTAAAATTTTCACAATTAATGTGAATGGAATCACAAAGTCCTCCTTATTTGAAAAGTATACTGGGAGCATGGGAGCACTTCAAATTTTAACTATCGCCAAGTTGCATGAGACCCAGGTGTTTATTGGAGGAGGCATTCTAAAGATATGGGAATGGAACGAGAGAAACTAGTTGTTATCGGTAACGGAATGGCCGGAATCAGCACGGTAGAGCAAATCCTGAAGTTGACTACGAAATTTGACATTACGGTATTCGGAAGCGAGCCGCATCCGAACTACAATCGAATTATGCTGTCATATGTGCTGGAAGGCAGCAAAACGCTGGACGATATCGTGCTGAACGATTTGAACTGGTACAAAGAGAACGGGATCACCCTGCATGTCGGAACTGCAGTGGAACGGATTGATGCCGAAGCCAAAGAGGTCGTCGCCGATAATGGGTTGCGCGTCCCGTACGATAAAGTGCTGATCGCAACGGGCTCCAATTCGCTGATCTTGCCGATTCCAGGCAGCGATAAGGAAGGGGTCGTTGGCTTCCGTGACATCGCGGACTGCAAGCAAATGTTGGAGGCGGCGAAGACCTACAAGAAGGCGGCCGTCATTGGCGGTGGACTGTTGGGATTGGAAGCGGCCAAAGGCCTTGTGCAACTGGGGATGGACGTGACGGTTGTACATTTGATGGAAGATCTGATGGAACGCCAGTTAGACCATCAGGCAGCGAGCATGTTGAAAGCAGAGTTGGAGCGGCAAGGGATCAAATTTAAGATGGGCGCACAAACGACGGAGCTGTTTGGCGACCATCGGGTTCGCGGCCTGCGCTTTGCCGACGGGACGGAGCTGGAGGCGGAATTCGTCGTTATGGCTGTGGGAATCCGACCTAATGTTGCGGTTGCTAAAGCCAGCGGCATCGAAGTGAACCGTGGGATCGTCGTGAACGACTATCTGCAAACCTCGCTTGAAGGTGTGTATTCTGTGGGGGAATGTACGGAGCACCGCGGGGTTTGTTACGGTCTGGTTGCGCCTTTGTTCGAGCAGGGGATGGTGTTGGCGAAGCATATCAGCGGCGTGGATACCGCGCCTTATGAGGGTTCGGTCGTATCGACCAAGCTCAAAATTTCCGGCGTGGATGTATTCTCCACCGGTGAATTTATCGATGGACCGGAGCATACAGTGATCGTCAGCAAGGACGAGTGGAAACGCACCTATAAGAAAATTTTGCTGAAGGACGGCAAGCTGGTTGGGGCAGTGCTGTTCGGGGATATCACAGATTCGGCTGAGCTGCAGAAGCTGATTAAGCAAGGCGCGGAGATGACCGATGAGTTGTACGAATCGCTGATGGGCGGGGGCTGCTGCGGCGGCACCAAGAAGAAGGCATCGGTCGAAACGATGAGCGATGAGGAAATCGTCTGCGGCTGTAACGGGGTGACGAAAGGCACGATCGTGGACTGCATCGTAAATCAAGGGATGACGACGGTCGACGAAATTAAAGCGAGCACCGGAGCGACTCGATCTTGCGGCGGCTGTAAACCGGTCGTCGAGCAGATCCTGCAATATGTGCTTGGCGATGGCTTTACCCAATCGGCGAAACAGGGGATTTGCAGCTGCACTACGCTTAGCCGGGACGAGATCGTTGCCGAGATTAAAGCGAAAGGGCTGCAGACAACCAAAGAAGTGATGAATGTGCTCGGATGGACGCAGCCGGAAGGCTGTTCGAAGTGTCGGCCGGCGATTAACTACTATCTAGGCATGATCTACCCGGATACCCATGAAGATGAAAAAGCTTCGCGTTTCGTCAACGAACGGATGAATGCCAACATTCAAAAGGACGGCACGTATACCGTGGTGCCGCGGATGTACGGCGGCGTCACAACGCCGGAAGATCTGAAGAAAATCGCCGATGTTTCGTTGAAATACAATGTCAAGGTGGTCAAGGTCACGGGCGGACAACGGCTGGATTTGATCGGCGTGAAGAAAGAGGACCTGCCGAAGGTGTGGGCAGAGCTGGATATGCCGTCAGGTTATGCTTATGCCAAATCGTTGCGCACAGTAAAGACCTGCGTTGGTTCGCAGTTCTGCCGTTTTGGCACCCAGGATTCAATGGGTATGGGCGCGCTGCTGGAGCGCAAATTCGAGCGGCTGGACTTCCCGGCGAAATTTAAGATGGCGGTTAACGGCTGCCCGCGTAACTGCGCCGAGTCGTGCACCAAAGATATCGGGATCGTTGGCAATGACGGCGGTTGGGAGGTTTTCATTGGCGGCAACGGCGGGATCAAGCCGCGCTTGGCGGACTCGCTGTGCAAGGTGAAAACCGATGAGGAATTGATTGAAGTGTGCGGCGCGCTGATGCAGTACTACCGTGAAACCGGCAACTACCTGGAGAGAACGTCGGAATGGGTGGAACGGATGGGCCTTGAGCATATCCGCTCGGTTATCGTTGACGATGTGAAGAACCGCAAAGCGCTGATGGAACGGATTGAATTTGCTTTGAAGCAAGTATCCGATCCATGGAAAAAAGTGCTGAACGACAACGAACAGCTTGGCAAATTGTATCACTCGTTAGAAGTGAGCAGCCAGCTGTAATACAGCGTCCTAGAGAAAGGGGTCATGGTGCATGAGTATGGAGAGTAAGGGCGAAACGTTTTATCCTGTTGGTGCCTTGGAGGATTTTCTGCTGCAAATCGGGCGTGTCGTGGAAGTGGCCGGCCTGCAAATTGCCGTGTTCCGAACATCGGATGGCCGGATTTTTGCGGCGCTGAACCAAAATCCGCATCCAAAGGGCGGACCGCTGGCCGAGGGGATCGTATCGGGTCATTATCTGTATGATCCGTTGTATGATTGGAAAATCGACCTGACCACCGGGCTCGTTCAAGCACCGGATACCGGGCAGGTCACGATGTTCCCGGTCAAGGTGGAGGACGAACAGGTCTACATTGCCGCTGCTGCTTTGCAGCAAGCGTAGTGCGGCTATCGACAGCGCGGTGATCGGAAGGTCGCCGCGCTATTTTTGAAGCATGAGGCAAGTTTGATTTGGGGGCGGTGCGGTATTCGTCGCAATGGCATATTGGTTCATTTCCCCCATGCGCAAGAAAGCATAGGGCTCATAACCACATATGTATCCCCCAACCTCATTGGGTAGCGAAGAGGATTGGGGGATTTTTTTACGCGATGGGAAGAAAGCAAAAAAACCGCCCTCCAATCATGGGACGGTTCAATACACCGGAACTAACGCCGAATATGGGGGGAGTACTAGGCGGTTAAATGCGGCAGATTTCGTTCGGGCACAGCTCGCAGTGGCAAATATCTTGCAGCATGACCAGATCTTTGATCACGATCATCCCGTTCTCATAGTCCAGCGCATCCTTCTTGCGCAGGTCGCTCAGCATCCGGTTGACGCTTTCGCGCGTTGCCCCGATCATGTTGGACAAGTCAGTATGGGTGATCTTCTTATTGATCAGAATGGCGTCTCCGTGCGGCTCACCGTACGTATTGCTCAAGCGAATCAAGGTCGAGCACAAAGCGCCCGGTTTGCCGTACATCATCAGATCGCGGAATTTGGTTTGCGTCAAACGGTGATGGATGCCCATCCATTTCATGAAATCGATGGCGAAATCGCAATGCTGACAGATCATGATTTCCAGGTCCTTCTGCTCGATAATGCCGATTTCACAGTCTTCGATGACTTCGGCGGTAAAGCTATGCTTCGAGCTGAAGAACGGATCGGCTTGCCCAACCATATCGCCGACACCATACATGTAGAGGATCAATTCTTTGCCCTCATCCGTCGATTTCGTCAACTTCACACGGCCGCGCTTGATGTAGAACAGTTTATCGGAATAGTCACCTTCCCAGAACAAATGTGTCCCCTCGGGATAAGATTTGTCTTTCATCGTAACGAGAAGGCGATTGAAGTTTTGCTCTGAAAAACAGCTCGTATTGCCGCGGGGCAGGGTGGCATTAACAATTTCACTCATCATCGATTTCCCCTTTGTGCTCCAAATTTTTCTGAAAATTTTAAATTAATTATAACCCGTTTTTTTTAGTTTTTGGGGGCTGTAAAGCCCGAAAAAGTGAACATTGTGAGAAATTTCACTATGTCGAACAGTACGTTCTCGCTAAAAACGGTGCAAAATAATAAACTGGCGATCGGTAAGTATTTAAAGGTGATACTATGTACACAATGTAAAGTATATATGAAAAACTTATCGTGACAAGTGAAAACTTTCAACTTTTTTAAAGTATGTGAAAAATTTCACTATACAAAATCAAAAGCCTGTGCTATGATCAAGACATAAAGAGAAGCGCACAAGCTTCATAAGGATTCGCTTGCAAGTGAATTTTTTCACAAATAAGATTTAGGACCACCATCTGCAAGCAATCCCTAAATCAAAATTTAGGAGGATGAGAGAGATGGCTGTTAAAAACGAAGTAGCTGCTAAGGCTCAGCCAACCGCGCAAGAGTATATTCAAACGTTGATCGACAAAGCCAAGAAAGCTTCCGAAGCATTCATGAGCATGGATCAGGAGCAGATCGATAAGATCGTGCAAGCGATGGCTTTGGCTGGGCTCGACAAGCATATGCATCTGGCGAAAATGGCGATCGAGGAAACGGGACGCGGCGTATACGAAGATAAAATCATCAAGAACATGTTTGCAACCGAGTATATCTGGAACAGCATTAAGTACCAAAAAACAGTAGGCGTCATCGAAGACAATCCTTACGAGAGCTTCCAAAAAATCGCCGAGCCGGTTGGGATCATCATGGGGATTACCCCGGTCACGAACCCAACGTCGACCACCATCTTTAAATCTCTGATCGCCATCAAAACTCGCAACCCGATCATCTTCGGCTTCCATCCATCCGCGCAAGCCTGCAGCACGGAAGCCGCTAAAATATTGCTTGAAGCCGCTGTTAAACACGGGGCACCTGCGGACTGTATCCAATGGATCGAAAATCCATCCATGGACCGCACGAACGCGCTGATGAATCACCCGGATGTCGCTTGCATTCTGGCTACCGGCGGTTCCGCGATGGTTAAAGCAGCTTATAGCTGCGGTAAGCCGGCCCTCGGCGTAGGCCCTGGTAACGTTCCTTGCTTCATTGAGAAGAGCGCCGATCTGGATCAAGCGGTCAACGACCTGATCCTGTCTAAAACGTTTGACAACGGTATGATTTGCGCATCCGAGCAAGCGGTGATTATCGAAGAACCGATCTTCGACCAAGTGAAGAAGAAAATGATCGCCAACGGCTGCTATTTTGTAAATAAAGAAGAAGCTGCCAAGCTGACCGCAGGAGCCATCAACGCGGAGAAATGTGCGGTGAACCCTGCGATCGTTGGTCAATCGGCCGTAAAAATCGCGGAAATGTGCGGCATCGACGTCCCGGCCGGAACGAAAATTCTCGTTGCCGAGATCGAAGGCGTTGGTCCGAAATTCCCATTGTCCGCAGAGAAGTTGAGTCCTGTACTTGCTTGCTACAAAGTGAAGAATGCAGAGGAAGGCATTAAACGTGCGCTGGAAGTTGTGCAATTCGGCGGCATGGGTCACTCCTCGGTAATCCACTCGAACAATGAGGAAGTGATTCAACAATTCTCCGATCGGATGCCAACTTGCCGGATCCTGGTGAACCAACCTTCTTCGCAAGGCGGTATCGGCGACATCTACAACACAAACCTGCCGTCGCTGACGCTGGGCTGCGGATCGTACGGACGCAACTCGACTTCGTCGAACGTCACGGCCGTGAATCTGATCAACGTGAAAAGGGTGAATCATCGTACCGTGAACATGCAATGGTTTAAAGTGCCTAGCAAAATTTACTTCGAGAAAAACTCGACGCAATACTTGGCGAAGATGCCGGACATCTCCCGCGTCATGATCGTTACTGACCCGATGATGGTGAAGCTCGGCTACGTGGAAAGAGTCGAACATTTCCTGCGTCAACGCCAAACGCCGGTAGCCATCGAAGTGTTCTCGGACGTTGAACCGGATCCATCGACCACGACCGTACAACGCGGTACTGAGCTGATGGCGAAGTTCCAACCGGACTGCATTATCGCCCTGGGCGGCGGTTCGCCGATGGACGCGGCGAAAGGCATGTGGCTGTTCTATGAATATCCGGATACCGACTTCCACAATCTGAAGCAAAAATTCATGGATATCCGCAAACGGATCTACAAATATCCGCGTCTTGGCCAAAAAGCGAAATTCGTGGCCATTCCAACGACATCGGGTACCGGTTCCGAAGTTACCTCGTTCTCGGTTATTACCGATAAAATCAACGGCAACACGAAATACCCGTTGGCGGATTACGAGCTGACGCCGGACGTTGCGATCATTGACCCTGAGTTCGTCTACAGCTTGCCGAAAGTGGCTGTTGCAGATACCGGTATGGACGTACTGACGCATGCGATCGAAGCTTACGTCTCGGTCATGGCTAACGACTACACGGACGGTCTGGCGATCAAAGCGATCCAGCTGGTATTCCAATACCTGGAGAAATCGGCGCTGACCGGCGACAAGCTGGCCCGCGAGAAAATGCACAATGCTTCGACGCTCGCAGGGATGGCGTTCGCCAACGCATTCCTTGGCATCAACCACAGCTTGGCGCATAAATGGGGCGGTCAATACGGTACGGCCCATGGACGTACCAATGCGATTCTGATGCCGCACGTCATCCGCTACAATGCGAAGAAACCAACGAAATTCGCGGCATGGCCGAAATACAGAAACTTCGTTGCCGATGAACGTTATGCGGAAATCGCCCGCATTCTGGGTCTGCCGGCTCGCACGACGGAAGAAGGCGTGAAGAGCTTGATCAAAGCGGTGCGCGATCTGAACAAGAAGCTGGGCATTCCGGAATCGTTCCAAGCGCTTGGCTTCGATGCGAAGGATTTCGAATCGCGCGTCGATTACCTGGCGGACCGTGCCTTCGAAGACCAATGTACGACTGCGAATCCGAAGCTGCCGCTGGTCAGCGAGCTGGCTGAGATTTATCGCGACGCCTTCTATGGAAGATTTGAAGAATAAGTGAACAGGCGTGTAAAAATGGTGACAAATATCACTGATTGTGATATTTGTCACAATACTTTTGGATAGGAAGAGCTATGATTACAATATAAATGATCCCTCAGAAGTTTGTTAACGGAGTGGAACCCGGTCCTTCGGGGCCGGGCACCATAATTGTCTAAGTTGTGAAAAGTATCACAAATTTTAGGGATCATGAGGCGCGGGATAGACCTTCAACCGCGACCACATATAAAAATGGAGGGAATCAAGATGTCGGTGATCGAAAGAGAAGTAACAGAAACCAAGGCGCAAAACGCATGGAGAGGCTTCAAACCTGGGAAATGGATGAAGGAAGTGGATACGCGCGATTTTATCCAATCGAACGTGAATCCTTATGAAGGTAATGAGTCCTTCTTGAAAGGCGCTTCGGCGAACACGAAAGCGTTGTGGGATATCGTATCGCAGCTGTCCGTGAAAGAACGGGAAGCCGGCGGGGTCCTGGATGTAGACGTGAACACGCCATCCACGATCACTTCCCATGCTCCTGGATATTTGGATAAAGAGAAGGAACAAATCGTAGGCGTTCAGGGCTCAGCCCCTTTCCAACGCACGATCCATCCATTCGGCGGGATCAACATGGTCATCAATGCGTGCAAAGCTTATGGCTTTGATCTGCCAGCTGAGATCGTAAATCTGTTTACAACGATTCGCAAAACCCATAACCAAGGGGTATTTGATGCTTATACATCGGAAATGAGAGCCGCCCGTAAGGCTGGGATCATCACAGGTCTTCCTGACGCATACGGCCGCGGTCGGATCATCGGGGACTACCGCCGCGTTGCCCTGTACGGCGTAGACTTCTTGATCAAGCAAAAACAACAAGAATTGAAATCTCTTGAAGTAGATGTCATCGATGAAGATGTGATCCGGCTTCGGGAAGAAATTTCTGAACAAATTCGCGCTTTAGGCGAATTGAAACAGCTCGGCGAAATGTACGGATTCGACATTTCCAGACCGGCGAACAATGCGAAGGAAGCTTTCCAATGGTTGTACTTCGGTTATCTGGCAGCGGTCAAAGAACAAGACGGTGCGGCAATGTCCCTCGGACGCGTATCTTCGTTCCTCGATATTTACATCGAACGCGATCTGGCCGAAGGAACATTAACCGAAGAAGCAGCTCAAGAATTGGTTGACCATTTCGTCATGAAGCTGCGGATCGTGAAATTCCTGAGAACGCCAGAGTACAACGAACTGTTCAGCGGCGACCCAACTTGGGTAACGGAATCGATCGGCGGGATGTCCGTAAACGGCAAGACGCTCGTAACCAAGAACAGCTTCCGCTTCCTGCATACGCTGTACAACCTGGGGCCGGCTCCAGAACCAAACCTGACCGTGCTCTGGTCGGAGCAACTGCCTGACGCCTTCAAGAAATACTGCGCGAAGGTATCGATCGAGACGAGCTCGATTCAATATGAAAACGACGATCTGATGCGTCCGATTTACGGTGACGATTACGGTATCGCATGCTGCGTCTCCGCGATGAGAATCGGGAAACAAATGCAGTTCTTCGGCGCTCGCGCAAACTTGGCGAAAGCTCTGCTGTATGCGATCAACGGCGGTAAGGATGAAAAATCCGGCGTCCAAGTTGGTCCGGAATATCCGGCCATCACTTCGGAATACCTCGACTATGACGAAGTGAAGAAACGCTTTATCCCGATGATGGAATGGCTGGCTAAGCTGTACGTGAACACCTTGAACGTGATCCACTACATGCACGATAAATACTGCTACGAACGGATCGAGATGGCGCTGCACGACCGCGACATTCTCCGCACGATGGCTTGCGGTATCGCCGGCTTGTCCGTAGCGGCTGACTCGCTCAGTGCGATCAAATATGCCAAAGTGAAACCGATCCGCAACGAAAACGGCATTGCCGTAGACTTCGAAATCGAAGGCGAGTTCCCTTGCTACGGAAACAACGACGACCGCGTTGACCAAATTGCGGTAGAGCTGGTTGAAACGTTTATGGGCATGATCCGCAAGCATAAAACGTACCGCAACTCGCTGCCAACCCAATCGGTATTGACAATTACGTCGAACGTTGTATATGGTAAGAAAACAGGCAGCACGCCGGACGGACGTAAAGCCGGCGAACCGTTCGCACCAGGGGCGAACCCGATGCACGGCCGCGACAAGAAAGGGGCGTTAGCTTCCCTGAGCTCGGTAGCGAAGCTGCCATATGAGCACAGCTTGGACGGCATCTCGAATACGTTCTCGATCGTGCCGAAGGCCTTGGGTAAAGACACGGAAACCCGAAAATCGAACCTCGTATCGATGATGGACGGATACTTCGGCAGCAAAGCGCATCACTTGAACGTAAACGTCTTTGACCGCGAACAACTGCTGGACGCAATGGAACATCCGGAAAACTATCCGCAATTAACAATCCGTGTATCGGGTTATGCGGTGAACTTCATCAAGTTGACCCGTGAACAACAACTAGATGTCATCAACCGGACCTTCCACGGCAAAATGTAATAACCTGCTGACGGGCAGCAACAATTGAAGCTGAACGATAAAATGGGGAGTTGGGCTTGGATCGCCTTTCTCCTCATTCCTTTATCGGAGGCGAATTAGGGAAAGGGTGACGAAGATGCTTAAAGGTCGCATACATTCGTTAGAAACGTTCGGAACCGTAGATGGACCGGGGATTCGTTTCGTCCTCTTTATGCAAGGCTGCTTGCTGCAGTGCCAATATTGCCATAACCCGGACACCTGGAGCTTGACGGAAGGCAAGGAGATGACCGTCGAGGAAGTTCTGGCCGAGATCGAGCCGTATTTGAACTATTACCGTACATCGGGCGGCGGACTGACGGTATCCGGCGGCGAAGCGACGCTGCAGGCGCCGTTTGTCACGGAATTGTTCCGGGAAGTGAAGAAACGCTGGAACCTTCATACGACGCTGGATACGAACGGCTATAATGAAGGGGATAAAATTCGCGATCTGCTGGATGTAACGGATCTGGTCCTGCTGGATCTGAAGCATATCGACAACGAGAAGCATATCAAGCTGACGGGCAAACCCAACGATCGAATGTTGAAGATGGCACGCTGGCTGTCGGATCATGATCGGAAAATGTGGATTCGTCACGTGTATGTGCCCGGCATCCACGACGATGAGCAGGATTTACTGGAGCTTGGGAGATTTATCGGCAGCCTGAAGGGCGTGGAGAAATTCGAAATTCTTCCTTACCACCAAATGGGCGTGTACAAATGGCAGGAGCTCGGTTGGGCTTATCCGCTGGAAGGCGTACCTTCGCCAACGGATGAAGAGATCGAACGAGCTTATCGGTTGATTCGTGAAGGCGAGCAGCAAGTAGCAGCCAAACCGTGAAATCTATGTCATATATTCTCACACTAAAATCCAATATCTCAATTCCAAACGGTTAAACCTCTCGATATACGTTAGGTTTAACCGTTTTCATTTTGGTTTTTAGAGGATATTATCCCCTTAATAGAAAAATGTCCTCCTTATCAAAGGTGGTGACGCTTTCTATAATGAGGGTGTATCACATAAACGAGTTTGAGGAGGGTCTATCTAACATGAGGAAGAGTTTGGTGCTGCTGCTGTCTCTTGTGTTTGTTGCATCCGCGCTGCTCGCCGGCTGCGGCAAATCCGGCAACAACGGAAACAATGCTGCCCCTGCCCCGTCGAATGAAAGTCAGGGCACGTCAAATGCGGGGACCGAAACGGAAACGAACAACGATCCGTTTGAAATCACGATCCGCCACACCCAGGTTGGGGAATCCAAGAAGTTCCGCCTGGCGATGCTGGAGGACGTCGTCAAGAAGACGGAAGCTGCTGTACCGGGCTTAACCATCAAGCTGGATGCGGTGGACTCCGAAGTGAACCGCAAAGAGAAGCTGCGGGGCGAAATGGCCGCGGGCAAACCGCCGGAAATCTTCGACGTATTTGGCAGTCCGGATGCCCAGCTATATGCCAAGGAAGGCCTGATGCTGGATTTGACACCGATCATCGAAGAATTGGGCATTAAAGATAAATTTACGACACTGGATCCGTTTACCCTTGACGGCAAAGTATACGGCTTGCCAATCGGGGGTTCCATCGAAGGGTATTTCTATAATAAAGAGTACTTTGAATCCAAAGGGCTGAGTGTGCCGAAGACGCTTGGGGAGCTGGAGCAAATCGCTGAGAAAATCAAGGCGGACGGCAAAATCCCGTTTGCTCAGTCCTCCAAGGATGCTTGGATTCCGCTGATGACGACCAATAACCTGTGGTCCTATTTTGCCGGTCCGGAGATCACTTACGGCTTCAAGACAGGCGCAACGAAATGGACGGACGAGAATATGGTTAAGGCGATTGCCAAACATCAGGAATGGGTTCAAAAAGGTTACTTTAAGAAAGGCGAACTGGGCTTTGAATACGCGGATATGAGAAACCAGGTTATTACGGGCGAGGCTATCATGATGATGGACGGCTCCTGGGCGAACTCCGTCTTCCGCGATCCGGCTCAAGCCGGCGATATGGTGGGTAAAATCGGCTTCTTCAATATGCCGCCGTTGAATGAAGGGGATCCGGTCGTCGTCATGCAGGATGCCAACAACGGTTACGGCTTCTCCAGTGCGGTGGCGGAGGATCCGCGGAAGCTGGCGGCCGTTAAGGAGTTCATTAAGAACATGTGGACGGAAGAAATGCAGCTGCGCGGCTTGAAAGAAGACGGCGTACTTCCGGCCATGAAGATGGATTTGGAGCAAATGAAGACGGCGTCCGACGACCCGCTGATGCAGGATATTTTTAGAGCGGTAAGTGAAATCGGCACTTCCTTCCCGGCGTTTGACGCGCTCGTGCAAGCGGAAGTGAATACGGCGCTGAGCATGGGCATTCAACAAATCATCGGCGGCGAAATCGAGCCGGCGAAGATGCTGGAAAATGTGCAGGCAGCGCAAGATGCAGCCAATGCCGCAGCGGAATAATCGTTAATTCTTAAGACTGATCATCGAACAAGGGCGTCACCCGCCGGCAGCGGTTCTGGGGACGCCCTTGCTTCCAACTACGGAGGTATAGGCATGAATAAAGCGCTCAGAAGTCCTCTGATTTACAGCTTATTTGTTCTCCCGGCATTGATCTTGTTTCTTGCCTTTTTCATCTATCCAATCTTTACCGCCATCAACAACAGCTTTACCAGCTGGAACGGTATTTCCAAGCATATGACCTATATCGGTTTGGATAATTACGAGATGGCGTTTAAGGATCAAGCGTTCTGGAAATCGGTGCGGAACAATGTATATTTCATTCTGTTCTCCTGTCTGATCCAAGTTCCGCTGATCGTTTTTTTCTCCCTCTTAATCGCAAACGTCAAGAAGCTCAAGGGACTGTATAAGACCGCGGTCTTTATGCCGTCGATCATGTCCACTGCCGTGATCGGTATTTTGTGGGGGTTCATTTATAACCCGGATTTCGGGTTGATGAACCAAGTGCTTGGGATCTTTGGCATTCCCCCGGTGTACTGGCTGTCCGACAAAAATTGGGCGATGCTCTCCATCCTGATTACGAATGCTTGGCAGTGGACGGGGTTCTACATCGTAATGGTCCTGGCGGCGATCCTGGCGATCCCGCGCGAGTTGGACGAAGCGGCGGCGATTGATGGAGCGGGCGGCATCCAACGGGCGATCCGAATCACCATTCCGCTGATCATGCCGATCATTAGCGTCGTCGTGATGCTGTCGGTGGCTGGCGCCATGAAAGCGGCCGATATTGTGCTGGTCATGACCAAGGGCGGGCCAGCCGGCTCGACGGACGTCATGGCGACGTACATGATCCGTTACGCGATCACCAGCTTCCGCCACGGGTTTGGCAACGCCATCGCCGTACTGATCTTTGCCTTTACGATCATTATTACCGCCTTGTACCAAATCCTTGTCGTTCGACGCACAGAAAGGATTGAATACTGATGAGAGTGCTGAAAAAGACGATCCCGCATCTGTTCCTGATGGCGTATCTACTCATCATTTTGTATCCGTTTCTGTTCGTGTTGTTCTCTTCGGTCAAAACCGATAACCAAGCGATCGCCTCCAATCCGTTTGGGTTGCCGTCGTCGATTATTTTTGACAATTACATGAATGCTTGGGTGAACGCCAAGATCAGCACGTTTTTTTTCAATAGCTTATATATCGGTGTATTATCGGCGTGCTTGTCGATCCTGTTTGCTGCGATGCTGGCCTTTGCCGTAACGCGCATGCGGTACAATCGGATCAGCGCGGTCGTGTTCCAGCTGATCCTGCTGGGGATGCTGATCCCCAACAACTCGTTGCTGCTGCCGATCTACGGCATGATGCGCAACCTGAACGTGCTCGACACGCATATGGCGTTGATTTTGCCTTATGTGGCGAACGCGATTCCGTTTTCGGTCATCATTCTGGCGGCGTTTATGCGCTCGATCCCTGGTGAAATTGAAGAAGCAGCTGTCATGGACGGTTTAGGCTCAGCGGGGATGTTCTTTCGCGTGATGCTGCCCCTGACAGTACCGGCGATCGTGACGGTGTTTATCATCAATTTCCTCGGCAACTGGAACGAGTTTTTGCTGGCGAACTATTTTCTATCCAAAGAAGAACTTCGTACGCTCCCGGTCGGGATGGTCGGATTCCGCGATGCGTACAACACCAACTACGCGCAGATGTCAGCTGGCATCGTGTTCAGCGTGCTGCCGGTCATGATCATCTATGCGGTGCTTCAGGAAAAAATAATTGAAGGCGTTACGGCCGGCAGCGTTAAGGGTTAGATCGTGGCGTGTTAGAATAGGGATAGTCTTACCAATTGGGAGCTGCCGCCGATGAATTTGCGCATTAAGCTGTTTACCGCCTTTTTGGGTTTAGTCATCATTCCATTGTTTGTGTTAGGCATTATCACGTTTTGGATTACGTTTAACTCGATTGAGAAGAAATACAGCCAGCAGGCGGAATATTCACTGAAGGCGATCAGCTACAGCATTAAGAACGTCTTTCAGGAGATGAATAACGTCACGGATAATGGCATCTCCAAAGGGGTGTTTCAGGCCGCTTTATCAGCCAAGGACCCGGATACCCAGGATTTGACGGCCACGACCCAGCTGGAGCTGAACGCCAATCAGCGAAATTTCCGTTCCCTGCTGTATAGCCATCCGGCCATTGACTACGCGTTTTTGTACAACATCCATGGGGGCCGGCAATCCAATGTCATCGCGATATTTAATAAGGAAAATTTCGAGACGCTGCCCTACGAAAAATTTAAGGAGCATCCTTTATATAACGAAGTGATGGCCCTTAACGGCCAACCGAAATGGATCGCTCCCCACGAATATCCGGAATTAACCGGATCGGACAACGTGTTTACGCAAATCCGCCTGATTAAGGAGCTTAGCAATCTGGAGCGGGTTGGCGTGCTGGTGGTGCAGATCAAGAACTGGGAGTTCGAGAAGATTTTTCAGAACCTGAAACTGGGCAGTCAGATGCGCGATACCCGGTTTATGCTGGTGAATGACAAAGGCCTGATTCTATACGATTATCAATTGGAGTTGGATGGCCAGCAAATCGAAGCGTACCTGCCAAAGAAATTGAAATGGGAGAGCGGCGAGGGGTATCGGAGCTTTAAAGGTAAATTTAACAACCAAGAGAGCGTTATCTCCATTTATAAATTGCAGGATTATCCGTGGAGTCTAGTTTCGGTTACTTCCTGGAGCTATTTGTCGCAGGAGGTGACGACCTTTGCCAAATGGTTTGTTGCCATTATTTGTGTGTGCGTGCTGACGGCGATGTTATTTAACTTGATCTTTATGAACCGGATCACGGGAACGATTGGTGTGATTGTCAGGTTCATGCGCAAGGTGGAAAGCGGTGACCTGAAAGCTCGGGTAGATGAGAAAGGCGACGATGAGCTGCTTCTGCTGCAGAAGGGCTTCAATAACCAGATGGATAAAATCAATGAGCTGTTTGAGCAAGTGAAACGGGAGCAACGGCTGAAGGCCAACGCCGAGCTGCGCGTCCTGCAGGCTCAGATTAAGCCGCATTTCCTGTTTAATACGTTGGAATCGATTAACGTGCTTGCCGTCCAAAACGAAGGGCGTAAGGTCAGCGAAATGGTGCTGCGGCTGGCGAATATTTTGCGGATCAGTATTCAAGACAAGGAAGAGATCAAGCTGAGCCTCGAAATCGAGCATATGCGCAGCTATTTGGAAATTCAGAAGTTCCGTTTCGAGGAGTTGTTTGAGTATTCGATTGATATTCCGGACGAAATGATGAACTGTCTGCTGTTGAAATTAACGCTGCAGCCGCTCGTGGAGAACAGCATTCAGCACGGGTTTGAGGGCATCGATTATAAAGGCAGGATCACGGTCACGGGGAGAATGGAGCAAGACCGCATTCTGCTAAGGGTTGAAGATAACGGAATTGGGATGACCAATGAGCAGCTGGCGAAGATCCAATACGCGGATTTGGACGATCCGGCGTATCGTTCCATGGCGCCATATCCGAATCATGAACGCCGGGGCTTGGGGCTTCGCAGCGTGTCGGATCGGCTAAGATTTCAGTATGGCAGCAGATACGGATTGTTTATTTGCTCGCAGCCCGGGTACGGGACGACGATTCAATGTGTGATACCAAGATATGAGGCGGGGGATCACGATGAAATTAAAAGCGTTGCTGGTTGACGACGAAATTCATATACTCACGAACTTGTCGAAGGTTTTGCCTTGGGAGGAAATGGGGTTTGAAGTTGTTTTGTTGGCCAAGAACGGTAAGGAAGCGTTAGAGATGGCTTCGCAGCATCGTCCCGACTTGATCTTAAGCGATATCCGCATGCCGGTGATGGACGGCATTCAACTGCTGCAGGAGCTCCGGGAGCGGGAGATTCCTTGCGAAATTTTGCTGTTGACCGGGTATCAGGAATTTGAGTATGCTCGAACTGCAATACGTTACGGCGTGAAGGATTATATTTGCAAGCCGATCAATTATTTTGAGCTGGAGGAGACGGTTCGGGGGATCGCCAAACAGATTCGCGAGAAGCGCAAAAACCTGAACAAGGAGCAGCGGATGAACCAGGTGGTTGATCTGGCCAATGAAAACTTCCTATTACATTCCTTGCTCGGACAGGAGACAGATGCGGAAGGGCTGTTGTGGGACGACGAGGACGCCGGTGAAGCGAAGCGGCGTTACGCCATGCTGCTCTTGGATCTGGAAGGTTATTCGCACCGATCCATCGTCTGGACGCTCCATGAACGAAAAGCGTGGAATCTGCACATCAAGCATGCGCTGAAGGATGTATTTGGCGAAGTTTTGCCAGGCTTAACTGTGCTGCAGATCCGGGAGGGGGAATGGTGCCTCGTGTTCCCGTCCCCTTCAGCGGATCGGACAGTTGACGAGGAGACGCTGATGCCGGGCTTTGAGCGGATCCGACAGCTCATCCGCAGCAAGGAGGAACTTCCCGTTCGGATGTGCATGGCGGCAGGGCTACATGGTTTGCAGGAATTATCGCTTGTGTACCATCGCTTGCAGCATCGGTTGATTCTGGGAGCAGCGCAGGAAGGGTTCGTGAAGGCTGACGCGCTGCCAACAGACGATTTCGCCCCGGATAAGGACGCGGTGGAAGTGCAATGGGGCTGGATCGAGCAGCTTGGAACCGGATTGCGCAACGGGAGCACCGAGGTCTTGGATCGCATCGCCGGGGAATTGAAATCGTACATCGGCGGTCTGGATGAACGGCAGGCGTGTGCGGCGGAGAAGCTGATGCATTATTTGCTCATCCATTTGCTGCGCGAGATGCGCGAGCTGCACATGCTCCCAAGGGAGCAGGAAGAAGGGCTATGGAAGCGGCTGCGGGAGCCGATGAGCTTGAAAGAGTTGCTGTCGATCATCGTTTCGCTCATCGAGCATGCGCGCAGCTCCCTGTCCGCGAAGAAATCTACGGAGCTGCTAATGATGTCCGCGCAAAATTATATTCAGAACCATCTCGGCCGCGACTTTGGGATCGAGGACATCGCCGACTATCTCGGCATTAGCAGCAGTTATTTCTGCTTACTCTTTAAGAACCATTTTGGCGAAACGTTTGTAGAGTATTTGACCAAACAGCGAATGGAAATGGCGAAATGCCTGCTGCGTACCAGTGAGCGTTCGATCGCACAAATCGGCAGTTCAATCGGCTATCAGGAACGGCGATATTTCACGAAGGTCTTTCAGAAGTATACCGGCATGACGCCGTCGGATTACCGGCAGAAGGAATCAAACGTATCTTAAAACTAATGGATAAGCGGCAAGGAGGACGGCTCGTGGATTTATCAGCATGGACGTTGGAGGAGAAGATCGGACAGTTATTTATTTGTGGGTTCCATAGCTTGGTGCCGGACGAACAGATTCGGACGCTGGTGCAGCAGTATCATGTGGGGGGTGTAGTTTATTTCCGCCGGAATATCGCTTCGGTGGAGCAGCTTGCCGAGCTGTCACGAAGCTTGCAAGGCTTGCCGCGCAGCAAACCGGAGCTTCCGTTGTTTATCTCGATTGATCAGGAAGGCGGGATGGTAGCCCGGCTGGATCATGAAGGGATGAGCCGGATTCCCGGCAATATGGCGCTGGGGGCGGCCAATGATCCGGCGTTGACGGAGGAAGTGGCGCGACTGGCGGCCAAGGAGATGCTGCAGCTGGGCATCAACTTTAACTTTGCGCCGTGCGTCGACGTCAACAACAATCCGGCCAATCCCGTGATTGGCGTCCGCTCGTTTGGGGAGCAGCCGGACCGGGTGGCCGTGCATGGAGCCGCGGCGGTTCGCGGATATCAGGCCGAAGACGTGATCGCGACGGTGAAGCATTTCCCCGGCCACGGGGATACGGCCGTGGATTCCCACCGCGGCTTAGCCAGTGTCCCGCACGGGAAGGAGCGGCTGCACCAGGTCGAGCTGGTCCCGTTCCGGGAGGCGATTGCGGCGGGCGTTGATGCAATTATGACGGCGCATGTGATCTTTCCGGCGTTTGAGCCGGAGGGGACGCCGGCAACGTTGTCGCACCGGGTGCTGACCGGCCTGCTGCGGGAAGAGCTGGGCTTCGGCGGGCTGATCGTCACCGATTGCCTGGAGATGCAGGCGATCGCGGGGCATTATGGCATCGCCGAAGGGGCGGTCCAGGCGATCGAAGCCGGCGCAGACCTCGTGCTCGTGAGCCATACGCTGGCCGACCAGCGTGCGGCGATCGAGCGGGTAGCCGAAGCGGTGCGGAGCGGGCGGATCAGCGAGGCGAGTATTGACCGCTCGCTCGAGCGCATCTTGGCGCTCAAGGCGAAGCGGATCGGCAGTGCGGCGCAGGCGGTAGCCGCCGCGACCGCGACGGCAGCGCCGCTGACGCCGGAGGCGGAGAGCGCCGCGCTGCTGCGCCATGCGGCAGAGCGCAGCGTGACGCTCGTGAAGGGAGCGGGCCGCTTGCCGCTGCAGAGCGATCAGCCGGTGCTGGTCGTCTGGCCGGAGCTGCGGCACCGCACCGAGGTCGATGAGCCGGCGGTGCATCAATATACGCTGGCGGATGCGCTGCGGCCGCTTCATGGCCAGGTCGTCATGACGGTGATTGGAACGCAGCCCAGCGACGAAGAGATTGCCGCGGTACTGGAACAAAGTCAAGAGGTCAGCCAAATCGTTGTGGCGACCTACACAGCAGAGGGGGGGATCCCTGAAGGTCAGCAGAAGCTCGTCCAGCGCCTTCAGCAGCTGTCGGGCAAACGTCTGATCGTCGTATCTACGCGGAATCCTTACGACTTAAACGCGTTTCCTGAGATCGAGACCTATCTCTGCTTATATGAAAATCGTCCGTTTTCGTTGGATGTCGCGGCCAAGGTTCTGGTCGGTGAGCTGCAGCCGCAGGGAGTATTGCCCGTCAGCTTAAACCAGGATTAATCCAAATTTCATAGGAGCGCCCGGGAGTGATTTCCGGGCGTTTTTTAAGATATCAGAAAGTATAAACTTCGGGGCATTGGCATCCTGATATCGCAAGAAAAACTTCCGCTAAACGCGGTCTGTCTACTTTGAATGTACGTCGACAGACGTTTTTCTTACGGAGATTTGTCAAAAAATAATAAAATCGGGCAACGAACGACGGAGTTTGCTAATATATTGTTTTGATTTGTCAGCAACTTTTCTTTTATCCATGCGTTTAATACAGTGTGAGTTAAAGGGAGTAACACAAAATGGGAGAGTAAGGGAGTTAAGGCATGAAATTTAAGAGATTGTTGATCACCACGATGTTGGTCGCATCGCAAGTGGCTATGGTGCTTCCAGCCAGCGCGGAGGAAATCGGGCAAGGAAACGGTCTGGAACCACAGACCGGAACACAACAGTTAGAAGTGAACGGGACAACAACCGATGTGGTGCAGCCTGGCGATCTGCCTGCAGATCAAGGAACAAACGATGGAACGACAGGAGAGACGGTTCCAGAAGAGGGTCAGGAAGGGACGGAAACCGGAGATGAAACGGTACCGCCAACAAGTCCGGTGACGACGCCTGCAGACCCAAGCATGCAGAGCCAAAGCAACTCCGGCCAACTGATTCTGATGGTGAACAGCAAGAAGATGTATCAGAACGGGAAGGAATACCTTGCCGGTTATCCGATGGAAGTGAAAGACGGCGTATCTTACATATCTATCCGGGCCATTGTGGAGCGTGCAGGATTCCAGCTGTCTTTTGACAATACAACGAAAGAAACGATCATTAAACGAGGCAACGACGAGCTGCGGTTTAAGCTGAATACGACTTATTATAAGGTTAACGGTGTGACGCAGACGATGCGGGGGAAATCCTATTCTGCGCAAAACAACTTCATGGTGCCGTTAACGGCGATCACGAAGGCGTTAAACATCTCGTATTCCTATGATGCGGTTGGCAAACGGGTGATCGTGAATTTGAACACGCTGCCGGTCGCTTCGTTTAGCATCGGCAACAAAGAAGTCATCGCCGGGGAAACACAGGTTCAATATATCACCAATGCGACTTCGCCAATCGGGCTACCGATCGTGAACGAGGAATGGATTGGACGCCAGGATGTCTTCATGACGCCGGGGGATTACACCGTAACTTACCGGGTGCAGGATTCCAGCGGCCAGTGGAGTAATCCGTTTACGCTGACGATTCATGTAGACAAGCCGCATACACCGCCGGTAGCGAATTTTACGACAGACAAAGACACCTACAAAATGGGTGAATTGATCACGTATACCGACCTCAGTACGGATGAAGTGGGCATCACCGAGCGCATTTGGGAAAATAAAGAGATGGCGTTCTTCACCCCGGGCCAGATGACGATCCGCCTGAAGGTTGTCAATAAATTTGGCTTGTACTCGACCGTGGAGAAGACGATTACGATTACGAACGAGACGCTCTACACGCGGGACGAATTTAATAAGCTGTTTATTCCGGTCGGGGAAGAATATACGTTTGACGGGACCCAGGTGCCAAGCTGGGAGCGAATCCGATACGCCTTCACTTCCGATGCGGTCACGTTGATCCGCAGCAACAGCCCGGAAACGGTGTATTCCAAAGGGATTCTGTATAAGGAATCGGCGATTGGGAATACGCGCTTCATGATCCACCACGCCAATTCGACCGGGAAACCGGTGAAAATGTACGTCATCGCCACGAACAACAATAGCGAAACGACGCGTTTGACTCAAAGCAACCTTGGATTTGGCGGTCCAAGCAGTTATGCAACAGCTGCGGGGAAGGCTTCGGTCATGCGCTATTACGAATCAATGCAAACCGGCAGCAAATATAAGGATACTTGGTTTGCTCCTGGAGAAAGCAAGATTATCCTGAATGAGCTGAGCGCTACGGCGATGAAGCAAGGGGATGTCATCTCCCTGTTTGCGGATTTGTATAGCGATCATACCTTAAATTATACCGTCATGATGGTTGATCAGGATCAAGATCCATTTAAGACGTTGCCTTATCTCAGTGTCTTAAAGCCTGATATCCATAACCGCGGCACTTATATGGAAGCCACTCGCAATATTGAAGTGACCGAGCTGATCGGCAATACGCCGTCCCGGTTGCTCATCGGCGACAACTCCAGCGATCCATTCCTGATCGGATACGATGGTCCAACCGGAGAGTATCGCATGAATGCCGGAAACTTCGGCGTTCTCTACAAGGTGAAGCTGTATCGGGTTGCGCCTAACACGCTGATCACGTTTAACCCGCGCGGCGGCCATTATATGGGCGGAATTATGGTCAACGGAAATATTGTCAGCTTACCATCCTCCGGCTCACTTAGTGCGCCTAACGAGAACGCGGTATTGTTCCGCACCGGTGAGCGCGAGCAAACTGTAGATCTGGTCTTCACGGCAGCTCCGGGCAGCAACTTGTCCGTCAACCTGCTGTTCCAGCAATTGCCGGAGAAGAAGAGCGAATAAACAGAAATGTACTTTAAAGCACGGCGCGAGAGCGCCGTGCTTTTTTTGCGTCCAAAAACAGTAGATCCTCCATCAAGTTGCGCATGAAATCAATTGTGCGAATTCGCTTTCTCCTGTAAGTTGAAAGAAAGCAAGGAAAAGGAGGGGGTAATTATGAACCACCTGAAGGTGATGATTGTCGACGATGAGATTTTGGCCATCGAGCACTTGAAGCGTTTGGTCCATTGGGAAGGCCTAGGGTTTACCGTAGCCGGAGAAACCGTTCATCCGCGGAAAGGGTTGGAATTGGCGGCCAAGCTGAAACCGGATCTGATTTTTGTGGATATTCGGATGCCTGGCATGGATGGCTTGATCCTGAGCGAGAGGCTGGCGGAAGCCGGGAGTCAAGCCAAGATCGTGATTCTTACCTCCTATAAGGAATTCGAATACGTAAAACAGTCACTGCGGATTGGCGTACATGATTACTGGGTCAAGCACGAATTAACGCCGGAGACCTTAACGCTGGAACTGGAGAAGCTCCGGGATACCATCGATAAGGATAAGGCAATCCAAAGAAAAATGAGCAAGACATTGCTTGAGCAGGCGAAGGCAGGAAAAGAACTTTCAAACGAAGAATTGAAAGCGCTTGCTAACTATATGGCCTCGTTTGGATCCCAGTATGTGTACATCGCTTTAGAGTTCGATACCCCTTATCCGGCAGTGGGTCGACCTATGGTCACACGAGATACGGGGATTCAGATGCCATGGGGGGTCGAGGACGGAACGAAATATCGTTGGATTGAGACGTTTACCATTGCGGCGGAGGGAACCCGGATCGGCGTTTTGCTTGGATTTGACGGCATGGTCAGCCGAAGGCAGCTGCATGAGGAACTTTTTCAGTGGAGCGCGCATTTGAAACAAGCGTATTCCGAGCATGTTTCTTCTATAGGGGGAACGGTATCCGTCGCGTGCTCGTCCGTGTTTCAGGAGGCAACGGGGCTGTTCGCTGCCGCGGCGTGGGCGGATAGGGCGCTGGATCTGCGTATTTTTACTGGGATGGACAGCGTGCTGATGTATTCCGAAGAAAAGGAAGGCACCATCTCAGCAGCGGATAGCCAAGAGACAGATTGGGAAGCGTGGATCCACCGACTACGTCATTATACGGAGGAGCATCGCCTTGCCGAAGTCGAAGAGGAGATCGACGCCATGTTTACCCTCGTCAAGAAAATGGCCCGACTTGAGGAATTGCGGATGCTCTGTAATGAATTGTCCAAGGAGCTGGATCGGCTTCGCATGAGCAAGGGAAGGTCTGCTTTTCGCGATGAACCGTACAGGGAGATTGAGGGTTCTGATGATTGGACTTCGGTGTCCGGCATTGCGCGTTGGTTTAAAAACCAGTTCCGAGCCGCGATGGAGGACGAGCACAGGGACGTCTATTCAGCGAAGGTCAGGAAAGCGATCCAATACATTAACCGGCATTATGCCAAAGATTTAAGCACCGAAAAAATTGCCGCGCATCTCGCAATCAGCGGCGATCATTTGCGGCATTGCTTCAAAAACGAAACCGGCCGTACGATCCTGGACTATTTAACGGAGGTTCGCATGGAGAAAGCCAAGCGTTACTTGGCGACAGGGCAATACAAGTTGTATGAGGTGGCGGAAAAAGTGGGTTACCGCAATAGCCATTATTTCAGTAAAGTGTTTCAACGTGTGACCGGACAGCATCCTCTGGAGTATTCGGAAAGGAAGCAATATCACGATGAGTAACTTATCCGGATTTAAAATGCGTGCTCGGATCCGCACCAAAATTATTGCCGTATGCGCTCTGATCCTATCCTCGTCACTATTGGCCAGCAGTTGGGTCACTTATTCGTATGTCAAGGATATCATGCGGGAACAAGCCGTCCGAGACAATACGACGAAACTGGAACAGACATCTTCTTTCATCAATCGTATGCAGGAGCAATTACGTGAAACCGCGGAATATATCATCAGCGATTCCGAGGTGAATGCGTTGATGGTCAAAGATCCAAACGATACGTACGAGCAGAGCTACTTCAAGAAAAATAAGGTTAGAGAGAAGCTGAAGCTGTTTCCCGTCATGAACTCTAGCTTGTTAAACGTGATGATTATCCGGCCGGACGGCGAGGTGTTTTCCAATTACCAAGGGTATGACAGCTACTACAAAGACTATCTGAATCAGGCTTGGTTTGCCGATTACCGGATGGGACGCAGCGAATCGCGTTTTTCGGATCCGCATGATTTTATTTTTCTCAACCGTCGGCAACAGGTGATCAGTTATGTCGTAAATTACAGGAACTTTAAGGACGATGGCGACGAGCGGTATTACCTCGTGCTGGATTTCAATCAAAAAGATCTGGCGAGCTTATTTGAACAGAGCAATAAGGATTTCGAACGTCTGCTTCTACTAAATCAGGACGGCGTTCCATTGTTCGACAGCAACCCCGGAGAGACTCGTTGGACCGATACCGATTCGGAAGGGGGAAAATATATCGAAATTGTTGATGATTCCGTGGAGGAGGACTGGAGACAAGTTGCGGTGATCTCCAAATCACGCTTGTACGAGCGGGTTAACAAGCTGTTGCTCTATTACACGCTGATTGTGGCCGTAAGCCTCATCGTGGTGATGATGATCCTGCTTCCTCTGCTCGTGCAACTGACCCGGCCGATCTCGAAGCTGGTCCGAGCGATGAAACGAGTGTCCGCAGGCGATTTGAATATCGAATTGCAGATCCGAAGCGGAGACGAAATGGAGCTGCTGGGGCTTGGATTTAACCGGATGATGAAGGATTTGAAATCGCTGATCGAATCGCTCGTGCAAGAACAGAAGGAAAAACGCAACATGCAGATCCAGCTCTTGTTGTCGCAGATGAACCCTCATTTTATTTATAACACGTTAAATACCGTAATTTATTTAGCACATGCAGGGCGGACGAAGGAGGTGGCCGACATGACCGCCTCGTTGATCCATCTCTTGCAAAACACGATCAAAATCGGCGATGATGCCTGGTTTACGACCCTGGAGGATGAAATAGAACTGGTGAATAAATACGCTGCCATCCAGGACTGCCGTTATCCCGGACGTTTTCGAATCGAATGGGACATTCAGGAAGAGCTTTTGCCCTGCATGGTCCTAAGGATGATGCTGCAGCCGCTTATTGAAAACGCGCTTTATCATGGGATATTCCCCTCCGAACGGCAAGGTTGGATCGGGATCTCTGCACGGAGATCGGATCGGTTTATCGAGGTGTCCGTCCTCGACAACGGCATCGGTATCAGCACATCCCAAACGGTACTGCCAATCCAGAATGCCTCCACGGGAATCGGACTTACAAATATTCGCGAACGCCTGAATTTTCACTATGGTGTGCAGGCAGGCCTCGAGATCAAGAGCTTTCCGGGCGAAGGAACGGAAGTAAGGATTCGCCTCCCTTTCACCATCGAGGACGGGGACTCCACCGCGGAAGACAGCCGATTTATGCGTAAAATAACCGGGTTGTGAGATTTTAACCCCATCGCTAGCGATGATAAGATCACGGTGTAAGCGGATACAAACAGACTGTGGGAGGGGTTAAATATGAAGAACAAGCGTCTGAAAAAGAGTTGGGTGACGCTCTTGGTGTTGGCGATGATGATCGCGGCGGTATTGGCTGGTTGCGCGAAGAATGATTCTGCCGCCAATCGGAACACAAGTGAGCCACCGTCGAATTCGGGTGGGACTTCGTCCAACGCCGAAGGGGAAGCTCCTTCACTCGGCGGGATTCCCACAAACATTGAAGGAGAAATCGTCGTATGGGATTGGGATGAAGCCTTCCTGACCACGATGGTGCCGGAATTCAACAAAGTCTTCCCGAATATCAAAGTGAAATACACCGTCGTCAACAATAACGATTATATGCAAAAGCTGCAAAGCGGGATTGCATCCGGCTCTGAGGTGCCTGATGTCATATTGGGCGAAATGAACTTCCGCGGGCAGTTGTTTGATCTCGATGTGCTCGACAATCTGGAGCAAGCTCCTTATCACTTCTCCAAGGACCAGCTGCTGGATTATTTGCCGCCGCTTCTCTCGAACACCAAAGGCGAGCTGGTTGGCGTCGATCAATCGATTACACCGGCTGGACTCGGGTACCGGAGAGACCTGGCCAAGGAATACCTGGGCACCGACGATCCAGACGAATTGTCCAAGCTGTTGCCGGATTGGAATGCCTTCATCCAAAAAGGGATCGAAGTCAAACAAAAAAGCGGCGGTGCGGTTACGATGATCGCCAGTTTCGACGACGCCTACCGCGTGTTGAAAGGGCAGACCGAACAGCCATACATTAATGGATCCACGATTGAGTTGACGGAGCGAATGAAGGCGCCGTTCGAGAAGCTGTTCGCCATGCGGGACGCCGGAATTCTTGGCAAATACGAGGGGTATACCCCGGGATGGAACGCGTCGTTTGCGAAAGGCGATAATATTTTCTACCCGATGGCGCCGTGGAGTCCCAAATGGAATGTGCAGGCTAATGATCCGGACGGCATCGGGCGTTGGGGCTTGATGGCCGCGCCTGAAGGCGGCTTCACGTACGGAGGAACCTCTGTCAGTGTCTATAAGAACAGCAAGAACAAGGAAGCGGCCTGGGCTTACATTTACTTCTGTTATTTGTCCACCGAAGGGATGGAAACGAACTACAAGAAGCTGGGGAATATGCCAGGGATCAAGAGCTTCTTCGAAGAGCATCGCGATTGGCTTGAGGCAGGAACCGAGCTGGATCAGTTCTTTAATCAAAACCTGAGCTTGACGTTCTACGACGACATCGTGCCAGAAGTGACGGGATCGACCCAAACGAAATACGATTCGATTGTGCAGACGGCGTTTAATTCGCTATTCCCGCTGTGGATGAAGGATACGAGCATCGGTGTGGACGGCGCTCTGGAGCAATTCAAGGAAGCTGTCAAAAATCAGGCCCCTGAGGCAACGATTAACTAATCGGGAGGATTGCCGGGGTGAGAGCGTCTCGTTTCTCACCCCAACTGATTCCTGAAAGGGGGACCAACCATGATGAATGCCCAAACGGTCGTCAACAGCAAGCCGAGGAAGCGGCTTGGACTTCGGCTGTGGCCATACTTGTTTTCGCTTCCGTTCGTGCTTCTGTATTTGGCGTTTCAGTTTTATCCGGTCGTATATTCGTTTTTCCTCAGTTTTCACGAGTGGAACGGTGTCAGCGAGAAACGGTTTGTCGGATTCAGCAATTATGTGACGCTGTTTACAAAAGATCCGTTGTTTTACAAATCGATTTACAACACGGTCGTCATCATGCTGATGTCGTTACCGACCCTGATCTTATCCGGCATGCTTCTGGCTTATCTCATTTTTAACATGGTCAACGGGCGTATGTTTTTTCAAACGGCGAATTTTCTGCCTTATATTACTACGCCTGTCGCCATAGGCTTCATTTTCTCCTTTATGTTTGACTGGCAGACAGGGATCATCAACGCCTTATTCGTAAAGATGGGCTTGCTTAAGGACGGGATCTACTGGTTACAGGACCCCTGGCTGTCCCGGATCATCATCGCAATTATGATCGTGTGGCGGAATTTGGGTTACTTTATCGCAATCTATTTAGCGGGGATGACGGCCATTTCCCAAGATGTCTACGAGGCAGCGAAGGTGGATGGAGCAACAGCGCTTCATACCTTCACCCGCATTACGCTGCCGCTGCTTAGAAATATCTCCGTGTTCCTCATTGTTACTTCAATCATCGGAAGCCTGCAGTTGTTTGACGAGCCGAAGCTGTTGTACGGCGGCTGGACGGCTAGCCAGGTTGGCGGACCGGACAATGCGGCGCTGACGATCATCTGGAAGTTCGTCAACGATTCGTTTATGAATGTTCGTTTTGGGTATGGTGCGACGATCGCTTATGCCTTGTTCATGCTGATCGTTGTTTTCTCAATCGCCAGCTATAAGCTCTCCATGGGGAAGGGGGATCAGGAATGAAGATCGTAAAATGGGCGTTTCTCAGCCTAGTTACCCTCGCTTCGCTGTTCCCTTTTTATGTGATGTTGATGATGTCGACGTATTATTCTGAAGACATTTTCAAAGGCCTGCCGTTGATTCCTTCCGATTATTTGCTGGAAAACTTGAAAACCGTGTTTAAGACCAACTTCGTACAGGTTTACTTGAACAGTATGATCGTTTCGGTATCCGCAGTTTTTATCGGCGTTTTCACCGCTACGATGATCGGTTATGCGGTAGCTAAATACCAATTTAAGCTGAGGAGCTTTCTTCGCTATTTCATTATCATTACGATGATGGTCCCCAGCCAGGTTGGCTTGATTGGCTACGTCATCGAGATGAGAACGCTGGGGTTCGGCAATACGCTTCTCTCCGTCATTCTGGTTTGGAGCGCATGGTCGTTTGGCGCTTTTTTCATGGTGCAGTTTATCAAGGACACGGTGCCAAATGAAGTCATCGAATGCGCGAGGATCGACGGGGCATCGGAGCCGCGAATCTTCTTTAACATCGTTATCCCGTTAATTAAGCCGGGGCTGGCCACGTTGGCGACGCTGGTGTTTCTCTGGTCATGGAACAACTACTTGCTGCCGTTAGTTACGATCAATAACAGCGATAACTATACGATCCCGCTGTTTGTTTCAACGCTGGGGTTTGTCCACCGGACCGATTATGGTGCCCGAATGGCGGCGCTGGGGTTGTCGACGCTGCCTGTTCTGATCATCTTCCTGTTTGGCAGCCGCTCATTCATTAAAGGGATTACCTCAGGGGCCGTGAAGGGATAAGGGGCAAAGCGGAACCGTCGGAATCAAGCTTCTAATCTAAGAGGTGAATCGAATGTACAAGATCAGCACGCATCTTCCCCGCAAACTGACCATAACGATGTGGGATTTCTCCTGGTATACGATGACGATGCCGGGTGAGCCGTTTCACGATTTGGAGCAATGCTTCAAGGAGGCGGTGGAAAGGGGCTACAATACGATTCGCATCTGCGCGATGCCCTGCCTGTTGTTTAAGGCGGACGGCCCGCGCCATGGGCGATTGGCCTTCTCCAATCTTGGCTCAGTGGGAGTCAGGACACGCTGGTATAATTGCAAGGGTGGTGCGGAAATCGATGGTCACCAGCATTTATTAAATCTGTTCACGCTGGCAAAGCAATATGACATGTTCATCATCCTATCTTCTTGGGAGTATCAACAGAGCCCAAGCTTCCTGAAAACTCCGGAGCTATTCGAAGCGCTGCAGGCGATTCCGCCGCAGGAACGATTTATGGCTTTGGCCTTGTCGATGGATCAGTTGATCCGCTTCGTCAAAGCGGCTGGGCTTGGGGACCGCATCGCTTACGTGGAATTGCATAATGAGATCGAGTTTGGGCGGTTGAGTCAGATGGCGTTGGAGGCGGGTATCCCGTCCCGGCAGCTTGGCAAGCTGATCCGGTATACGAAGTCTTATGTGGAGGAGGCGCTTGCCTATTTACAAGAGCAGCATGCCGATCTTCGGATCACCGGCTGCTACACGCTGAACGAACCCTATTCCAAAGACAGTGTGCCGGGTAACGAGGAGGTCGCCCATTTTCATATGTATATTAACGGCGTATTGCAGCAGTTGATGGAGGAGACAGGGATCCGTAATCCGAATATTAAATTTCCTAATGCTTTGGTACGATCTCTACTAAGAGATGATGCTCCGCCGTTTGAGGACTATCGGCTGCCCGTCGGCGAGGAATGGCGAATGCATGAAAATCCGGTCGGACTAAAGCTGATGTACGTCCATGACTGGTGCGACCCGGTGAAATGGGATTTATACTTGTATGAGCATTACGGCGCACATAAGCAGGCGATGCTGCAGAAGGTGGACGAACGGTTTCAGGAAACCGCGGATTGGGCAGAGAAGCACGACATTCCGGTTGTTATAGGCGAAGGATATGTCGGCTATACGCCGCTGTTCGCCCAATTTGAGGAAGGTCCGATCGGCAAAGCTATTGCGGAATACGCCATACGAAAAGGGATGGAGCACGGCTTTTGGGGCATGGTGCTCTGCTCCAATTGCGCTCCTCATCATCCCTTTTGGTCCGACGTCGCTTGGCAGCAGAAGTGGAACCGGTTTATTTTGAACAGTTGAGATAGACGCTAACGCTCTTTTGCCTTCTTTAAGGCAAAGGGGCTTTTTTACGTTTCGCGGAGTTGGATCCCGTCGAATTGACGCTGCTGTGAATTTGGGGCATTATTAGAAGAGACGCATGGAACGAAGGTGCAGACGGGAGGAATGTCACATGCTGTCGACCGAGGAGATTATAAAAGTGATGTCCAGCCGGGGACTGCGGATTACCGACCAACGCAAAAGCTTGGCCAAACTGTTCGCTGAGCGGGACGGGTATTTGACCCCTAAGGACGTCTATGAATATATGGGTAAGGAATACAGCGGCCTTAGCTTTGATACCGTGTACCGGAACCTCCGGGTGATGGAGGAGCTGGGGGTGTTGGAGCAGGTCGTATTTGAGGACGGTTTGAAGTTCCGAGCCAGCTGCAGCAGTGAAGGGCATCATCACCATCATATGATCTGCTTGCAATGTGAGAAGACGTATCCGATTCATTTCTGCCCGATGCCGCTGACCGATGCGCCGGAGCAGTTCCAGGTTGTGAAGCATAAGTTTGAGGTATTTGGGTATTGCAAAAATTGCCGGCCGGACGGCAAGCCGCAGGATGCCGCGCCGGAGCAACACGAGGTGCACTGAGATGGGGCTCGTCCGCAAAACGTTTCAGGCGCCGATCCACGTGTACCGCAAGTTTATTTCGCCGCTCAAGCCGCCAACCTGCAGGTTTTATCCGACCTGCTCGGCATATGCTTTGGAGGCGATTGAGGTCCATGGCCCGCTGAAAGGGTCTTGGCTGGCGGCCAAACGGATCGTGAAATGCCAGCCGTTTCATCCGGGCGGTTATGATCCGGTTCCCCCTAAGGTAGAGAAGAAGCGCGGGGGAGAGCAAGGCACGCCTCCGCTGAGCGGCGGACAAGCCTAATCGCATTTGTGCGAGACCAACTCCAGCGCGGCTTGACACGGTTTGGAAATTTTTTTAATATAAAGTTTGAAATGAACAACCTCAACCTCAATACTTTCCAGTGAACGGATGAGTACAAGGATTGGATCCAGCCACAGAGAGCCGGGGGAGCTGCAAACCGGTCTGGAGCGTCTTTGGAATATGGTCCGGGAGGAACCGTCTTTGAGCCGAGCAGCGTGCGCTTTATGCGCAGCGCTTCGGTAAGGAGATGGCGTAGAGTCCGGCGTTAACGGACGGTCGAATTTCGACCAACGGAGCCCGCAGCCTGTGAAGGAGCGGGGAAATTGGGTGGTAACGCGTGAGAACTCTCCCGCCCCATATGGGGCGGGAGTTTTTTTGTCGTATTTGTCATGAAATAAAAGGAGATGAATCGCGATGTCCAACAAACCAACATTTTACATTACGTCGCCGATCTATTATCCAAGCGATAAGCTGCATATCGGCCATGCCTATACGACGGTGGCGGGGGATGCCATGGCGCGGTACAAGCGGCTGCGCGGCTTTGATGTCCGCTATTTGACGGGGACGGATGAGCACGGACAGAAGATCGAGCAGAAAGCGAAGGAAAAAGGCCAAACCCCGCAGCAGTTCGTAGACGGGATCGTGGCGGGGATCAAGCAGCTGTGGGAGAAGCTGGACATTTCCTACGATGACTTTATCCGCACAACGGAGCCGCGGCATAAGCAGGTCGTGGAGGCGATTTTTGACCGTTTGCTGAAGCAAGGGGATATTTACAAAGGGGAATATGAAGGCTGGTACAGCATTCCTGACGAGACGTATTATACGGAATCGCAGCTGGTGGATGTCATCCGCAATGAAAAAGGCGAAGTGATCGGCGGGAAAAGCCCGGAGAGCGGCCATGCGGTAGAGCTGGTGAAGGAAGAGTGTTATTTCTTCCGGATGAGCAAGTATGTGGATCGTTTGCTGAAGTTCTATGAGGAAAACCCGGACTTCATTCAGCCGGAGTCCCGCAAGAATGAGATGATCAACAACTTCATCAAGCCGGGGCTGGAGGATTTGGCCGTCTCGCGCACAACGTTCGACTGGGGCGTGAAGGTCAAAGGCGATCCGAAGCATGTCGTGTACGTGTGGATCGATGCGTTGTCCAACTACATCACGGCCCTTGGTTACGGCACGGACAATCAAGAGCTGTTTGAGCGGTATTGGCCGGCAGACGTTCATCTCGTGGGGAAAGAAATCGTGCGCTTCCATACGATTTACTGGCCGATTATGCTGATGGCGCTGGGGCTGCCGCTGCCGAAGAAGGTGTTTGGCCATGGCTGGCTCTTGATGAAGGGCGGGAAAATGTCCAAATCCAAGGGCAACGTCGTGGATCCAAACGTGCTGATCGACCGTTACGGGCTTGATGCTACCCGGTATTATTTGCTGCGTGAGGTGCCGTTCGGTTCGGACGGTTCGTTTACGCCGGAAAGCTTCGTACAGCGGGTGAACTCCGATCTAGCCAACGACCTTGGCAACCTGCTGAACCGTACGGTGGCGATGATGGAGAAATATTTTGGCGGCGAGGTGCCGGCTTATGAGCCAAACGCCACGGCGTTTGATGCGGAGCTGGAGCAAGCGGCGCTGGATACGGTCCGCAAGGTAGAGGAGGTTATGGAGAACATGGGGTTCTCCGTGGCGCTCACCCATATTGGGGCGTTTATCAGCCGCACGAACAAATACATCGATGAGACGCAGCCGTGGGTGCTGGCCAAAGATGAAGCGAAGAAAGGCGAGCTCGCTTCGGTCATGGCGCATCTGGCCGAGTCGCTGCGCATCGCCTCGATCCTGTTGCAGCCGTTCCTGACACAGGCGCCGGCGAAGATCTGGGCGCAGCTCGGCATCGCTCCCGGGGAGCTGACGACCTGGGAGAGCGCCAAGACGTTTGGCCTGATCCCGGCCGGAACGAAGCTCGTCAAAGGCGAGCCGATCTTCCCGCGGCTCGACGCAGAGCAGGAAATCGAGTTTATTTCGAACTCGATGACCGGGGGTACGCCGGCGGCTGAGGCTGCCGCCCCGGCCGCCGCTTCGGCGTCGACGCCGGCACCGGCAGTGGAGAAGCCGGAGCCGAAGGACGAAATCGGCATCGACGATTTCGCCAAGGTAGAGCTGCGGGTCGCGCAGGTGCTCGCCTGCGAGCCGGTGCCGAAGGCCGACAAGCTGCTGAAGCTGCAGCTGGATCTAGGCTATGAGCAGCGCCAGGTCGTGTCGGGCATCGCCAAGTTCTACAAGCCGGAGGAGCTGGTTGGACGCAAAGTGATTTGCGTGACCAACCTGAAGCCGGTGAAGCTGCGCGGCGAGCTGTCGCAAGGCATGATCCTCGCCGCTTCGGAAGGCGATCAGCTGACGCTGGCGACGGTGCCGGATACGATGCCAAATGGCGCCATCGTGAAATAGCTATTGATTTAAGTTCATGTGAGCGAGGAAACTCTAAGTTTCCTCGCTCGTTTTTTGTGTAAGAAAACCCCAGTTCGACTGGGGGTTCAGGAAAGCTTATAGCTATGAGTAAAAATCCCTTGACCTTTATGATAAGATAGTAGCCGGTCTGCCAACCGCAACATCAAATCAAGGAGGACAAGAGCAGTCTAGTACATACGCGCTGGAACTGCAAATACCATATTGTATTTGCACCAAAGTACAGACGCCAAGTCATCTACGGGAAGTTGAAGCGAGAGATTGGAAAAATCATTCGAGAGCTATGTGAGCGCAAAGGAGTGGAGATTCATGAAGCAGAAGCGTGCCCGGATCACATCCATATGCTGGTGAGCATTCCGCCGAAGTTGAGTGTATCGGAAATTATGGGGTATTTAAAGGGAAAAAGTTCGCTCATGATCTTCGATAAATTTGCGAATCTGAAGTATCGATACGGGAATCGCCAATTCTGGTGCCGTGGGTACTTTGTGGATACGGTAGGACGAAACAGGAAGGCGATCGCCGAATATATTCGGAATCAACTAACAGAGGATAAGAACTCACTAGCGTTGCATTAAGTAATTTTCGTCACGATAGAATTGAACTGATATCAATAAAATGAATATTTTTGCATCTTTGTTTCCTCTGGATAAACTAAAATGGCTAAGGGGGAATAGATCCACGAGTTATCCATTTTTTTTAATTTTCATTTGTCATTAACGTACGATCAGTTTCGGCTCCATTGACTTCGTTGCCTTTTTCGGGGGCCTACCATTTCGCTTAGGTCGTCCCTTCGATGTTCGCGTTGGCTTGCGGTAGATCGCTACTAAAAAATCGTCCCATGGTTTTTCCGCATAGATTCGCATCAGTTGGAGCAGATCCCACGCTGATTTCTTACAGTTCAGAGTTAGTTTAACAAGTAAACATAACGCATAGGCGATCAAAGCAATATACATTTGGTTCCATATCGCTTCGGGCGTATAACCATGCGGTTTAACCAATCGAATATGCTGTTTGACCCACTTGAAAAACAACTCGATATGCCAGCGATTTCGGTAAACCTCAGCGATTTGGTGCGCAGACAAGTCGAAGCGATTCGTTACAAGACAATAGGTTCGCTTCTGGTCATCGCAAAACTCGATTAAGCGAAAGATCCAGGGAAAGTCCGGAAGTTTCACGTCGGCATCTCGGATGAATCCCTTCTGTCTTTTGGGCAGTTCCCTTTCTCGGATGACCGTTAATCGGCTATTTTCCTTGACGCAGCAGACAAACTTGATTTTGTCCTTTAGCCATTTCTGAAAATATACTTGGTAGCCGCGATCCATCACGTAAGTCGCGGCTTTGGCGATCGTAAATTCCAGAGCCACTTCATGGTCCGCGACGTCCTTGGTGGAAGCGATGATTTTGTCCGGATACATGGTTTTGGAATCCATGACGACCAAGGAAGTGTGCATCTTCACGCCGTGATTCGTCTCTGAGCAGTAGCACCATTTCGCGAGAATAGGCGGCAAGGTAATCCCCGTCGAATCGATGAGTTTGAGTTTACCCATGCCAGGAGTCACCCCTTTTAAATCCTTTGTTCTTTGCTTGATTTGCTCGATGATCGAGAAAAAAGGGTTTGAAGGTTGGCCATAGGCAGCCGCTTCATTTTCCGCGATAACTGGGCAGCACTTATGCTTTCGAGTTTCAGCAGTTTCTGAAATTCGCGATTGGCGGCTAAATGCTCTGACATGACTTTGTAAGAACTGCGCTGGTGCAACTGAGCTTCGATAAACAAGAGCGTCGAAGCGCAGACAAATAATTTCCGAGACTGATAGTCTAAAGTTGCATCCCGGGAAGAATCCACATTTAACAGTTTCAGACATTGACAAATGACGGTTTGATTCGGTACGTTATCCATAGTCATCTCCTTATTGTTGAGGCGTTTTATGGATAACGCGTGGTTAACTCAACAATAGGAGATGTCTTCTTTTTTGTCTGCGAATTTTAATGCAACGCCAGTGATAAGAACTACGAACAACTCACGATGAAAGAACTGTTCGACCCGTTTACGGGTGAGTCGGTAGGAAGGGGCAAATAAAAAGCCCCTTTGAGGGGCAAGCCCGAGACCGCTCGCGGTTGGCAGACTTTCAATGCGCCTTCTTAGGCGCCTGCTAGTACAGGGCTGATGGAAGCCACCGGCTAAGCCGGTGGTTATGACTAGTGACATGGACGCATGGATACGAAGAAGGCTAAGGCGATGTTGGGGGGAATAATGAAGCTACACCGGGAAATGAGAAGACGAGGATGGAAAAATAAAGGACTTCCGGGATTCAGAATGATAGCAAGAGAAGCTCACGCTCCACCTATGCCCAATTTTTCATGCCTAATAAGTGGTTTGAAGAAATGGGACTATATATAATTTTTATACAATTAACAAAAAACTCGTCCTCAATGGGGGAGCCATGGAGGAGCCGTTTGCGATGATCCGCATGTACTGATTTATGGGAGGTCCATGCAAATGCTCATGGGCTCACTCGATATTGAGTTAGTTGCGATTATTATAAATAAATTCCCAAAATTAGCAATAAAATAGTATACAAATATACCAAAATATACTATATTTATATCGATGATGGATTGTAGGTTGTGAGAGTTGGATATTAGTAAGGGTCTATGGCCTTATTTGTTTTATACCCCTCAATTTTATATTAGTAATTTATTATATGACTCTTTATATCTCTCTCATACTTAACAACCCATTAAATAAAAAAGAGAGGATGATTTAATTATGAGAACTTTGAGTTTAAAAGGTAAGGTGAAAAAGTCACTATTATTGGTCCCTCTTCTCACAATCTCGTTATTTACTGGAATTACAAATGCGGAAAGCATTTCTAGTAAAGAATTAGCAGAACAATCTGTAAACAATTATATTAAGGCTGTACAAGAAGGAGATATTGCCAAAGCAGTAAATTGGGTCGTTGATGAAAGATTTAGTACTACTGAGGAACAGTTAAGTCAGTATAAAGAAGCTTTGATTAGCAACCCATTTTCGGATGTTAATCTTAAGAGTTTAACCCCCAACTCAGATGGTAGCTATACAGCGCTAGTAGAATTAACTAGAAAGGATGGTGGAGAAAAAAATACGGTATCTTATCCAGTTATTTATAAGGATAACAGTTGGAAGTTGGTGATCAACGGGCAGGAGACAATGAGTAAAAAGGTGGAAAAATTAATCCAGTATCAGAATTCAGCCGTAGTTTCACCACTTGCCTCTACTCATCTAGGAAGTTATAGCGCATCTTTACTGAAAGTAGGGGAATCGACTTATAGCGATAAATTTGATATGACCGAAAATGCTGTAGGAGTTACAGGATGGCAACAAATTCCTGGAAGTGTCTCGGACACTACTGTACGTTATAGCGTAGTAAAGAAAGGCTTATTTAGTGATGATGTTTACGGACAAACCTTCTATACAGGTTGGAATTACTGGAATGGAGAAGCCTTTTACATTACTATCACAACAGGTTCGACAACATATAGTGGAGTTCACTTGAAAGCTACTAACGAAGATGTTGGAAATAGCGTAAGTATACGAGGTCATATTTACGGTAATTAAAAATTATTAGATCTGGAGAATGATTACTCTATTCTCCAGATCTTTATGTTATTATAAATATTGTGGGGGACCTAACAGTGTTGCTAAAAGACAGCTCCGCTAAAGAAGAGACAAGAGCCCGTTATGAATATATATGGAATCATCAACTTCTTACTATAGATGAAGAAAAAGTGGGAAAAGTTTTAGATAAATTAGAGTATGAGTTATTGCCTTTTCGTCAAAAATTGTTAAAACGGTGGGACAAAGTATTGGATCTATTTAAATCTAAATTCATTTGGATTATTCCTTTAATTGTTATTATAACGTTAATATTATTTTATGTATTGTTTGTGTTTGTTGCATTATTAGTAGACTAATTTAGTCTGTAATTACATTGTGTAAAATTATACAAGGCCGTCCCCTATTCCGAGGACGGCTTTCCAATTATCTCTCAAATTTCCTAATCGGGTTCGTTCTTCTTCGGATGCTCCAACGCTTCGAGAATGCGCAGCCTATACTACTGGAACGTTAGTATTGGATCGGCTACACTTAGTTGGACAATAAAAATAAGGGCTTGTAGAATAGACCTATCATGTTAAGGAGCGGATCTCAACAATGCCTAAACAACCACGACGCACGTTTACAACCGAGTTCAAAAAGCAAATGGTGCAGCTCTATGAAAACGGGAAATCCCGCGCAGCGATTGTGGAGGAATATGACCTCACTGCGTCTGCTTTAGACCGCTGGATCAAGCAAGCCCAGACCACAGGCTCCTTCAAGGAGAAGGACAATCGCTCTTTCGAAGAAAATGAACTCATCACTTTACGTAAAGAGATTCAACGACTTAAGATGGAGAACGATATTTTAAAGCAAGCCGCGCTGATCATGGGACGAAAGTAGCTATCATCCAGAACAACCGTGATAAATACTCGGTATCAGCAATGTGCGACGTCCTACAAATTGCAAAGAGTACGTTCTACTATGAAGCAAAGGAACGAGCGAAGGAAGATGAACTAACAGAAACGATTGTGGAGATCTTCCACAAGAACCGCAAAGCCTACGGCACGCGCAAGATTAAAGCCAAGCTAAAGGAACAAGGAATAGTTGTATCTAGACGTCGCATTGGCCGCATTATGAAGGAGCAGGGGTTGGTCTCCACCTACACGATCGCTCAGTATAAGCCCCACAAAGCGGCCTCCAATGAAGCAAAGACGGCAAATGTGCTGGCTCGTGAGTTTGAGCAGACAGAAGCAAAGCGCTTCGTCGTTAGCGATCTAACGTATGTAAAGGTTCAAAACAAGTGGCATTACATTTGTGTGCTGATCGACTTGTTCAATCGAGAAATCATCGGGCATAGTGCGGGCCCAAACAAGGATGCGGCTCTGATTTCCCGTGCCTTCTCTACCGTACAAGGTGATCTGCGTCAAATCCAGTGGTTTCATACGGACCGCGGTAGTGAGTTTAAAAACGAAAAGATGGACGAGCTATTGGAGACCTTTAAAATCGGTCGATCTCTCAGCATGAAAGGCTGTCCCTATGACAATGCCGTGGCTGAAGCTACCTATAAAATTATGAAAACGGAGTTCATTAACCAGATGAGCTTCCACAGCCTTCTTCATCTAGAGGTGGAACTGTACGATTACATCAACTGGTTCAACAAGCATCGGATTCACGGAACACTGGGATACCTGACACCTGTTCAGTATCGTCAAGAAGCCCTTAATAAAGTTGTCTGATTTACTGTTGACAATCCAGTATTGTCCGGTTGCACGGATAGGAGAGTTTGCGACTTTCCGCCCGATAACTGTTTAGGATAAGTTTTCTCGAAACCGTTCAGCTTAAAGACCCTGATCAGCTCAATGACCTTTTCCGTACGGTTTGATCCCGAAGGTTTAAGTCCGCCGCGATATTCCCACGACCGTTAGCCAAGGGAACAGTCTGAGTTCCTGAAAGGTAAAGCCTTTATCTTTTGAAAGCCCCTTAACGGGTTCCCAGTTAATTCGACGGTTCCGTCATAGTCAGGGTCCAATCTGGTAATGATTTTGAGCAAGGTGCTTCTCCTGCACCCGGCTCGGACCGATGAAAGTGGGCAACTTATTTTCCTTGACGGATAAATCCAATTGGAATTTAAATGTATATATCACATAAAATAACTTATCTTTTTATTTTAAAATTGACTGTCGTCTCGAAATTGCGGGCCAATTGATGTACGGACTACTCTTCCTAATTATTGAAACTTTGAATTAATGGTGTCAATCGTCTGTGAAAATGTCACCTTAACTGTGCTATGAAAATGTCACTTTATTTGTATGAGCCTTCTGTTTTACCAGGAGGTCTCCGCATAGCTGTTATGCTGTGAGTATATAGCATCTTGGAATGAGCTTCGTTTTGTGCTAAGCTTAGCCATGGTGTTTACCGTGGATCTCCACGGATGATCTACAGCGGGTTTGCGTGGCTGCGCAGAACTCGCTTTTTTTGTTTCTTCAGCCACTCGTTGAGGTTTTTCCGTCCTTTTTAAAGGTAAGGCTTGTCCTTGGTACCACAACAGAATTTCACCGTTTAAAGTCTCACGTACTTCGACTGTAGACTTGGCATCAAGTCGGAGAGGAATCGGTTTGGCGAGAGTGTAGATCTTTCCATTGTATGAAAGCGTGTTGCCAGTACCCATTTGGCGATATTCACGAACCGTGAAGATATGCCCAAGATGGACGGCAGAGTCAAGTGGTATATAAGCCGAGTCAGCTTCCTTCGGCAGAACGGCAAACTTGCGATTGTGCTTGTCGAGCAGAAGAGGAAGCACCTTATTTGCTTCATCCATCGACTTCACACCCAAGAGCCGCAGTTCAATCACCAGACGGTCCTGGAACGTTTTCCAGAGCCTTTCTATACGTCCCTTGGCTTGAGGCGTAATCGCCTTGATATGCTCAATATGTAGGTCAGCCATGGCTTTACCGAAATTGGATAGAGGTTTGGTTTTTCCGGCAAGCTCCTGCTCCACGGTGAGCTTCTCATTCGGCGATCGGAAGATGGTGTGCCGATCACTGTATAAACCAAGGGGTACACCATATTGCTCAATGCCCTGCTGCATCACCAAGAAGTAGCCTTCACGACACTCGTTCTTACGGAATACGGCACCGACGACAATGCCTGTCGCATCGTCAATGGCTGCGTGTAGTGCAAAGGCGGGGGCCCGGTTTTCAAGCCAGGCATAAGGTGTCGCATCAATTTGCCATAGCATTCCGGCCTGAGCCTTACGTTGACGAGGCGGATGTGCTTTACTGCGCCGTCTTGGTTTCACTTGTTTTATCCCTTGATCCAGCAGGATTCTACGCACACTCGAGGGGCTAATTTGTATCGCTTCATGTTCCTCTAACAACTCCGCATAATGACAACTGTTACTACCGTGATACTTCGTCTGATATAAGGTGACAACTTGTTCCTTTAGTTCATCGCTTAAAGCATATACCGGTTTCCTTCCTCGATTTTTATGAATGATTCCCTGCGCTCCTCCCTCAACACAATATTTCTTCTTCAGTCGAATAATCTGCCGCTCCGTCAGCCCTAGGGCTGCTGCTCCTTCTCTGTTTGTCATATGTCCCTCAAGGACTTTCTCCACCACAACTACCTTCTTTAGTTCTGTTCTTGTCAAAGTTAATGTCTCCTGTCCCATAGTGACATTATCTCAGAACAGTTATAGGGTGACATTATCACAGAAGAACAACACAGGAAGAATAATAGAGGTTGACATTCCAAGAGGAGGGTCCTATAATCCTTGTTGGTAATCATTACGATTAAGAGAGGGAGTTATTGATGTTTATACATAGATTTAAGCGAGGGTTCGTCTTAGCAGCCGCGGGGCTTACGTTACTGTTCGTTCTAGCAGGCTGCGGGAAGAACGCAAGCAGCGGAACGATCGTAGAAGGCAAAGTGAACGTGATCACCAGCTTTTATCCGATCTATGAATTTGCCAAGACGATTGGCGGCGAAGAAGCGAACGTCATCAATTTGCTGCCGACCGGCGTTGAGCCGCATGATTGGACACCGCGCAGCCAGGATATTTTAAATGCGTCCAAAGCTCAGCTGTTTTTGTATAACGGCGCTGGGCTGGAGGGATGGGTTCCGAACTTTCTGAAGGGCCTAGGTGCAGATGCCAAAGTCAAAACCGTGGAAGTCAGCCAAGGGATCGATTTGATCGAAGCGGAAGGCGATGACGGTCACGGGCATGGCGAAGAAGCCGGGCATGAAGCGGAAACAGACTTGGACCATGAGGAGGAAACGGCGGCCCATCAAGTGGACCCGCACACCTGGGTTAGCCCGAAATCCGCGATCATCATGGCGGAGAATATCAAGAACAGCTATATCGAGGTAGATCCGGAGCACAGGGAGGCTTATGAAGCCCGGTATCAGGAACTGCTGGGTCAACTGCAGGCATTGGATGCCAAGTTCACCGAGCAATTATCCTCGCTGCCTAAGAAGGAAATTGTGGTTTCCCACCAAGCATTTGGCTACTTGTGCCGGGATTACGGACTAACCCAACATGCGATTATGGGGCTGTCACCGGAGGCTGAGCCGCGGGCTCAGGACTTGGTGGCATTGTCGAAGCTGGTGAAGGAGAAGGGCATTCGTTATGTATTTTTCGAAGAGCTCGTTTCGGATAAACTAGCCAAGACGCTGGCTTCCGAAGCTGGTGTGGATACGCTGGTGCTCAATCCCGTGGAAGGACTGACGAAAGCCCAAGCCCAAGCTGGCGATAATTACTTTACGTTGATGGAGAAAAATTTGCAAAATCTGATCCAAGCTCTACAATAAGAAGAAACTATATGTACCGGAAGGACGCTAAGTAAATGAAATCCGACGCAACTACGGCACAGGATGCCGTTTGTCATGACAGTGTAATCGAGCTTGACCACGTTTCCTTCGCGTATCAGGAACAACAAGTGATCTCCGACTTCAGCTTTGTCGTCCGCGAGCGGGATTTTGTAGGCGTGATCGGTTCCAATGGCGCGGGGAAAACCACGCTGCTGCGGATGATGGTCGGTCTGCTGCAGCCAACCGAAGGGGAAATTCGCTTGTTCGGCGAGCCGATCCGGCGCTTCCGCGATTGGGAGCGGATCGGCTACGTGCCGCAGAAGAACGCCTTTAATCCCCTGTTTCCGGCGACGGTCCGCGAAGTGGTGTTGTCCGGCCTATACAATAACAAGAAGCTGTTCCGCCGGATCGGCCGTGAGGAACAGCGCAAGTGTGATGATGCGCTGGAAGTGATGCGGATCGGTGATATCCAGCATAAGCGCATCGGCCAGCTTTCCGGCGGCCAACAGCAGCGGGTATTTTTGGCGCGGGCGCTCGTGAACAAACCCGATTTGCTCGTTTTGGACGAACCCACCGTCGGCATTGATGCTCAGACGCAAGCCGATTTTTTTGAATTGATTTTTCATATGCACGCCCATCATCACATGACGTTTCTGATGGTCTCCCATGATATCGGCATGATCGAAGGGAAGCTGGGCCAGGAACCCCGCAAGCAGTGTGGGGCGATCAAATTTTACGTGCGCCACTCGCACGAGCAGGACTGCGCGATCCCGGATCTGCAGCATTCGTTGGTTTAGGAGTTGTTTATTTTGGAGATATTATCCGCTGATTTTTTTCAAAGAGCGCTGGCTGGCGGCCTGTTGATCGGATTGACCGCACCCTTGATCGGGATCTTTCTGGTGCTGCGTCGTCTCTCGATGATCGGTGATACGCTGGCCCATGTTACTATCGCCGGGGTGGCTTTAGGTTTCTTGCTTGGGGTCTATCCCGTTGGGGTTGGCCTCGCTTTTGCCGTCGTCGCCTCGTTTGCCATCGAGAAGCTGCGTAAAGCGTATCGAGGTTACGCCGAGCTGTCGATTGCCATTATCATGTCCGGGGGCGTTGCGCTGGCCTCCCTGTTCTTTACGCTGGGGATGGGTTACAATACGGATGTGGTCAGCTATCTGTTTGGCAGCATTTATACGCTGGATACAACAGATTTATATGTAGCTTTTGGCGTCACCCTGGTGGTGGTGATCGTTGTCGTTGCCTTCTTCAAGGAATTTTTCCTGCTAACCTTTGAGGAAGATGCCGCTTCGGTAAGCGGGATTCCGGTGAAGCTGCTGAACCTGCTGCTGACGGTTATGACGGCATTGGTGATCAGCACCGCCATCAAAATCGTTGGCGCCTTGCTCGTTTCGGCGTTGCTGACGATTCCTGCTGCCTGTAGCCTGCTCATCGCCCGAAGCTTTAAAATGTCCGTGGTATTCTCCGTGATCATTGCGGAAATCGCGGTCATAGCCGGATTGATTGTGGCGGGTGTCTGGAATTTGGCTCCGGGCGCGACGATTGTGCTGCTTCTGATCTGCATGCTGATACTTACTTTGCTGGGCAAACGGGGATTCTCTGCCTAGCCCGCAAGGGTACATAGGGGGTACTTATGGCTGACATCCATCTCGGGATTGCCTTCGGCGCGGGGGTCGCTTCCTTTATTTCGCCTTGCTGCCTGCCTTTATATCCGTCTTACCTGTCATATATTACCGGGATGTCCGTGCAGCAATTAAAGACGGAGCAAAGCAAACGGGACGTTCGCTTCCGGACGATGACGCATACGCTGGCGTTTATCCTCGGCTTCTCCGTTGTGTTCTATACGCTGGGTTTCGGCGCCGGTCTGTTTGGTGAATTTTTTAATCAATATCGCGGATTGATCCGGCAATTATCCGCCATTTTGATCATTTGTATGGGTTTGTTTCTCATGGGGATCTTCCAGCCGCAGTTTCTGCTAAAGGAACGGAAAATGAATTTGAAATTCAAGCCGGCCGGATACATCGGTTCGTTTATTTTTGGCATTGGCTTCTCCGCGGGCTGGTCGCCTTGCGTTGGCCCGATTCTGGCGGCGATTATCGCATTAGCCGTAACGGGGCCGGGAACCTGGATTGGACTGATCACCGCCTATACGCTTGGGTTTGCCTTGCCTTTTTTTGTCCTGGCTTTCTTTATCGGATCGACAAAATGGATTCTCCGCTATTCCGCCATCATGATGAAAATCGGCGGCGCGCTGATGCTGCTGATGGGCGTGCTGCTGTTTACGAACCGTATGGCCCAAATCACGATTTGGCTGCAGCAAATTACGCCTGAATGGTTGAAGTTCTAGGGGGAGACGAAGGAAAGTGTTCCGATGTGCACTTGCCAACGGACAATCAGAACATGTATCATTAACAGAGTAATGTTTAACATGCGTACAGGTTTGTCCGCGTCAACTCATGGAAAAGAGGGAATCGATAGATGCCAACGCCCAGTATGGAAGATTATTTGGAGCGTATTTACAAACTGATCGACGAGAAAGGATACGCACGCGTGTCCGATATCGCGGAAGGTTTGGAGGTTCATCCTTCCTCCGTTACGAAGATGATTCAGAAATTGGACAAGGATGAATACTTGATCTACGAGAAATATCGGGGCCTTGTTTTGACCAATAAAGGGAAAAAAATCGGCAAACGGCTCGTAGACCGGCATCAGTTGCTGGAGGAGTTTCTTGGGATGATCGGCGTCGATCACGAGAATATCTATAAAGACGTCGAAGGAATTGAACATCATTTGAGCTGGGATTCCATCACGCGAATTGCGACGCTTGTGGAATATTTCAAACGGGACAGCAAACGGATACGCGACCTGGAAAAGGTCCATCAGGAACTGATCAACGAATCGTAGAAGAAGCATCTGTCTTTCGGTGAAGGCAGATGCTTCTTCTTTTTGTCCTGAAGAGCGCAACTCTTGACCTCCGCGTGACGTTTAAGAAAGTAGCACGGTTCGTCCGTACATAACGATGATGTGGAGGATACTGATGAAATTTCGCAAATGGTTTATTCCTATCCTAGTGTTGCTCTTCCTATGGCCTTATACCGGGAATACGCCGGTGGCCGCAGCCGCAACCGATATTCGGATTATTTTCGACGGTGAGGTGTTGTCCACCGATGCTTCGCCGTACATTAAGCCCGGGGCGAATGTCACCATGGTCCCGCTTCGGGCCATCAGCGAGAACCTGGGAGCCCGGGTAGCCTGGTCCCAAGCCGATAAAACCGCAACGATTCAAAAAGATGGCAGTACCATCGTTCTGACGTTAGGTTCTTCTGCAGTTCAAGTCGGCGGAAGTACGATCAACCTGGAAGCTTCCGTGGAAATTAACTCCGGCCGGACGATGGTGCCGCTGCGCTTTGTCAGCGAGCAACTTGGTATTGCCGTCAATTGGAACGGGCAGACCCGTACGATCACCCTGTTGAGTGGCTCCGGAGCAACTCAGCCGGAACCAGGCGTAGGTGGGGAGGACCCGCAAAGCGATGTGCCTCAGCCGCCGGCAGTTGATACGTCGAACGGGCTGCGCGGTGTTTGGGTATCCACGGTTTCTAATCTCGACTGGCCGAGCAAGAGCTCGTACGGCAAGGTAGAGGCCCAGAAAGCCGAATACGTACAGCTGCTGGACGAAGTGCAGGCGATGGGAATGAACGCAGTGTTCGTTCAGGTGCGCCCGTCAGCGGACGCGATTTATCCGTCGTCCCAGGTGCCGTGGTCCTCTTATTTGACGGGAACCGCCGGCAAAGATCCGGGATACGACCCGCTGCAGTTCCTGATCGAAGAGACGCACCGCCGCGGCATGGAATTCCACGCCTGGTTTAATCCGTTCCGCGCCAGCACAGGCAGCGATGCGAGCAAGCTTCCGGCCAATCATGTCGCAAACCAACATCCGGAATGGATCGTGAAGTTCGACGGCAAGCTGTATATTAATCCGGGGATTCCGGAAGCGCGCGATCACGTCATCAGTGCGATTATGGAAGTCGTGAACGGGTACGATATTGACGGAGTTCATTTGGACGATTATTTCTATCCGACCGGAGAAACGACTTCAAAGAAATTCGCGGATGACGCTACGTTTAAGTCTTATAACTCCAAGAAGATTGCAACGAAAGGCGACTGGCGCCGGGATAATATCAATCAGTTCGTGCAAAAATTAGGCCAACGGATTGAAGCGTCTAAGCCTTATGTTTCTTTTGGCATCAGCCCGTATGGAGTTTGGCGGAACAAGTCAAACGATTTGACCGGCTCCGATACGAAAGCTAGTGTTACGGCGTACGATAGCACTTATGCCGACGTTCGGACGTGGATTAAGAACGAGTGGATTGATTACGTCGCTCCACAACTGTATTGGAGCATGACGCGCAAGGAAGTCCGTTATGACCTGCTGGCCGACTGGTGGGCCCAAGAGGTAAGAGGGACTAACGTGAAGCTGTACATCGGCCATGCGCCGTATAAGCTAGGGACGCCGGAGATCGGCTGGTCCAGCGCACAGGAAATCATCAATCAGCTCGAATACAACCGTCAAATTCCCGAGATCAGCGGCAGCATCTTCTTTAGCGCCAAGGACCTGCGCAAGAACCCGCTGGGACTGATCCCGCTGCTGCAGTCTTATTATGGAGTGCAGCCTTGACAGGATTAGGTGTACACGACACATTCGTCTCTTGACGGATGTGTCTTTTTGTTTAGTCATACGTACAGCCTCTCCCAACATACATAAGCAGTAAGCTGAATGTGGGTTGGGAGGAAGGCGCCGGATGCTGATTAACGGAGTGTTTGAGGGCGGCGGGGTCAAAGGAATTTCGTTGGCTGGTGCGGTCCGGGCAGCAGAAAAGCACGGAGCGCAGTTTCATCGGGTGGCCGGAACCTCATCCGGTTCGATCGTCGCTTCGATGATTGCTGCAGGCTACACCGCAGACGAAATGAAAGAACTGATTATGACGACGTCCTTCACGAAATTTCTGAAGAGAGCGCCCCTTTTTAATTTGGCATTGATTGGTCCGGCCCTCCGGGTCCTGCTGAAAAAAGGCTTGTATGCCGGGGAAACGTTGGAGGAGTGGATCCGCCAAATTTTACTTGCGAAGGGCATCCGGACGTTTGGCGACTTGGCGCCGGGGAAGCTGACCATTATCGCCTCGGATATCACCAGCGGTAAAATCATGGTATTGCCGGACGACTTGGAAAAGATCGGCATCGACCCGGCGATGTTTGAGGTCGCCCGGGCGGTTCGCATGAGCTGCAGCATTCCGTATTTCTTTGATCCGGTGCTGCTGCGGTTGCCGCCGAAGCTGGCCAGAGGGAAGCCGTTCACCGAGCAATTTCTGCATATTGTGGATGGCGGCTTGCTCAGCAATTTTCCGCTATGGTTGTTTGATCGGGAAGAGCCGCGGCAAGGCGGGCGTCTCATTCCAACGGTCGGCTTTCAAATGGTCGGCAAAAATACGAATAAACCGCATCGAATCACCGGACCGTTTACGATGCTGCAGGCGATCGTGGAGACGATGTTGTCCGCCCATGATGAACGGTACATCGAGCAATCCAACCGCTATCGTACCGTGAAGATTCCGACGCTGGGCATCGGCACAACGCAATTTGATATCAGCGAGGAAGAAAGCCGGCTGCTGTTTGAATCCGGGTTTCTGGCGGGAGACCGGTTTTTCGCCAATTGGAATCTGCAGCTTTACGAGGAGCAGTTTAAGAAGTACCAACAAGCGAATAGTGCGTTCTAATAAAAGCAAAGGACGGAACCGCAGCGGTTCCGTCCTTTTGCAATTTAATGATATTTAGTCAAATCGTCGTCGTTTTTGCCTTTGTTGCCTTCGATAACTTGAAACGGATAAGTCTTGCGCTTCTCCGTTCGGGTTGGCTTCCGTTCTGCGGCCACTTTGGCCATCGTACGTGCGGAAGGCTTGATTTTGGGCTGCTGTGCCTTCCGGTATTTCCGCGGCGGGTATTTATAAAGCAGGAAGACGATGCCAAAGACAGCCACCGGAACAATGATACTGCTCCACTCGATTTGATGTCTGATAAACAAACCATCAATAATGTAGAACGCGACTAGAAGGACGATGATCCAAAACATGATGCCTTGTTTTCTCATGTTACTCATCCTTTCAAGGGATCCAAAGATGTGCCCACCGGCGTCTCAATAACGCCGACCTGTTCCAATTGCGCATCCAGCTCGCGCATGCGGTTAAAGGAAGCGATCGATACTTCGACCATATCGTCGGTCGGTTCCTTTGTTGTCAACAACTGCAGCCAAAGCCCCGGATATCCAAGGAACCGCAGCACCGGAATGTCGCGAACCGCGTTAGTGAACCGCAGCATTTCGAAGGAAAGTCCGATCACAAGCGGGAGCAACAGGATCCGGATGTAGATCCGTTCCCAAACCGTGTCCCAACTGAATATCGGCAGGGAATAAATGATAACGCCAACGATCACCGTTAAGATGATAAAGCTGCTGCCGCACCGGTAATGCAGGCGTGAGTATTTTTGCACATTGGCCGGGGTTAATTCTTCTCCCGCTTCATACGCGGAGATCACTTTATGTTCCGCTCCGTGGTATTGGAACAACCGTTTGATGACAGGGGTCTGGGACATGAGCCACAGATACCCGAGCAGCAGAACGATCTTAATGACACCTTCAATAAGCGAGTGCAGCGTCTGGCTGGCAAAAGCGTGCTGGAACAAGTACTGCTCCAAGAGCGCAGGCACCAATGTAAAAATGAGCTTTCCTACGATAAAGGACAAAATCCCCACGACTGCAACCCCAAGCAGCATGGTGAGAGAAAAGCCGGATTCTTCTTTTTCCTTCTGTTTGGCGCGTTCTTCGGGGTCCATCTCGTCATCGGCCATCGCCTCTGCCGAATAGTTCAGGTGTTTGGAGCCTTTGGCGCTTGCGTCAACGATGCTGACGATGCCGCGGATCAGCGGGATTTTGCGCAGCTTCTTGACCCATTCCTTATCTTCCTTGGGGACTTCCAAGAAGCTGATTTCCCCGTTTTTTCGGCGTACGGCGGTGACATTGACATATTTCCCGCCAAACATAACGCCTTCTATAACGGCTTGGCCGCCGTAAATCGTCGGTGTTGATTGTTCAGGCAAAACTTTCACCTTCCTAATATATATAAGTTTGGTTTGGCATTAGCGGAAAGACATCAAGATTTGTAATGATTCCATTGTAACGGACTTTGCGGGCAAATTCTAGTTGGATTAGTCGTTTTGGAAATGTACATACTAATCTTCAAAAAAACGCATGAAAATATTCCTTTGGAAAGGAAGGATGCGAATGAAAGCGGACAAGGAGAAGACGCAAAGCCGGGTTCAACCGTGGCGTCAGCAACGCCGGGAACACACCAACATCTGGCTGTACTCGCTGGAGATCGGTTTGTTTGCCGGATTAATTTGGGGCGGCGTGAAGGGGGTATTCTTTTATATGAGCTTTACCTCGGTGCTGCCCGGCTATCTGCTGGAGCCGTTCTTCAAAAACTCGTTCTTGCATAGTCAGGCCGGGTATTACTTGGGCTGGCTGTCGTTTATCGGATTATCCATTCTGGCGACGCTGATTTATGTGCTGGCGTTCCGCAAGCTAAAGGGGCCAAGTCCGGGGATTTTATACGGCATCGTATGGTGGGGCATTTTATTTGGGGTGCTGGGTCCGTTGCTCGACCTGATTCCCCCGCTGCGCGAATTGTCGCGGACGACGATCATTAGCGAGTTTTGTTTGTATTTGCTGTGGGGACTGTTCATCGGTTATACCACGGCCGAGGAATACACGGACGAGCGCGCACGTGAACCCCAAAAAGCCCGCGAGCAGGCACTTTCTATGGAGGGCGGATCAAAAAGTTAAAGCTTCTCAAGCGACTCCTTCCTATGTTAAAATTGTTTTTGGTTATTTTTCGGAAAGGGGGAGCCGCCATGTACCGCATCTTGGTGATGAACGGACCGAATTTAAACATGCTTGGCGTGCGCGAGCCCGGCGTCTATGGTTCCGAGAAACTGGTTGATATCGAAGACAATCTGAAGGAACTGGCTGCGCCAAACGGGCTGGAGTTATCCTTCTTTCAGTCCAACCACGAGGGCGAGCTGATCGACCGGATTCATGCCGCCTACGGAAATACGGATGGAATTCTGTTGAATCCAGGTGCACTCACGCATTATAGCTATGCGCTTCGGGATGCCTTGACTTCTGTGAATATCCCCGTGATTGAAGTCCATTTGTCCAATATCCACGCCCGTGAGGCGTTCCGACACCATTCGGTCATCGCGCCGATCGCTGTCGGTCAAATCTCTGGATTCGGATCCTACGGATATGAAATGGGACTACTGGCCTTAAAACGCCACTTGGAGCGGGCAAAATAAACGGAGAGATCATAAAGAAGGTTACTACCTCTATAATAAGGGAGAGTTGGTTATGGCGAGTACACGTGTAGCCCGGCTCCGCGAGGCGATGACATCGCAGCAAATCGAAGCCGTACTCATCACCGGAGAAGTGAACCGCTGCTATTTGACGGGATTTACCGGAAGTTCCGGCTATGTCCTGATTACCCATCAGAAGGCCTGGTTGCTCACAGACTTCCGCTATTTAACCCAAGCTGCGGAACAGGCGCCCGGGTTCGAAATTGTGGATCACGGGGCTTCGGTTACCGGAACCATTCAAAGCTTGCTAAAGCAAGAGGGTATTGAACGGCTTGGTTTTGAAGAAGATCAGTTGGTGTATGCCACCTACCGGACGTATGAAAGCGAGCTGAAGCCGGTGAAGCTGGTTCCGCTCAGCGGGTTGGTCGAAGAACTGCGGATCTTCAAGGATGCCGAAGAATTGGCTATCCTGAAGGAAGCGGCTGAGTTGGCGGACCGGACCTTCTTGCATATGCTCGACGTTCTGAAGCCGGGAATGAGTGAGTGGGATGCCGCTCTGGAACTGGAAACGTTCATGAAGAAGAACGGCGCCACCGGTCCTTCGTTTGATACGATTATGGCTTCGGGAGAACGCTCCGCATTACCGCACGGGAGAGCCAGCGAACGCATTATGCAGGCGAACGAACTGGTCACGATGGATTTCGGCGCTTTGTATAAGGGGTATTGCTCTGATATTACGCGGACGGTAGCCCTGGGAACGCCAAGCGCCAAGCTGCGTGAAATTTACGATATCGTCCTGGAAGCCCAGCTGCATACGCTGGAATTCCTTCGTCCAGGGATGACCGGACGGGAAGCTGATGCTTTGGCGCGCGACGTGATTACCCGTTACGGCTACGGCGAACAGTTCGGACACAGCACCGGACACGGCCTCGGAATGGAAGTGCATGAGGCACCGCGCGTCTCCAAAGCGAGCGACACGGTGCTAAAACCGGGGATGGTCGTTACCGTTGAACCGGGGATCTATTTGCCGGGAATCGGCGGCGTCCGCATCGAGGACGATGTCGTCATCACGGAAACCGGAATCCGCCGGTTGACGGAATCGACGAAGGATTTTATTTCTCTAGGCTAAAATAGGGTTGCCGCCGGTCTTTCAGAAAGGCCGGATGCCCGGCTGTAGTAAGTGGTTTCGCAAGGACTCCAATCGTGGGGGAACAGCAGCTTACGTGAACAGCTTGAATTTTGGGTATTTTTCAATTTTAATATAGGTGTTAACCCACTTGAGGAGGTACTTTTGTGATTTCAGTAAACGATTTTAAAACAGGCTTGACCGTCGAGGTGGACGGCGACATTTATACGGTGCTGGAGTTCCAACACGTAAAACCGGGTAAAGGCGCAGCGTTCGTCCGCTCCAAGCTGAAAAATCTGCGGAACGGCAACATTGTAGAGAAAACGTTCCGTGCCGGCGAAACGATCAGCCGGGCTATGATTGAAAACCGCGACGTGTCATATCTGTATGCCAGCGGCCAAGAGCATACGTTCATGGATAATGAAACCTACGATCAATTTACGTTGACGTCGGATCAACTGAAATGGGAACTGAATTTCCTGAAAGAAAATATGAACGTAAAAATCGTCAGCTACCAAGGCGAAATTATCGGGATCAACCTGCCGAACAGCGTCGAGCTGAAGGTAATTGAAACGGAACCCGGAATCAAAGGGAACACGGCTACCGGCGCAACCAAAAACGCCAAGGTCGAAACCGGCTTGAACGTTCAAGTACCGCTCTTCATTAATGAAGGCGACGTACTCTTGATCGATACACGCGATGGTAAATATATTTCGCGGGCTTAATCTCTCAGTAGTCAAGGCTCCGCTCCAGGCGGAGTCTTGTACCAACGGGCATCCTCCACCTTCCTGGGTGGAGGAATTTTTGTTAATATCGGCAAAACCATTGACGAACTTCGGGTCTTTCGTATTATACTGGTTTAAAGCGTTACTGGATTCAATGGGCTGAATGCTCCGATTTGGAGCACCATTAGGGAGGGTCTGACTTGGCTTTATACGTGATGAAATTTGGAGGCAGTTCCGTAGGCGATACGGAGCGCATACAACGCGTCGCCCGGCGTGTTGTGAACAAACAGCAGGAAGGGCATCAGGTGATGGTGGTCGTCTCCGCGATGGGCGATACGACGGACGATTTGATCGATCAGGCGAAGCTGATCAATCCAGACCCACCTTTGCGGGAAATGGATATGCTGATGACGACCGGCGAGCAAATCTCGATCGCGTTGATGGCGATGGCTATCGATGCGCTGGGCGCCAAGGCCGTTTCTTATACCGGTTGGCAAGCGGGCTTCCGCACGGAGGCGGAGCATGGCAAAGCACGCATTACCGATATTAAGCCGGAGCGGGTGCTCAAGTCGTTGGAAGAGGGATATATCGTCATCGTTGCCGGCTTCCAGGGCTTGACTGAGGACGGGGAGATTACGACGTTCGGGCGCGGCGGTTCGGATACGACGGCCGTTGCCTTGGCTGCGGCGACAAAGGCGGATTATTGCGAGATTTATACCGATGTGGACGGCGTGTATTCTACCGACCCGCGGATCGTAAAGAATGCCCGCAAGCTGAACGAAATCTCATACGACGAGATGCTTGAGCTCGCGAACTTAGGCGCGGCGGTTCTGCATCCCCGTGCGGTGGAATATGCGAAGCACAATAATGTACGGCTCGTCGTCCGCTCCAGCTTTAACAATCATGAAGGTACGGTCGTGAAGGAGGAAGTCAATATGGAACAAGGTGTGGTAGTCAGCGGGATCGCGTATGATAAGAACGTGGCCCGAATCAGCATATTGGGCGTATCGCACGTGCCCGGCGTACTGGCGAAGGTGTTTGGCTCTCTGGCTGAGGCCAAGATCGACGTGGACATCATCGTCCAAAGCGGCGTAACGGATGGTAAAGCGGATTTCTCCTTTACAGTAGCTCTGTCCGATTGCGACAAGGCAGTGAAGGTGTTGGAAGGGATCCGTAACGAGCTGCCTTACGAGAAGGTCACCTCTCAGGAAGGGCTTGTGAAGGTTTCGATCGTAGGCGCAGGGATGGTCAGCCATCCGGGCGTTGCGGCACAAATGTTTGAAGTGATCTCCAAGCAAGGCGTCAATATCGAGATGGTCAGCACCTCCGAAATTAAGGTGTCCTGCGTGATTGAAGGAAGCAAGCTGAACGATGTCGTGAAGGCCTTGCATACGGCATATGGTCTGGATGCGGAGACCACCGCATTTGTTGGCGGTCCGCAGGAGCGGCGTTAATCCGCATAACAAGCAACTTAAGAACGGGAAAAAAGGAATCCCTCGAAGCGAATCGCTTCGGGGGATTTTTTTTTAATAAATAGAGATTTTCAGGCATATCGTTAAGAGAACAGATGGGACAAGAAGGAGGTATATATGCTTGATAAATTCGTGACAAGCATGGCGGCCTTGCGAATTTTTTCGGGTACGATCGAAATTCTAGCAGCGCTGCTTATGCTGAAGCTGGGCAGGGTAGATAAGGCGCTGGCCGTAAATTCGGCGCTGGCGTTCGTCGGCCCGACCATTCTGCTTGTCACCACGTCCATTGGACTTGTCGGGATGGCCGACAAATTGTCGTGGGGAAAGATGGCATGGATCGGGTGCGGGGTGACTTGTCTCTTAATCGGCATTTTGAAGAAATGATAGAGTTCCCTAGCATATTGATCAAGTACAAGCATACACATGTGATATAGCAAAAAACAATCCAAATAAGAGAAAGCAAACCAGGCGGTATGGACATGCATGAAAGTAAGAGTTTTGGGGGTACGCCTATGAACCAGAGTTGGTTGACCGTATTTCCCGACAATCTCCGGGACTTGCTGCTGAAGCTTCCGCCTTCTATCTTTCCGGCTTTGGAAGAAATCCGCATACGCGAGGAACGACCGCTGGAGATTAATACGGGTGGCCGCTACTATTTTCTAACGCCGGACGGGGAGATGACGCGGAATCCGGACGCCGCTTACAAACCGGGCAAGCAGGACGGCAAACGGCTGCTTGACCTGATCACCAATCATTCGCTGTATACGATGGAGGAAGAGCTCCGCAAAGGGTTTATCACGATCGCCGGCGGCCATCGTATCGGACTAGCCGGGAGAACCTTGCTCAGCGGAGGAAGGGTGGAGCACTTGCGGGACATCAGCGGGTTTAACGTGCGGATTGCCCGAGAAATTAGAGGCATTGCCGATCCGATCCTGCCGAGGCTACTCGATTTCAGGCAAAAAACGGTGTATCACACCTTAATCCTGTCTCCTCCCCAGCAAGGAAAAACGACGCTGATTCGCGATTTAGCGCGCCAGATTAGCAGCGGAACCTGGGGACATCCCGAGGCCTCCTGGCCGGGGCTAAAGGTTGCGGTCATCGACGAGCGCTCCGAAATTGCCGGCAGCAAGCGGGGAGTGCCCGGCTTTGACATGGGTCCGCGAACCGATGTGATGGACGGCTGCCCGAAGGCAGAAGGAATCATGATGATGATTCGCTCCATGTCGCCAGATGTCATCATCGTCGATGAAATCGGTCGACCGGAGGATGCCGAGGCTTTGGCTGAAGCGCTGCACGCCGGCGTCCGCGTCATCGCCACGGCGCATGGTTCAAGCGTGGACGATTTGGCTGCGCGCCCGGCATTGTCCCGGCTGGCGGAAAGCTCCTTCTTCCAAATGTATGCGGTGATCGCGCGGACGGATAAGGGACTTGCCTTTAAGCTGTGGGACGGCAAACGCCGCGGCATCCCGGCGGCCGCCCCCGGATGGAGAGGCAGGGAAGAGCATGCTTAAGATGTTTGGAGCTGCACTCGTCCTGCTGACTGCCACCATGGCAGGCTGGCTGCAAGCCAGGCAATTCGCGGCACGGCCAAGCCAAATCCGGAGGCTGATCCTCGCATTAAAGCGGCTCGAGACGGAGATCATGTACGGCTTTACACCGCTTCCGGACGCCCTCCGAAGAATCGGCGAGCAAAGCGGCGAGCCGATCCGAGCGATCTTCGTTCGTGCGGCGGACCATATGAGTTCCGCTCACCCGCTAACCGCCCAGGAGAGTCTGGAACAAGCCGTAACGAAGCTGTGGAGCTATACCGCGATGAAGGCGCCCGAGCAAGAGGTCATAAGGCAGCTTAGCTTAACGCTCGGGACAAGCGACCGGAAGGATCAACTCGGTCATATCGCCACAGCCGTACGGCAGCTGGAGAGCGAGGAATCCGCAGCACGGGAAGAACAGGCCCGCTATGAGAAAATGTATCGAAGCTTGGGGCTTTTGTGCGGAGCGTTCATCGTCATTTTGTTCTACTGAATACCATTTCCCTCCACGGCTGATTGACGCCTGTGAAATCGTTAGTGAGGTGCCAAATCAATGAACATAGAAGTGAACGCCATCTTTCAGATTGCAGGCATCGGTATCATCATTGCCATGATCCATACGGTATTGAAGCAGATGGGCAAAGAGGACATGGCGCATTGGGTGACGCTGATCGGGTTTGTGGTCGTCCTGTTCATGGTCATCCGGTTGCTTGACAGTCTGTTTCAGGAAATCAAATCAATCTTTTTATTCCAGTAGGTGAGCGCTCCGTGGAAATTATCCAAGTTGTAGGGCTCGGGCTCATCGCAACCGTGCTGGTTCTGGTCGTCAAGGAACAAAAGCCGATGTTCGCTTTCCTGATTGCCGCAAGCACGGGCGTTCTGATCTTCCTGTACCTGATCGGAAAAATCGGCGGGATCATCGAGGTGCTGGAGGATCTGGCCAACAAGTCCGGCGTCCAGATGATCTATCTGAAGACGATCCTGAAAATTATCGGGATCGCCTACATCGCCGAGTTTGGAGCACAGATCGTCCGGGATGCCGGTCAGGAGAGCATCGCCAGCAAAATCGAAATGGCGGGCAAAGTGCTCATCATGGTGCTTGCCATTCCGATTATCAGCATTATTATCGAAACGGTCATCAAGCTGCTGCCGGCTTAGCAGGCGCATTGCATCAGATTGGGGAGAAAGACTTATGCCAGCAACGATTGAACGATGGCGCGCTTCTACGCTGCTCTTGATCGTCTTAGGGGTCCTGCTGTTTGGGTACATGCCCGTCATCGCCTCCGCCGAAGGGGAAGGGGACAACTGGATCCAACGCCAAGCCAAGGAGCTTCCCACCGATCAGGTCGAAACGTATTGGCAGCAGCTGATGAAGGAGTACGGCGGGTTTTTCCCGGATCAGAAGCTTCCTTCCTTTATGGATATGCTTCTGCAGCAGGACCAGAGCTTTAGTCTGAAGGCGGGGCTAAGCGGCCTGATGCGATATATGTGGCACGAGGTGCTGTATAACGGACACATCTTAGTGACCATCGTGCTGCTCTCCATATTCAGTATGATTCTGGAAACCTTGCAAACCGCATTCGAGCGCAAGCAGGTCAGTAAAGTTGCCTACTCCATCTGCTATATGGTGATTTTGGTGCTTGCAATCAACAGCTTTCATGTGGCGATCACCTATGCGACGAATGCGATTAGCGGAATGATCGACTTTATGATGGCGATGGTGCCGCTGCTGTTCACGCTGCTGGCTTCCTTAGGCAATGCGGTAACGGTAACGGTGACCCACCCTTTGGTTGTATTTATGGTCCATGCGGTGGGGACGGCGGTGCATACGGTCATATTCCCGCTATTGTTCTTCTCGGCGGTGCTGCACATCGTTAGCTCGTTGTCCGACAAGTATAAGCTCACCCAGCTGGCCAATTTACTGCGTACCGTGAGCATGGCTTTGCTTGGGATCCTGCTCACCGTCTTTCTCGGCGTCATCTCGGTCAAAGGGATCGCCGGATCCGTGGCGGACGGGGTCACCCTGCGAGCGGCCAAATATCTGACCGGTAACTTCGTCCCGGTTGTCGGCAAAGTGTTCGCCGATGCAACGGACACGGTCATCTCCGCTTCCCTGCTCGTCAAGAATTCGATCGGTCTGGTCGGGGTGATCATTCTGCTGTTTCTGTGCGCCTTTCCGGCGATCAAGATCATTACGCTGGCACTAATCTTCAACTTGGCTGCGGCGGTGATGCAGCCGCTTGGCGATTCGCCGGTCATCGCATGCCTGGAGACGATCGGCAAGAGCATGTTGTATGTCTTCGCAGCGCTGGCCGCGGTGGGCATGATGTTCTTCCTGGCGATAACGATCATGCTGACCGCCGGGAACATCACCGTGATGATGAGGTGAGACGTCCTAAAGGGGCCCAAACGAATTACAAGGGGTGGTGATCATGCGTGGACTGGCTGGCGGAGTGGCTGAGAGAAATCATCTTCATCGTGTTAATCGCCGTGTTTATCGATTTGCTGCTGCCCAACCGCGCGATGGAGCGTTACGTCAGATTCGTGGTCAGCCTGCTGATCCTGCTAACGTTGATATCCCCAGTCATGCGTTTCTTCTCAGCCGATGCCAAAGACCAGCTGGAGGCAGCATTCTCGACGAGCTGGGACGGACTAGAGAGTCATTCCCAGGTTCAAAGCACGGAAGCGATCCTACAGCAGGGCGAGAAGCTGAGGGAAAAGCAGGAGTCCGAAGCGTTGGCCTGGGCAGGCGAGGAGGCGGCAAGGCAAATGAAGCAACAAATCGAGCGCTCGACAGGACGGCAAGTTGAACGGGTAACCGTCAAGCTGAAAACCAAACCCGCGGAAAAATCCGAAGCCGGCGGAATCCGTCCGCTGGCCGCAGAGCCGGTTATTTCCTCAGTAGAGGTCGTCATGGCGCAGGTGAAGTCGGAAGAGCAAACAGCAAAAGCCGATGCAGCCGGAAGAGGGCCGGAGGTATCGATCGCACCGGTAGAAAAAATAAAAATCAGCGTAAACACAAGCAATTCCGGCAAGACCGGGGACGCTGAGGAGGAATCCGAAGCGCAGAGCCAAGCGGCGATGGCCAGTTCCCCTGAAGAGTCGTTGGACGGGAACCCTTCAGGGGAAGATGGCAAAATCGGCGGCACGTCCGCAGGCGATGCCGAGCCGGCGGCAGACCGGCTGGTCTCGCAAATCGAAGAGCTGCTCCAGGAGAACTGGGGCGTTGATCGAGAGGCAATCACGGTCCTTAGGGCCGAGCATCTAAATGATTAACACGCCGGGAGGTGAAGAAAGTGCCGGGATGGCTGAAGAAACTGGAGCAATGGCTAGGCAAGGGTACGGATGGCAAAAAAACCGCAAGTACGTTTCGTTGGCTGTTGATCCTCGGGTTGGTTGGGATCGCCATCATGTTGTTTAACTCCTTCGTTAACGTGAAGCAGCTGGATAACAACGGCGAAGGGAGCCGCGAACCGCCGATGATGCAGGACCTTTCCGGATCGACCGGATCTGCGGGCGTCACGGGCGACGATGAATTCAGCAGCATCGAAACGGCGCTCGAAGGCAAAACCAAGGAGATTTTGGAGAAAATCGTGGGCGTCGGTGCGGTGGATGTGCTGGTCACCATCGATTCGACCGAGGAAATCGTGGTCCAACGAAACATCAAAGATTCGCAGGAGCTAACGGAAGAAAGCGATGCGGGTGGGGGAAAACGCCATATCACCCAATATACCCGTGACGGACAGATCGTCACCTACGAGGCTTCCGGCAGCGAGCAGCCGATCGTCACCAAGAAGATCAAGCCTAAGGTTCGTGGCGTGCTGGTCGTCGCCCGGGGAGCTGAGAACAAAACGGTGAAAAGCTTGATCGTCGATGCGGTTGAGAAGGGCTTAAACGTACCGGCTTACCGGATCTCCGTCGTCCCGCGCAAGCAATCTCAATAAGGAAGCAATCAAAATTTAAGGAAACGTTTCGTTCGAATACATTTTTGAGGAGGAAATCCAATATGAAATCCAAAAGACAAACGATTTGGCTGGTTTCCATGCTGAGCTTGATGGTGATTTTATCCGCTTACTACTTATTTACGGAAGAAGGACCGCAACCTGCGACAACAGCAGACGGACAACAGGTGACTGCGACAAATAACGGCATGAATGGAAGCACAGACGGCGATGATGTCATCCTTTCGGAAGTGACAACGGACGGCAGTGAAAACAGCAGCACAATCACGGACGATACAGCGATTGACGATCAAACCGAGCAATCCGCCGAAGAGGGCAAGAGCGAAAATACGGATGTGGCCAAAGACGGCGATACCGCAACCTCCACGGATACGCAAACGGCCGATGCTGGCAAGGCGTCGGAAGATACCGCAGCTGCGGACAACGGCCAGAAGGAAGCCACAACGGATGAAGATGTGCTGAGTCAGCTGGAAGCTCAAGGCGTCTCTTCTTCGGACACGCTGAACGCTTACCAATTCGCTCGTGCACAGGATAACGTGAAGAAGCAAGAAGAGCTGATGAAAACGATCAACGAAAACGAATCCCTTGAAGAAGCTGCAATGGCTCAACAAGAATTAAGCGCTTTGGAAGAGAAAGAAGCGAAAATCTATGACATCGAAGAAAGATTGAAACAGCAATATGCCAATGCCGTCGTACAAGAAGCGGACGACAAATATAAAGTCGTGGTGATCAGCGAGAAGATGGAAGCGAAAGAAGCCGTCAGCATCATGGACCTCGTGATCAAGGAACTGGGCGTATCCCAGGATAAAGTCAGCGTGCAATACGTAAAACAATAAGGTTATAGCACAGTCGAATAGCAACCGAGGAGGGAAGGGTCCGAGGCAACTTGGACTCTTTCCATTTTGATCGATTATGATATAATACATAAAGTTATGAGCCGAGAAGGCTTATGGTTGAAGGCCAAGGCTTTTCCTACAAAGCTGAAGGAGAGAGTGAAGATATGTTTAAGCTGAGTGAAATTAAAGAATTGATCGAGCTGCTGGACCAAACGTCCGTGCATGAACTAGAAATCGAAAATGAAGGCGCTCGCTTGTCCATTCGCAAGAACGGCGCGAGTGAAGTTGTTCACGTGCAGCCGCAGGTTGTTGCCGCTGTACCGCAAAATGTCCAAGCTGCCGCATCGGCTCCGGCTCCGCAAGAAACGGTATCGGCTCCTCAAGCGACAGACTCGGCCCCATCGGCTGCACCTGCTGCGAACTTACATACCATTGTTTCGCCGATGGTCGGGACGTTTTATCGTGCCTCGTCGCCGGAAGCTCAGCCTTACGTAAATATCGGCGACAAAGTCGGCGAGAAGACGACGGTCTGCATCATTGAAGCGATGAAGCTGATGAACGAGCTGGAGGCGGAAGTGAAAGGCGAAATCATCGACATCCTGGTGGAGAACGGGCAGATGGTCGAATACGGTCAGCCTCTCTTTTTGGTGAAGCCGGAGTAAACCAAGGAATACGCCCTTAACGCATCACGCATGTTGCAGCTTCAAGGGCCGTTACCCTAGCTTTCCAAAGGAGGATACGAGTATCTCATGAAATTTCATAAAATATTGATTGCTAACCGCGGCGAGATTGCTGTGCGGATCATTCGTGCTTGCCGTGAACTCGGGATTTCTACCGTAGCGGTCTATTCCGAAGCGGACAAGGATTCGCTGCACGTCCGTTTGGCCGACGAAGCTTATTGCATCGGACCTACGCCGTCCAAGGACAGCTATTTGAATCTGACCAATTTGATGAGTGTAGCGACGTTGACGGAGTGCGACGCGATTCATCCAGGGTATGGGTTCCTGGCCGAAAATGCCGACTTCGCGGAAATCTGCGGCTCCTGCAATATTACGTTTATCGGCCCTTCCCCGGAAGCGATTACCCGCATGGGGGACAAGGCGATGGCGAAGCAAACGATGAAAGAGGCCAACGTGCCCGTCATTCCGGGCTCGGACGGATTGATTGAGGACCTCGAAGAAGCCGTGATGGTTGCTCGGGACATCGGTTATCCGGTCATCATCAAAGCGACCGCCGGCGGCGGAGGCAAAGGGATTCGGATTGCCGAGGACGAGGAATCGCTGATTAAGCAAATTACAACGGCGCAGCAAGAAGCGCAAAAAGCGTTTGGGAACGCCGGTGTCTATCTCGAAAAATACTTGACCGGCATGAAGCATGTGGAGATCCAAATCATCGCCGACAAACACGGTAACGCTGTATACTTGGGTGAACGCGATTGCTCAGTTCAGCGCCGTCGGCAGAAGCTGCTCGAGGAAGCGCCATGCCCGGTGCTCTCGCCAGAGAAGCGGCAAGAGATGGGAGAAGCGGCGGTTCGGGCCGCGCTGGCGGTGAACTACTCCGGTGCGGGAACGCTGGAGTTCCTACTGGGTCCGGACGGACAGTTTTATTTCATGGAAATGAACACGCGGATTCAGGTTGAGCATCCGGTTACCGAGATGGTCACCGGCGTTGATTTGATTCAAGAGATGATCTCTGTGGCCGAAGGTAATCCGCTATCCTTCACCCAAGAGGACATTAAGCTGAACGGTTGGTCGATCGAATGCCGGATTAATGCGGAGGATCCTACCCGCAACTTTATGCCGTCTCCGGGGAAAATCGGTTTCTATCTGCCTCCGGGCGGACCGGGTGTTCGCGTCGACAGCGGAGCTTATCCAGGGTACATGATCTCGCCCCATTACGATTCGATGATCGCGAAACTGATCGTTTGGGGACCGACACGGGAGGAAGCGATCGCGAAGATGAAACGGGCATTGTCCGAATTCGTCATCGAAGGAATTCATACCACGATTCCTTTCCATCAGAAGCTGCTGGAGCATCCGACCTTTATTAAAGGTGACTTTGATATCAAATTTTTGGAAGAAAACGAGATATAGAAAGCCGCCTCGCGTTTGTCATAATGAACCCAAAATGATATAGTATGTATAATAAGTGCGCGGTATCTATCGTTAGAGCAGCGTCATACTTATTGAGAGGTGGATGAATAGAATGAGCACATTGCCAACGGAATTCGAACGTACGGATATTGGTGAAATTCAAATTGCCCCCGAAGTCATCGAAGTGATTGCTGGACTGGCTACCGTCGAGGTGAAGGGGGTTGCCGGAATGAGCGGTGGATTTGCCGGCGGGATCGCCGAACTATTGGGAAGAAAGAACCTTTCCAAGGGTGTGAAGGTGGAAGTCGGTCAACGTGAAGCTGCGGTGGACGTATCCGTTATCGTCGAATACGGCAACCGTCTCCCGGAAGTCGCCTCGGAAATCCAGCGTAATGTGAAACGCTCCATCGAAAACATGACGGGACTGAATGTCGTTGAAGTGAACGTACATATTCACGACGTCATTTTCAAAGCAGCCGAACGTGTGGAAGAAGTGGAAGCGACCCATCGCGTGAAATAACGATTTGTCATGAACCCCTTGACCGCTTCCTTGGTCAGGGGTTTACTGTAATTTTCAGCTGGGACAAGCTGAAGCAACCCTCTTATTAAGGAGGCAATACCTGTCGTGGCCAAAATTTTAGATCGAATTTTGATGTTTATTTACAGCTTAAGCATTGCCATCCTATCCGTATTCGTTATTCTCGTGCTCACGGACGCCGTTCCTCTGGAATTGAAGGTCCTGGAGCAGCAACCGATCTATATCGGCACTTGGGTAGCGGCAATCCTGCTGCTCTTGATCAGCATTCGTGTGTTTTACATATCCGTCAGCAGAGACCGCAGCTCGGCGACCTCGATTGACCAACGCAATGAATACGGCGATATCCAGATCTCGGTGGACACCATCGAGAACTTGGCTTACAAAGCCGCTTCCCGCGTGCGTGGCATCAAGGAAGTGAAGACGCGGATTCGGATTACGGAATCCGGACTTGAAATCGTTGTGCGTGCGCTTGTGGACGGGGAGACGTCGATCCCTGCGTTGACGGAAGAAGTTCAGAAACAAGTCCATGACCGCGTCGAGGAAATTACCGGGATTCCTGTTTCCTACGTATCGGTGTACATTGCCAATCTGGTCCATTCCCCGGTTCTCAAAGGCCGGGTTGAATAGGGGTGAGCAGCGGGGTGTTCTGGAAACAATTGTGGGAGAGTCACAAAGGACGCCTGCTCGGGATAGCGGCGGCCGTGTTTTTATGCCCGATCTATCTGTTTTTCGGATTCTGGAATATGTTGTTCTGCGCCTTGCTGCTATTTATCGGGTATACGATTGGTAAGCAGAAGGACTTGGAGGGAGGCCCGCTCTTACCTTGGGGCACGATTTGGGAATGGCTGTCCACGCGTTGGCGTCCCTTTAAATGAGATTTTAAATGGGATTTTGAATTTTGAATTCCTCATTACCGCTTCCTGTGATATCCTTACTCCGGAAAAGAGCTAGGAACGTGTTCTTGCCCCTTTTGTGGAGTAAGCCTATTACGGGTCTTTTTTTGTGTTAAAGAGAGTCGTGAATTGTTAAATGTCCGGTGATGTTTGAGCCGGTTTTGGTCTATGCTTAGGGGTAAGAACTGAAAGATAGGATTTGAAGCATAGCAACTTAAAGGTAAGCCATGATGGAAGAGTAAAGCGTAGAAATTGGTTAGGAGGAAGCAGATGAAACGGCGTTTGGCGAGAGAGATTGCGGTGCAGAGCATGTACCAGATGGAAATGAACGAGGTGGACGCGAACGAAGCGGTAACGATGCTGCTGACGGAAGCGATGGAAGAGAACGAAGGTGAGGTCGAGCTGTCGGATGTAGATGCGACACGGGCTTTCGCGCTGGAGCTGGTCAACGGCACCTGGAGCCGGAAGGATGCGATCGATAGCTTGCTGGAGGATTATTTGAAGGGATGGCAAATCAGCCGCTTGTCCAAGGTGGACCGGCAGGTGTTGCGTCTGGCAACTTATGAAATGATCTTCCGCGATGACGTGCCGGGGAAAGTCGCTGTAAATGAAGCGATCGAGCTGGCCAAGCATTTTGGATCCCCGGAATCCGGCAAATTCGTCAACGGCGTACTTGGGAAGATGATTCAAGACATCGATCAATTGAAGAACAAACGATAATTCCATTTTCAATTTTAATTTAAGGAAGAGGAGCGGACGAGCATGACAGCACCAATCATTAACGGTAAACAAATTTCGGAGGATATCCGCAAGGATTTGCGCGCAGAGGTAGAACAGCTGGCGAAGCAAGGCTTTACGCCGGGACTGGCGGTCGTGCTCGTCGGGGAAGATCCGGCTTCGCAGGTATATGTGCGGAACAAGGAGAAAGCCTGCCATGAGCTGGGCTACTATTCGGAGGTTCATCGCCTCCCGGCGGAAACGCCGCAAGAGGACCTGCTCGCTTTGGTGGACAAGCTGAACCATCAGGCGAATATCCATGGGATTCTGGTGCAACTGCCGTTGCCCAAGCATATTGATGAGAAAGCGGTCATCGATGCCATTTCGCCGGAGAAAGACGTTGACGGATTCCATCCGATGAATGTCGGGAATCTGATGATCGGCGACGACAGCTTGCTGCCGTGTACGCCGGCGGGGGTGATTGAACTCATCAAACGCACAGGCGTGGAGATCGCCGGGAAGCATGCGGTTGTCATTGGCCGCAGCAACATCGTCGGCAAGCCGGTTTCCTTGCTCCTGCAACGGGAGAACGCCACAGTAACGATGTGTCATTCGCGTACGGCGAACATGAAAGAGTTGACTCGCCTCGCGGATATTCTTGTGGTTGCAATCGGGCGCGCGAACTTTGTGGATGCTTCTTACGTGAAGCCAGGCGCCGTGGTCATTGATGTCGGGATGAACCGACTGGTAAACGGCAAGCTGGCCGGGGACGTGGATTTTGAGAACGTTAAAGAGATTTCCGGACCGATCACACCCGTACCTGGCGGCGTTGGCCCGATGACGATTACGATGCTGATGCAAAATACGCTGATTGCAGCCAAACGCCTGCAAGGGCTGGCTTAAGCTAAAGTTGTCGAATAACTGGGTTCAAATAAGGGAACAAAACGTTCTTATTTCGCTCTGATGATGGCATTTTGGGAAAATAGAGGACTTTTTTGGCCTTATTGCTGGGCGATAGGTGGAAAACCCCGCATATAGGGGCAACAGCGATAAAATAACGGAAAAAAGTTCCCTTATCTTCATCAGCAGCGACAACGAGAAGCAAATAAGGGTATACATTGCCCTTATTCTCGGAAAGGAGGCGGCACCTTTGGATCAGCAACGGATTTTGACGGTCAAGGAATTAAACCGCTACATCCGGATGAAGCTGGAATCGGATCAGGTGCTCACCGACGTCTGGATTCGCGGTGAAATTTCCAATTTCACGCATCATTCCAGCGGGCATATGTATTTCACGCTGAAGGATGCGGACAGCCGGATCAAAAGCATTATGTTCGCATCGTATAACCAGCGGCTGCCGTTCCGACCTAAAGAAGGCACGCGCGTGATTGCACGCGGTAATGTTTCCGTCTACGAGCGGGATGGCCAGTATCAATTCTACGTGACGCATATGCAGCCGGACGGCGTAGGCAGCCTGTATCTGGCCTTTGAGCAGCTGAAGCAGAAGCTCGAAGCGGAGGGCTTGTTCGCGCCGGGACGCAAACGGCCGTTGCCGCGGTTCCCGAAGACGATCGGCGTGGTAACCTCGCCAACCGGAGCGGCGGTCCGCGACATCTTAACGACGCTGGGGCGGCGTTATCCGCAGGCAGCAGTGATCCTGTACCCCGTGCTTGTCCAGGGCAAGGGGGCAGCGCCGTCGATCGTGAAAGCGATCCGAACGCTGAACGCGATGGGCGAGGCCGACGTGCTCATCGTCGGCCGCGGCGGCGGCTCGCTCGAGGAGCTGTGGGCGTTCAACGAGGAGCAGGTCGCGCGGGCGATCTATGAATCGGCGATTCCCGTCATCTCGGCCGTGGGCCATGAGACGGACTTCACTATCGCCGATTTCGTCGCCGACCTGCGAGCTGCCACGCCCACAGCGGCTGCCGAGCTGGCCGTGCCGCACACGGCCGAGCTGCGCGCGCTCTTGCGCCAGCGAGAACAGGTGCTGCAGCAGAGCTTGCAGCACCGCCTGCAGCAGGCGCGCGAACGGCTGCGCCGGCTGCAACGCTCGCCGGCGCTGACGCAGCCGCGGCGCAGCCTGCTCCAGCACGCGGAGCGGCTGGACCGGCTGTCCTCGCGGCTGACGGGCCACATGCAGACGCGCCTGCAATTGGCCGGCGCGGCGCAAGACCGCCTGCACCAGCGTCTGCTGCGCTTCCATCCACGGGATGCGCTGCAGTTCGCGGGACGCCGGCGGCGGGAGGCGGATCGCCTGCTGCGGCAAGCGATGCAGGGCATCCTGCGGGAGAAGTCCAGCCAGCTGGCCTCGGGCATTCGCCATCTGGATGCGCTAAGCCCGCTTAAAGTCATGGCGCGGGGCTATAGCCTCGTCTACGATGAACGAGGAGAACGGATCATCAAGTCGTTATCGGACGTCGAACTGGGCGACCGGATAACGGTGAAGGTGACGGACGGAGAACTAGATTGTCAAGTTTGGGGCATGAGGCCGGAAGGAGCGGGGGAAGATGAAGGAACAGGAAACCAAGCTTAATGCAGAGGCGCAGCAAGCGGAACTAAATTTCGAAGATGCGATGAACCAGCTGGAGGACATCGTGTCTCAGCTGGAACGCGGAGACGTGCCGTTGGAGAAAGCGATTGATCTGTTTCAGCAGGGCATGCGGCTCTCGCAAATCTGCGGTCAAAAGCTGGCACAGGTGGAACGTAAGATCGAAATGATTGTTGAAGAAGACGGGGCGGTAGAGAAGCAGCCGTTTCAGCCGCCGTTAAGCGATAGTTTGGACTTCTGAGGAGAGCGGTGATCTTGTTGCAGCAGCAATTATCGATAGAGGCATACATGAAGGAGATTGCTGAAGCCGTGTCCACACGCTTGTCCTCCAGCCTTCCGGCGGCATGGCAGGTGCCGGAAACGCTAAGCCGGGCGATGGATTATTCGCTGATGGCGGGTGGGAAACGGCTTCGGCCGCTGCTCGTCGTGGCTGCGGCGGAGGCGCTCGGCGGCAGCCGGGATGCGGCAATGCCCGTCGCCTGCGCCGTGGAAATGGTACATACGTACTCGCTGATCCATGACGATCTCCCGGCCTTGGACAACGATGACTTCCGTCGCGGGAAACCAACGAATCATAAAGTGTTTGGAGAAGCGATGGCCATCTTGGCCGGGGATGGGCTGTTGACGCATGCTTTTTACAGCGTGGTTCAAGCGAGCCGCAAGCAAGGGGTGCCGGCCGAGGCTTCCTTAGCGATCGTGGAGGAATTGTCGCGGTTTGCCGGGCCGGGCGGCATGGTGGGCGGCCAGGTGGCCGACATGCAAGGCGAGCAGGGAGTGACCGATCTCGACCAGCTGCGCTACATTCATGAGCACAAAACCGGAGATCTGATCGTATTTTCGGTCAGAGCGGGCGGACATATCGCTTCGGGAAATGCAGAGCAGCTTGAGGCTTTGGAGCGGTACGGACGGGCGCTGGGGCATGCGTTTCAAATTCAGGACGACATCCTGGATCTGATCGGGGATGAAAGCAAGCTCGGCAAAAAAACGCAAAGCGATGTCATCCAACAGAAGGTGACTTATCCTTACTTTATCGGCATCGAGGCTTCCCGGGCGGAAGTCGAACGGCTGACGAGTGAGGCGAAGCAGGCGTTACAAAACGGAGCGATTCCGAACCCGCAGCGGCTGCTGGAAATTGCCGATCTGCTGCTTCGCCGCGATCACTAGTCACTTTCCCATCGAAGGCGTTGGTCGAAATCAGGGAAAAATGACTTACCTATCCGCCGCAAGTGATTTCGACATCATGATGACATATGGTATAATGAAGGCTATTATCAACATGTGCAAGAAAAGGCCGGACTTAGATGCCGGCTTTTTGAACCATACATTTAGGAAAGCGGGGAATGGCTGTGCTGCTTTCGCAAATACATGAGCCTGCCGATCTGAAAAACTTGTCCCTGGAGCAATTGACGCCGCTCGCTGAGGAAATCCGCCAGTTCTTGATCGAGAAGCTGTCGGTTACCGGCGGGCATTTGGCTTCGAATTTGGGCGTGGTGGAATTGACGATCGCCCTGCACTATTGCTACAACAGTCCGCAGGATAAACTCATCTTTGACGTAGGACACCAAGCCTATGTACATAAAATACTAACCGGGCGGAAGGACCAGTTCGACACGCTTCGTAAACATCATGGATTATGCGGGTTCGTCAAACGGAGCGAGAGCGTGCATGACGTGTGGGAAGCAGGGCACAGCAGCACCTCCCTCTCAGCGGCTATGGGGATGGCGCTGGCCCGGGATATGAAGGGCGAATCGAACCGCGTGATTGCGATCATCGGGGACGGTGCGTTAACCGGCGGGATGGCGTTTGAAGCGCTGAACCATATCGGCCATGAGAAGAAAGATTTGATGGTGGTCTTGAACGACAATGAGATGTCGATCGCGCCAAATGTCGGAGCTTTGCATAACTACTTGACCAAAATCCGCTCAGACCGCAATTACCTGCGGGCCAAAGACGAAGTGGAGCAACTGCTGAAGAAAATCCCGGCCATTGGCGGCAAAGTCGCCAAAACCGTGGAGCGGGTGAAGGACAGCCTGAAGTATTTGATGGTATCCGGCGTCTTATTTGAAGAGCTCGGATTCAAATACCTGGGACCGGTTGACGGCCATGACTTGCCGGGCCTTATCGATGCCTTCAAGCAGGCCAATAACGTCAGCGGACCAGTTTTGGTGCACGTTCTGACCACCAAGGGCAAAGGCTATACCCCGGCAGAACAGGATTCGCATAAATGGCATGGCATCACGCCGTACAAAATCGAATCCGGCCAAGTGCTGAAGGCTGTTGGGAATCCGATGTACACGGAGGTGTTCGGACAGACCTTGATCGAGCTGGCCGAACAGGACGAACGGATCGTGGCGGTGACTCCGGCGATGCCGGGCGGTTCCGGATTGGTGAAATTCGGCGAACGTTTTCCTGGACGCATGATTGACGTCGGTATCGCCGAGCAGCATGCCGCGACGATGTGCGCCGCCATGGCGATGGAAGGCTTGAAGCCGGTCTATGCGGTGTATTCCACGTTCATGCAGCGGGCTTACGACCAGATCGTGCATGATATTTGCCGCCAGAACGCCAACGTGATGTTCGCCATCGACCGGGCTGGATTCGTAGGAGCGGACGGGGAGACCCACCAAGGGGTTTACGATATCGCTTTTATGCGTCATATTCCAAATATCGTATTAATGATGCCGAAGGATGAAAATGAATTGCGCCACATGATGAAGACGGCGCTGGAATATAACGACGGGCCGATTGCTTACCGCTATCCGCGGATCAACGTACCGGGGGTTCCGCTGGACAAAGAGCTGGTGCCCATTCCGATCGGCACGTGGGAGCTGCTGCGGGAAGGCGACAACCTGACGATCGTTGCGGTTGGCCCGATGGTGCAGGTTGCCGAAGAAGCGGCGGAAAGGCTGAAGCGGGAAGGCGTGTCCGCTGCGGTGGTGAACGCCAGATTCTTAAAACCGCTGGACGGAGAGATGCTGGTTCAACTCGCGCAAAGCAGCGGGACCATGATCGTGCTGGAGGAAGCTTCGCAGGCGGGAAGCTTGGGTAGTGCGATCTTGGAGTTCTATGCAGAGCAAGGAATCACGGGTCTGGACATCCGATTGATGGGCGTGCCCGACCGGTTTATCGAGCACGGCAGCATCAAGGAGCAATTGGAAGAAGTCGGCTTGACCGCCGAGAACGTCGTTCGTGAGGTACACAAACTACGGAGCGAACCACATTTAACGCTAGGCAAGAAAGTAAATTATTGACGGGAGATTGGCATGTCGGTTTCCAAGGAACGCGTAGACGTCCTGCTCGTCGAGCAGGGGTATTTTGACAGCAGAGAAAAGGCGAAAGCCGCGATCATGGCCGGACTGGTGTTTGGCGGACAGGAACGGATCGAGAAGGCGGGGACGAAGATTCCCCGGGATACCGTGTTGTCGGTCAAGGGAGCGATCCATCCTTATGTCAGCCGGGGCGGACTTAAGCTGGAAAAAGCGATCAAGCAGTTTAACCTGGATCTGACCGGTCGTACGATGCTAGATATCGGATCTTCGACCGGCGGATTTACGGATTGCGCCTTACAGCATGGTGCTGAGTATGTATACGCGATTGACGTCGGATACAATCAGCTGGATTGGTCGCTACGCAACGATCCGCGGGTGAACGTCAAGGAACGCACCAACTTCCGTTATATGACGCCGCAGGATTTGGACGGTCCTCCGCCGGATTTTGCCAGTATCGACGTTTCCTTCATTTCGCTAAAAATCATTTTGCCGCCGCTTCTTGCGTTGTTGAAACGGCCGGCGGACATCGCTGCGCTCATTAAGCCGCAGTTTGAGGCTGGTCGTGAAAAGGTTGGTAAATCGGGGGTCGTCCGCGATCCCAAAGTACACCAGGAAGTGTTGGAGACCGTGCTGAGCTTTGCGGTGGAGCAAGGCTATGAGGTGGCCGGGTTGACCTTCTCTCCGATTACCGGCGGGGAAGGGAACATCGAATTTTTAGCTCATCTCAGATTGGAAGAAGAAGCTGCGGCTGGTACGGCAGAGGAGCAGGATGTGGATCAGCTTACACGGATCCGCGAGCTGGCGGCCAGCGTCGTTCATGAAGCATCAAACACCTTTACAGGAGGCCCATCCAAGTGATGGGTCTTTTTTCATTGCAGCATCTTGCAAATCGAACGCTTGTTCCCTATAATGGAATCAAAACCTTGATGTTGTCCTCATTCCCTTCTAAATTTTGTGCTTCTCTAGACAGGAGCTAATCGCGGAAGCGTCGAAATAAGGGATGAGGTGATATCGGTGGGAGCTTATTCGGACGGTCTTCTGATGGTAGTGATCGCGGGAATCGGCGTGTATTTGCTATACCGCGGTTTTCGTTCCTGGGTCCGCAAGCCGTTTTCTTTACGATCCGGCATCGGATTTGAGATGAATGAGGAGATTATAGAGCACCCTGCGGTGGACATGCTGGAAGAAGCAGGGTACGAAGTCGTCAGCGATAAACTGAAAGTTCCGCTCACCTTCCGTGTGGACGGAGAACTTCTGCACAGCCGTCTCTTTATTGACTATATTGCAGTCAAGAATGGGGAATTCTATCTTGTTAGAACTGCGCGGGAACGCCGCCCGGTGGAATGGACGGGTAGCGGTTTGCGCCGGGACCTGTTGCCGTTCCTGCTGTTATATCCGGAATGCGCTGGCGTGTTATACGTAGATCCGGAGCAAGGGGAACTGAAGGTCATATCCCTAACGACGGACGATAATGAAGAAGATGAATCCGCCTAAACCGATAAATACTGATAAATACGACTAAATACGACCATACAAGGCTAATGGAGGGCAGAATGAAGGGGCATAGACATATCAAGATAAGGGAAATCATTTCGGCCAGGGAAATCGAAACCCAGGATGAGCTGGTAGAAGCATTACGCGAGGCGGGGTATCAAGTCACTCAAGCGACGGTCTCCCGCGACATTAAGGAATTAATGCTGATTAAGGTGCCTACGGACGACGGCAGGTACAAGTACTCCATGCCGACGGCTCAGCGTTATAATCCGGTGCAGAAGCTGCAACGGGCGCTGGTCGACAGTTTCGTGCATATCGACTATACCGGCAATTTGGTTGTCATGAAGTGTCTTCCGGGGACCGCGAATTCGGTAGCCGTGCTGCTGGACAATATGGAATGGCCGGATCTGCTTGGCACAATTTGCGGTGACGACACGATCTTACTGATTTGCCGCAACGAGGACTATAGCCGGTATCTGATTGATCAGATCATGGGATACATATCTTAATTGAGTTGGGAGTAGGGGAGGATTGCCCGGATGTTGGTTCATTTATCCATTCGTAATCTGGCAGTGGTTGAAGCGGTCGATGTATCGTTTGGTTCCGGCTTTCATGTCCTGACAGGGGAGACCGGGGCGGGCAAATCAATCATCATTGATGCCCTGAGCTTGATTGCCGGCGGCAGGGGGTCAGCCGATTTAATCCGTTATGGTTGTGATAAAGCCGAGATGGAGGCTTCCTTCGATCTGCCAGCAGGACATCCGGTTTGGACAACCCTGGAAGGATTCGGCATCGCGGGAGATCCCGGAGAGCTTCTGATTATTCGCCGGGAAATCAGTGTCCAAGGCAAGAGCTCAGCCCGCATTAACGGACAGCTCGTGAATTTATCCATGCTGCGTGAGGTTGGGGAGAAGCTGATTAACCTGCATGGCCAACATGAGCACCAAACCCTGCTTCGACCGGAACGCCATTTAGAGTTGCTGGACGCCTACGGGGCAGAGGCGGTTGATCCGGTGAAGGCGGCTTACCAAGCGACCTACGCCGAATTCGTACGGATCGACAAGGAATATCACGAGCTGCGCAATACAAGCCAACAGGCGCTGCAAATGCTTGATTTATACCGTTTTCAGCTGAGTGAAATTTCTGCAGCCGAGTTAAAACCGGGTGAAGATGAATTACTCGCGGAGGAAAAGGTCAAGCTATCCCATAGCGAGAAAATGATGGAGTCCATTTCGAAAGCCTATGATTTGCTGTATGGCCCTCAGGGACTGGATGCGATTGCGAAGGCTGTCTCGAAGCTAAGTGAAGTATCCGCATATGACAGCAAAGGAATATCTCCGCTCCTGGAGCAGCTTCAATCCGCTTATTATCAACTGGAGGATGCGTCCTTTAGCCTGCGGAACTATCGCGAACGGATCGAGTTTAATCCTGAACGGCTGGAAGAAGTCGAGGAACGCCTGGACCTGATCTCGACGCTCCGCCGTAAATACGGTGATGACATTCAAGGGATCCTTGCGTATTATGAGAAGATTCGCCAGGAAGTGGATGCCTTGGAGAATAAGGATGAACGCCTGGAGCAGCTGCAGGTGCAACGGGAGAAATTAACCGAGCGGCTGATGAAGCAGGCTTTTGAGTTAAGTGCTGTACGGCAGCAGAAGGCTGTTGAGCTCGCCGCTCAGATCGAGACGGAGCTAAAGGACCTGCAAATGGGTCGAACCTCCCTCGAAGTCAAGTTAAGCCTCATAGAGGATGCCAACGGATTGGAATGGGAAGGAAAGAAGATCCGTCCCGGCAAACACGGTATCGACAATGCTGAATTCCTCATTTCGCCAAATCCCGGAGAACCGCTCCGACCGCTTAGCAAGATCGCATCCGGCGGTGAGCTGTCCCGCATAATGCTGGCACTAAAGAGCATATTTGCCCGGCATGAACAGGTTCCTGTACTGATTTTCGACGAAGTTGATACTGGCGTCAGCGGACGAGCGGCTCAGTCGATTGCCGATAAGTTGTCGCGATTGTCTGCGATGTGCCAAGTCTTCGCCATCACTCATCTGCCGCAAGTGGCTTGCATGGCGGATCGGCAGTACCTCATCGAGAAAGTCGTTGAAGACGGCCGCACCATGACACGCGTTGCTTCCTTAGATGAAGCGGGACGGGTAAATGAACTGGCCCGCATGCTCGGCGGGGTAGAAATCACGGAAAAGACCCAGCATCATGCCCAAGAAATGCTGAAGCTGGCGCAGGCACAAAAGGATGTTTTACTAAGTCTGGCACAATGATTGACAGTAATAAAACACCTGACCCGGGGTATCTTATAGGTACGCAATTGGCGACCACCGTTTCGTCAAGCGAAAGAAGCTAAGGGAGCGTGACAGCCATTGAACCCGAACCTCAGGAATCGAATGCTCGGTCTTTTTCTTGCCTTCTTCTTTTGTTTTCTCGGCACGTCTGCCGCTGAAGGGCGGCTTCCCGTACTGCCGGACGAGTTACGCCTGTTTCAGGGTCAGGGAACACAAATTTCATTTGCTTTGCCCGTACAGGCTGAAGTCAGTGTGGATCGGCCTGATGTAGTGATGGTCAACGGGCAGGCGAACCCATCCATGAAAGTATCATTAGGACATCCGCTCAAGCTTTCGTCGCTTCGGAGTGGAGAAGCCAACCTCCGCATGAAATTATTCGGTCAAATTCCTCTAAAGACCGTCAAGGTCAATGTCATTCCGGACCTTAAAGTGATTCCCGGCGGACAAACCATCGGTGTCAAGGTGAAATCCGCCGGGATCTTAGTGGTCGGGCATCATCAAGTTGTAACAGATACCAGCAAAGTTTCACCCGGCGAAGCGGCCGGAATTCAAGCCGGTGATTTGATCACCCACATTAACGGAATGAAGCTCCACGATGTCCGCGAAGTAGCTGAAATTGCCGCCGAAGCGGGCAAACATCAACGGCCCCTTAAGATCACCTATATGCGGAACGATAGGGAACTCACAACGTCCTTAAAGCCGGCATATGATCAGCAGGATCGGGCTTGGAGACTCGGTTTGTATATCCGTGATTCTGCTGCAGGGGTAGGGACCTTGACGTTTTATGCCCCGGATCACGGCGTTTATGGAGCCCTCGGCCACATCATTACCGATATGAATACCCAAACGCCGATCGTCGTCGGCAGCGGGCAAATCCTGCAATCCAGCGTCACATCCATCTCCAAGAGCGAGAGCGGTGAACCCGGGGAGAAGCGTGCTCACTTTCTAAAAGAAGGGAAAACCCTAGGCAATATCGAACGCAATACGAATTTTGGGATCTTCGGGAAGATGTCGCAAAACCCGGAGCATAGCCTCTATGAGAAACCGATTCCCGTCGCTTTTGCAGAAGAAGTGAAGGAAGGACCGGCAGAAATTCTGACCGTTGTCGAAGGTCAACGCATAGAGCGGTTTAAAGTCGAGATCGTCCATGTTTCCAAGCAGAGTGTACCGGAAACCAAAGGATTAGTTATCCGCATTACCGACCCGCGTCTCGTGGAGAAGACCGGCGGCATCGTTCAAGGCATGAGCGGTAGTCCGATTCTTCAGAACGGCAAGCTCATCGGCGCTGTGACTCATGTATTCGTCAACGACCCGAAATCAGGATATGGTTGCTTTATCGAATGGATGCTGCAGGATGCCGGTATTTTACAAAGCCCCAAAGACACGATGCAAAATCTTAAGGCGAGCTAAACGCTGCCTTAAGATTTTTTTAGATATCAGAAAGTATAAACTACGGGGATTGGCATCCTGATATCGCAAGAAAAACTTCGGCTAAACGCGGTCTGTCTACATTGAATGTACGTCGATTGACGTTTTTCTTATCTTGAGGAAGTGAAACTCCTCAAGCAAAGGTCGACAAACCCGGCTTGGAATCTGTATGCATTTGTCGAATGAATCCGAACGAGATCGTTTTATGTAAATAAATAATTTATTATATATCAATCATGCAAAAAAATAAATAAAAATAATTTTCGACAGAAGGAATTTACTTTTGCATGTCGAATCCTTATTCTGGTAAGAAGAGAAGCAATGAATAAACCTATCCAATTACCTGAAGGAGGAAGTAGGCAGTGCAGAAAATCGAAGTGTTGTTGGCAGATGATAATCGTGAATTTACGAATTTGCTCGCGGAATACATTTCGGAGCAAGACGATATGGTCGTCTCAGGAATCGCCTATAACGGGGAAGAAGTACTGGAGATGATTGATCAAGCAGCAAGAGTTCCCGATGTGTTGATCCTGGACATTATTATGCCCCATCTGGACGGACTCGGTGTGCTTGAGCGCATTCGCGACCTCAACCTGACCCCTCAGCCTAAAATCATCATGCTGACCGCCTTTGGTCAAGAGAACATCACGCAGCGTGCCGTTCAGCTTGGAGCTTCTTACTACATCTTGAAACCCTTTGACATGGAAGTGTTGGCGAACCGCATCCGTCAGCTCGTGGGTGTCCAAACCTTAAGCAACAGTGCACCTTCTACTTCGTTTGCCAAATCGAATGTGGTGCCTCTGGGCAAAGGGAAGAACCTCGATGCGAACATCACATCGATCATACATGAAATCGGAGTTCCGGCGCATATTAAAGGATATCAATATCTACGCGAAGCGATCACGATGGTGTACAACAACATCGAAATCTTAGGCGCCATTACGAAAACACTGTATCCGGCGATCGCGGAGAAATTCAAAACGACGCCATCCCGAGTAGAGCATGCGATTCGTCATGCGATTGAAGTCGCTTGGACCCGAGGCAACATCGATTCCATCAGCCATCTTTTTGGTTATACGATCAATATCTCCAAATCCAAACCGACCAATAGTGAGTTCATCGCAATGGTAGCGGATAAACTGCGGATCGAGCATAAGGTGTCTTGAAAGTCTGAGGACACGAATGGTGATAACGACGGGAGAAATTAAGCCGTTGGTCGTTCACTTATGCAGTGATCCAAAAGGGTTAAATGAAGGGCGGTCCCTCTCGGTGTATGCCGGGATGCGGCCGTTTTTTATTTTGCCTGAGATGGTATCCGCACTTGCTGATTGACAATAAAGTCCCTTTAGGATTATCCTATATATGATCATATGTTCATATACTGTTATTCGAGAGGGGAACGACCAGGTGGAAAAAAAGTTACACATCGATCTGAGCCCGGATACACTGGAGAAGGTTTCTACGATTTTTAAAGCATTGTCCGATCCGACCCGAATCAAACTTCTTCATTTGCTGTCGGAAGAAGAATGTTCCGTGACGCATATGTCGGAAGTGTTGAATTTATCGCAGTCGGCGGTTTCCCACCAACTGAGTCTGCTGCGAAATTTGCGGCTGGTGAAGTTCCGTCGGGAGGCCAATACGGTGTACTACAGCTGTGACGACGAGCATGTGATTTCGCTCTTGAAACAGGCGATTCAACACGCTTGTTGCGAATAGGAGGGAGATCCATGGGACATCATCACGCTCACCATCACCACGATCATGACCATAGCCATGCCGGCCATTTCCACGATCATCATGCGGCACGTTCGGGGAATAAGAAGGGGCTGTGGATCGCTCTACTCATTACGGCTTCGATCGCCGTTCTTGAATTTTGCGGCGGTTTGATTACAGACAGCCTCGCTTTATTGTCCGATTCCGGTCATATGCTAAGTGACGCCAGCTCGCTGCTGCTCAGCCTGATTGCCTTTTGGTTTGCCGCTCGCCCCGCCTCAAAGCGGAATACGTACGGGTACCACCGTATGGAGATCCTGGCCGCGTTGCTCAATGGGGCAGCCTTGTTCGTGATCGCCGGGTTTATCTTTTGGGAAGCCTACGGGCGTTTGCTTGATCCGCCGACCGTGTCCAGTAATACGATGATCGTGATTGCGGTGATCGGTTTGTTTGCGAATTTAGCAAGCGCGGCGGTATTGCTGAAGAAAGGCGACGTCAAAGGCAACTTAAACCTGAAAAGCGCCTACCTGCATGTGCTTGGAGACGCTTTGGGGTCGATTGGCGCTATTTTCGCGGGGATATTGATGTCGTTGTTTGGTTGGTATATTTTCGACCCGATCATCAGTGTTCTCGTCGCTCTGTTGATCCTGCGCGGAGCCTGGGGCGTCATCACCCAATCGGTGCACATTTTGATGGAGGGCTCGCCGGCGTCGATCGATCAAAGTCAGGTGAAGCAGTGTCTCGAAGGGATTTCGGGGGTTGTTGAAGTCCATGATTTGCATATTTGGACCATTACTTCGGGGATGGATGCGTTAAGCTGTCATTTGACGATTGAGGATGGCAGCCAGAGCCAAATCGTGTTGCAGGAAGCGATTACCGCTTTGGAGAAGACGTTCCACATCGGCCACACCACCATTCAGGTGGAAACCTCGCACATCCGGCACCGGGAGCTTATGGTATAATTCCATCAGAAGAAAGGATGAGCGTCATATGACTAACGATCTTGAGCCGGCGGCTTACCGGGAATTGCTGGAGGGCACGGATTTGGAAGAAGATAAACGGCAGGCCCTTCTGGAGCTAATTCAACGTTATGAACAACTTCGTGCAGAAAACGTCAGATTACGCAAGGCATTGCTTCGCGCGAATTCCCAGCAAAGCTCGCGGATGTCGACCAAACTGAAGGAAGCGTTATACGAATAAGCTAAAAAACCTCTTTACGCCGAGACAAGGCAAAAGAGGTTTTTTCATAAGAACCTTGAGGTTAGTCATGCTGTACCACGGCGGGTTCTGGTTCTTTAACGGCGGCTTTGGCGGCATCGTCCTTTTTGCGAAATCTTGGCCCTACGTAATTCCGCTTGCGGTCCCGGAAGAAGATCCACCCGCCCAAAAATCCGGCGCCGGCTGCAAACAAAACAACGCCTAGCCCGAAGTTTAACCAATCAAACGTGACGCGAGTTAACGAATCGTCGCCGTGTGCTGACATATAATCAAATAAGGTGTCTTTGATTTTTATAAATCCGATCATCGCTGCAATGCCGGGGACCACCAGCAAAATAATCGCGATAAACCGGGACAGCTTGAGCTTCATGAGCTAGATCTTCCTTTCCCTCTCGAAATGGCTATGTATTGTTAAAAATATCATACCTTTTTCCTGAGGGGATGTCTATTTACGGCTTTGATTTGTAATAACGGAAAAACAAGGTAAAATAGGGGAAAGTGACTGAATTGATAGAATGGGTGGAGATCGATTATGGCAATTACTTGTGATGTAGCAGTGTTGGGCGGAGGGACTGGCGGATATATCGCAGCCATTCGCGCCGCGCAACTGGGGAAAGACGTTGTAATTATTGAGCGGGACAAGTTGGGAGGGACCTGTCTGCATCGAGGTTGTATCCCAAGCAAAGCGCTGCTGCGCAGTGCGGAGCTCTACGCGCAAATGAAGGATAGCGCAAGCTACGGCATTGAGACTAACGGCGTGACGCTGGTATTCCCGAAAGTGCAGGAAAGAAAGCAAAGCATCGTGGATCAACTGCATAAAGGGGTCCTATATTTGATGCGTAAACATAAAATCCGTGTCATCCAAGGGAATGGGCGGGTGATTGGGCCGTCGATTTTCTCTCCAAAAAGCGGAGCTGTTGCGGTGGAACTTCCGGATGGTGAAATGGAGACGGTTGTGCCAACCAACTTGATCATCGCCACAGGATCTCGACCACGGATGCTGCCGGGGCTTGAGCCGGACGGGAATTATATTCTTAGCAGCGATGAAGCGCTGCAGCTATCCGAGCTTCCCGGCTCGATGCTGATTGTGGGAGGCGGCGTCATCGGGGTTGAATGGGCGTCGCTGCTAAACGATTTTGGCGTGCAGGTGACCGTGGTGGAAGCAGCGGATCAGCTGCTGCCGGCGGAAGACGAGGACGTTGCCCGCGAATTGCAGAAACAGCTGCAACGCCGCGGCATTCAAGTGATCACTGGGGTTTCGGTCGATCCCGGTTCCTTAGAAATCGGCAATAACCGGGTACAAATATCTGCGAAGCGAGGGGACGAATCGATCCGCCTCGAAGCAGACAAGCTGCTGGTATCGATCGGACGCCAGGCCAACGTGGAGAATATAGGACTCGAAAATACCGACATCGGGTTAGAACGCGGCTTCATTCGGGTAAATGAATTTATGCAAACCACGGAACCGCATATTTACGCCATTGGCGACTGCATCGGCGGTCTTCAACTGGCGCATGCTGCCAGCCATGAGGGGTTAACTGCCGTCCATCATTTAGCCGGGGAGGCTTCGCACGGTTATCAAGAAAGCCATATTCCGCGCTGTGTGTACACCCGCCCCGAGGTTGCTTCGGTTGGAATCACCGCCAAAGAAGCGAAGGCCAAAGGGCTGGAGGTTAAAATCGGCAAGGTTCCGTTCTCGGCGATCGGGAAGGCGCTGGTGCATGGCGAAACCGAAGGATTTGTGAAGATGGTGGCCGATGCCCGCACCAATGATATTCTCGGCGTGCAGATGATCGGGCCGCATGTGACGGAGCTGATCAGCCAAGCGGCACTGGCCCAGGTGCTGGATGCGACGCCTTGGGAAGTTGGACAAGTGACCTTCGCTCATCCGACGCTGGCGGAAATTATCGGGGAAGCGGCACTGGCCGTGGACGGGAACTCCTTAAACGCTTGAGGCAACGGGCGAAAAGATGAATGTTTTCTTTTTCACTGTAAAACGATTATAATAAACTTATTCCAAGTCTTAGTACCTGGTGTTAATATTAAGCTATGTAATGCCCCAATCAAAGGAGGTAACTCCCATGAATGCCAAAAGTGTAGTTCAAACCGAGCCAAAACATAAGCAACTCGGACTAACGGATGCAGAAGTCATTGAGATGTACAGATATATGGTGACCGCACGCAAATTCGACGAGCGCAACCTGTTGCTGCAGCGGGCCGGGAAAATCAATTTCCACGTTTCTGGGATCGGTCAGGAGACCACGCAGGTTGCTGCGGCCTTTGCGCTGGATCGCGAGCGCGACTATTTCCTGCCTTACTACCGGGACTACGGCTTTGTGCTGGCCGTTGGCATGTCGCTGACAGAATTGATGCTTTCGACATTTGCCAAAGCGGGTGACCCGAACAGCGGCGGCCGTCAGATGCCGGGACATTTCGGCAGCAAACGGCTGCGTATCGTGACCGGTTCCAGTCCGGTAACCACTCAAGTTCCCCATGCCGTCGGCGTCGCCTTGGCGGCGAAAATGCAAAAGAAGGACATCGTTTCTTACGTCACGTTTGGCGAAGGCTCCAGCAATCAGGGCGATTTTCACGAAGGTTTAAACTTTGCTGGGGTTCAGAAGCTGCCGGTTATCTTCCTGTGCGAAAATAACCAATATGCCATTTCCGTACCGGTGAAGAAGCAGTTAGGCGGCCGCGTGGTGGATCGGGCTCAAGGCTATGGATTCCCGGGGGTTCGCGTAGATGGCAACGATGCGCTGGAGGTATACCGAGTTGTGAAGGAAGCGCGGGAACGCGCAGTTCGCGGCGAAGGGCCAACGCTGATCGAAGCGATGATGTACCGCCTGTCTCCGCACTCGACGTCGGACAATGATCTGGCGTACCGGACGAAGGAAGAAGTGGAAGAGAATTGGAAAAAAGACGGTATCCCCAAAATGAAGTCGTACCTGATCGAAACCGGCATATGGAGCGAGGAGCAGGACGAAGCGCTGTTGCGGGATATCCAACAACAGCTGAAGGAAGCGGTGGAAGCGGCTGACAACGCGCCGTTCCCGCGGCCGGAAGACACGCTGCTGCATGTATATGCCAGCGAAGGGGAGGAGCAATAATCATGCCGGTGATGGAGTATATCGACGCGATTCGTCTGGCCATGAAGGAAGAAATGGAGCGGGACGAAAGCGTGTTTGTTCTGGGGGAAGACGTCGGCGTCAAGGGCGGCGTGTTCACGACAACGAAAGGGCTGCAGGAGCAGTTCGGTGAAATGCGCGTCATCGATACGCCGCTTGCGGAATCGGCGATCGCCGGCGTTGCGATTGGCGCAGCTATGTACGGGATGAAGCCGATCGCAGAAATGCAGTATTCGGACTTTATGCTGCCTGCAACGAACCAGATTATCAACGAAGCGGCGAAAATCCGCTATCGTTCCAACAACGACTGGAACTGCCCGGTTGTAGTCCGCGCTCCAATCGGCGGCGGGATCTTTGGGGGACTTTACCATTCCCAATGTCCGGAATCGATATTCTTTGGAACACCGGGGCTGAAGATCGTTGCGCCTTATTCGGCTTATGACGCCAAGGGCTTGTTGAAAGCAGCGATTCGCGACCCTGATCCGGTGTTGTTCTTTGAGAACAAGAAATGCTACAAGCTGATCAAGGAAGACGTGCCGGAGGACGATTATATCGTCCCTATCGGCAAAGCGAAGGTGCTGCGGGAAGGCGGTGACATTACAGTCATCGGCTACAGCTTGCCGCTGCATTTTGCCATGCAGGCTGCGGAAGAGCTGGCGGCAGAGAAAGGGATCAGCTCCCACATTCTTGATTTGCGCACGCTGCAGCCTCTGGACCGCGAAGCCATTATTGAAGCGGCCCGCAAGACGGGCAAGGTTCTGATTATCCATGAGGATAATAAAACCGGCGGTATTGGTGCAGAAGTTTCGGCTATTATTTCTGAAGAGTGCCTGTTCGAGTTGGATGCTCCTATTGCAAGACTGTGCGGACCGGACGTTCCGGCGATGCCGATTAGCCCTCCGATGGAGAAGTTCTTTATGCTTAGCAAAGACAAAGTCAAAGAAGCGATGCTTCAATTGGCGCTTTATTGATTGGGAGTGAGGATACTAATGTCATCCAATAAAACATTGATAGACGTGCAATTACCCCAGCTCGCCGAATCGCTCGTCTCGGCTACGATCGGGAAATGGCTGAAGAAGCCGGGGGATCCAGTCGAGCAATATGAGCCGATTCTTGAGGTCATTACGGACAAAGTAAATGCGGAAATCCCTTCGACGGTCGAAGGTGTGATGGGCGAGCTGTTGGCTGAGGAAGGGCAAGAGGTTCAGGTTGGCGCGGTGATCTGCCGGATCGAGACGGCGAATGCGACTGATACGCCAGCAGGCGACCCAGCGGTAAACGAAGCTGCCCGTCCGGCTGCCGGTGCGGCAAGCACGGGGGAACAGTCCGATCACTCGCAGCGCCACCGGTATTCGCCGGCCGTGCAGACGCTGGCCGCTCAACACGGAATTGATCTACGGCAAATTACGGGTACAGGGCTTGGCGGACGGATTACGCGGAAGGATGTGCTGGCTTACATCGAGCAAGGCGGTCGCGGGGGTGTTGCCACACCCGCAGCACCGGCAACGACGCCGGCAGCAGCACCGTCCGTGCCATCGCAGACAGCGCAAGCAGCGCCTTCGGCTGCGCCGGCGCCGCAACGCGTCATCCCGGCCGTAATCAACGATGCTCCGGGACCGGTACGCCATTCCGGCTTGCACTTGACGGAGAACCCGCCGATCCCAACCATCGAAGTGGAAGGGGGCGACCGTTCCGAGTATTTTATCGACGTAACCCCGATCCGCAACACGATCGCAACCCGGATGCGCCAAAGCGTATCGGAAATTCCGCATGGCTGGATGATGATCGAGGTCGACGTGACCAACCTGGTGCAGCTGCGCAACAAGATCAAGCAGGAATTTATGCAGAAGGAAGGCGTCAACCTGACGTACCTGGCTTTCCTGCTGAAGGCGGTTGTGGGAGCGATCAAGGATTATCCGATCATGAACTCGGTGTGGGCGGTGGACAAGATCATCGTCAAACGCGATATCAACATCTCCTTGGCGGTTGGAACCGAGGATTCGGTGCTGACGCCGGTCATCAAGAAGGCCGATCAGAAAAATATCGCCGGCCTGGCGCGGGAAATCGAGGAGCTGGCAACGAAGGTCCGCTCCGGCAAGCTGAAGCTGGATGATATGCAGGGCGGGACGTTTACGGTGAATAATACCGGTTCCTTTGGTTCGATTTTGACGCAGCCGATTATCAATTATCCGCAAGCCGCGATCCTGACGTTTGAATCGATCGTGAAGCGGCCGGTTGTGATCAACGATATGATCGCCGTCCGTTCGATGGCCAATCTCTGCTTGTCCTTGGACCACCGGATTTTGGACGGAGTGATTTGCGGCCGCTTTATGCAGCGGGTGAAGGAAAATATGGAAAGCTACAATTTGGACACGCAGGTGTATTGAACGTAATGAGAGAATCGAGGCGACAATGCGATGAACGAAGGCTTGACAGTACGCTATTATCCGATGATGGAATATGGGGAAGCCTGGGATTTGCAGAAACGGCTCATTAAAGAGATGGATGCGCAGCAGCAGGGAGAACACCTGCTGCTGTTGCAGCATCCGCCGACCTATACGATTGGCTCCCAGAACCATCCTGAGCATTTGCTTCTTAGCCCTGAGCAGCTGCAGGAGCGGGGCATTGCCGTGTTTGAAATCGATCGCGGGGGAGATATTACATATCATGGCCCCGGGCAGCTTGTTGGCTATCCGCTGCTTCGGTTAGAGGCCGGGCGCGGGCTGGATTTGCATGGTTACCTGCGCCAGCTGGAGCAGGTGATCATCGATTATTTAGCGGAGTTTGGCATCGAAGGCTCACGTAAACCGGAGTACACCGGGGTGTGGGTTGGCGACGTGAAAATTTGCGCGATTGGCGTAAAGTTCAACAAATGCAGGCATCATCGAGGTTTTATTACCAGTCACGGGTTTGCTTTTAATGTGAAGTCCGGCATTCAAGAGGAAGGCTTTCGCGGAATCATTCCTTGCGGGATTCAAGAATACGGGGTGACCTCGTTGGAAGACGTGACCGGCCGCTCATTTACGGTTGAGCAAGTCGCGAAGGAGATCGTACCGAAGTTTAACGCGGTATTTGGGCGTTTGGGGGCTTGGGTCGAGGCCTAATCCGCCCCCAAAGCGGGCTGATTATCGAATGAAGAAGGGCTCAAGGAAAGCGATCAGCGTTGAAGCCAGCATGGCAAACAACATCAAATATACGACGAATCTCATCCGATTTTTACGCATAGTGGTAACTCCTTTGACTTAAACGTATATTATTCTCACTCTTATTATCGTATCGAAGAAAGCGGGGAAAGTCCAATGATTAACGAGGAACGCCTCATCGGACAATTTCTGGAGCTGGTGCAGATTGACAGCGAAACGAAGCATGAGCGCCAAATTGCCGATGTGTTAAAACGGAAATTCAGCGAATTGGGACTGGACGTTGTGGAGGACGGTTCGCAGGCAGTGACGGGACATGGCGCCGGGAACCTGATCGCCACGTTAAAAGCCAGTGAAGGCGTGTCCGCTGAACCCTTCCTGTTCACCTGCCACATGGATACCGTCACCCCAGGCAAGGGGATTAAACCGGTTGTTGGGGAGGACGGATGGATTCGCAGCGACGGCACGACGATCCTCGGAGCGGACGACAAAGCGGGTGTGGCGGTGCTGCTGGAGCTGATTCAAGTCCTGCAGGAGAAGCAAATTCCGCACGGTCAAATCCAGTTTGTCATCTCGGCTGGCGAGGAATCGAGCCTGCGCGGAGCGCGGGCGCTGGAGGCGCAGTATGTCGATTCGAAGTTCGGGTTCGCGATTGACACCGGCGGTGAAGTGGGCACGATTTGTGTTGGCGCACCCACGCAGGCACGGGTTGAAATCGAGATCTACGGCAAAGCGGCCCATGCCGGGGTCAATCCGGAAGACGGCATCAGTGCCATTCAGGTAGCCGGCAAGGCGCTGGCTCGTATGAAGCTCGGGCGTATTGACTCGGAGACAACCGCCAACATCGGCAAGTTTGAAGGTGGCGGCGCGACGAACATCGTTCCGGATCACGTCATTTTATATGGCGAAGCGCGTAGCATGTCCCAGGAGAAGGTCGATAAGCAGCTGCAGGACATGAAAGAAGCGGTGGAATCCGCATGCCGCGACTTTGGAGCCAAGGGGGAATTCCGCAGTGAGGTGCTGTACCGGGCGTTCCGGATCCCGGAGGAGGCTCCCGTTCTGCGGATCGCTAAGCAAGCGGCGGCTGCGCTCGGACTTGCGGGAACGACGTTTACGACGGGCGGCGGCAGCGACGCGAACATCTTTAACAGCCTGGGGATTCCAACGGTGAATCTGGCGATCGGCTATGAGGATATCCATACAACCAATGAAAGAATCAAGAAGGACGATCTCGTCAAAACGGCGCAGTTTGCGCTGGAGATCGTTCGTCAATCGGTATCCTCTTCTTGATCCCTTAAGGATGTCAGAATGCCCGGTGCGCTATTTCGCACCGGGCTTTTTTTGCAGGATGACGGCTGTTCCCCGGATTGGTTCGCATTAATGCAGTCGAGTAGACGGTTTGGCCGGGAAGTGACGAACCTGCACAGGACTCCATTCGGTATGCCAGCCTGAAGCTTGAATTAAGTTCAGAGCTTGGTGGAAGTCGTCTAAATATTTGCAAATTTTCTCCTGCTCCGATTTAGGCGGGTGATACAGTTGGATTCGTCGCTCCAGATTGGCGATCGCCTGCTGCAAGTAACAGGAGGCTGCGCCGAAACGAGCCGCTGCGAAATCGGGATTCCGCTCGGCAAGCGCTTCAAAGATGGGAGCGGCTTCTTCGTATTGTCTCTCATCGTAGCAAATTTCCGCCCAAATCAGGCTTAGCTCCAAAAAGGGGGGAGTGGGCTCGCGAAGCAACCGAGGTTCGATCTGCAGTAGCCGTTCTTTGGCTAGTGCGACATAACCTTCTTTATATAAAGATTGGATCAGCTCGCTAAGCAAATAATTGTCCATCTGCCCCGCCAGCTGTTCAGCAACGTCAATCTGACCTGTGGATACGGCGTTCTGGATCATTTCTACGAGTTTTCCCATATTTTTAGGCTGTCCGGTAGGACTGCGCATAATTCACCCCCTCCTTTTATTAACCGGATTTCCCTTAATTGAATAACTATTTTGATAGGAATGAATCAAATCGGTGATTTTTACGTCACGTCCTGATTCTTTTTTCCATTGGGACAGCAGAAGGCGAATCTGCCAAGCTTTGCCCTGAGCGCGTACACGGTCTTCCGTGAAATAGCTTTTCATAAGGGGGCTCCTTTCCGAACGGTTTGGTATAATAACACCATATGTCCGGTGCGGACAAGTTATGTATGGTTGGAACGGTTGATGACTCGATTAAGGGAGGAAAAAGAAATGGCAGCCAACGATAAATTAAAGGAAACCACGGTTTCGACAGAGCCGGTCTTTCAGGGGAGAGTGATCTCCCTGCAAATTGATACCGTCAAGCTGCCGGACGGAACGACGGCAACCCGTGAAATTGTGAAGCATCCGGGTGCGGTCGCCGTGCTGGCGGTGCATGAGGGACGATTGCTGCTGGTGGACCAATATCGCCAGGCGATGGGCCGGTGTGAATTGGAGATTCCGGCGGGCAAATTGGAACCAGGGGAAGATCCTGCGGAAGCGGCGGTCCGTGAGCTGCAGGAGGAGACCGGGTATCGCTGCGATAAATTGACGCATTTGCACTCATTCTATACTTCGCCGGGGTTCGCAGATGAGATTATCCATCTCTATTTGGCCGAGCAGTTGAGTCCAGGAGAAATGTCGCCGGATGTTGACGAATTCCTTGAGGTTCAGGAAGTGACGCTGGAGGAGGCACTTGGCCTGATTGCGGAAGGGCGGATTGCGGATGCCAAAACGATTATGGCGGTGTATATTTGGCAGCTTAAGGATGCTCGCGCACAGGCAGAGGCAAGACCATGAGTTCGAGCTCCACAACAACCTCGGCCGCGCTTACGACCGTTTTCGCCGATTTGCATATTCACATCGGACGAACCGGGCGGGGGGAGCCGGTGAAGATTAGCGGCAGCCGTGATCTGACCTTCGCTGGAATCGCCAGGGAGGCTTCGCAACGCAAGGGCATCGGGCTTGTTGGCATCATTGACTGTCATGCCCCCGGGGTACAGGAGGATATCGACCGGTGCCTGGAGCAGGGGGAGATGCAGGAACTGAAGGATGGCGGCATCACCTATCAGGGGACGACGATTTTGCTGGGCTGCGAGCTGGAAATCCGTGAACCGGGGATGGGGCCGGCGCATTTGCTTGCTTTTTTCCCGCACCTGGAGACGATTCGCGGCTTTACGGATTGGCTGAAGCCAAGGATGAAGAATGTTGGGCTAAGCTCGCAGCGCGTGTACGCTCCGGCGGTCACGCTGCAGGAGGAGGTGTATGCCCGCGGTGGTATGATCATTCCCGCCCATATTTTCACGCCGCATCGCAGCATTTACGGAAGCTGTGCCCCCCGGATGTCGGATGTGTTGGATCTTTCTCTAATTAGCGCGGTGGAGCTGGGGCTCAGCGCCGATACGGAGATGGCTGGATTGATCAGCGAGCTCGATCCTTTTCCGATCTTAACCAATTCCGACGCTCACTCGCTGGGCAAAATCGGGCGGGAATACAATGAGCTGCGGCTGAAGGAAGCGAGCTATCTTGAATTCGCTAAGGCGCTGCGGCGCGAGGAGGGGCGCCTAGTGGCCGGGAATTACGGGCTGAACCCCCGCCTTGGCAAATACCACCGGACCTACTGCAGCAACTGCAACTATATCATCGATGAGGCAGAAGCCAACGTGGAGCGATGTCCTTATTGCGGCAGCCCGAAGCTGGTGCGGGGTGTGCTTGACCGCATCCGCTCAATCGCAGATCGATCTGAGCCCAGCGTACCGCTTCATCGTCCGCCGTATCATTACCAGGTTCCCCTGGAGTTTATCCCCGGCCTTGGGCCGGCGAAATTAGAGCTGCTGCTGGAGCGGTTCGGCACGGAGATGAACATCCTGCATCATGTGCCGGAGGCGGAGCTGGCTGAAGCGGTGGGAGCGGAACTGGCCCAACTTATTGGCATGGCCCGCAGCGGTAGGCTCGAACTTAGCGCCGGAGGCGGCGGAATCTATGGCAAAGTGAAAAAGTCTTAATCTGCAGGTGGTGGTCCGGCAAGCGGCAGGCATAAGCGAGCAGGCTTGTTCATAGGGATAGGATAAGACCCTATAGAACAAGCTAGGAGGCAAAATTCGATGCTGCACCCCATTCGTCATACATTAAAAGACCAAACGCCGCTATATGTTTTTGTTTCCGTGCTGTTTTTAATGGGCGTCGTATTCGGCGCGCTGATGGTCAACGCATTAACGTTGGAACAACAACAGGATATCTCCCGGTATTTGGGTGATTTCTTTCTATCGATCAATGAAGGCGGGTTCGAGTTTCAGCCGATGATGTTCTGGCAAGTCGCTGCCTTGCATTTAAAATGGCTTGGCTTGATCTGGCTATTGGGATTATCCGTGATCGGACTCCCAGGGATCTTAATTCTCGATTTTCTAAAAGGAGTATTGATCGGCTTTACAGTTGGCTATCTGGTTGGCCAATATACCTGGAAGGGGCTGCTATTCGCCCTCGTGTCCGTAGCGCCGCACAATCTGATCGTGATTCCGGCCCTGCTGATCGCCAGCGTCGCAGCGGTGAGCTTCTCGCTCAACATCATTCGCTCGCGTGTGTTAATGAGCCGTCCCGGCCAAGCCACCCGGCCTTTCCTGTCGTATACAGGGCTGACGCTGGCCATGGCTGCGGTGCTACTCGCCATCTCTTCCTTCGAAACGTGGGTGACTCCGGTGATGATGAGCTGGGTTACGCCATTGATTGCTTGAATTCATGCTTGTGTAGGAAAATAAATCCCCCGCACCTGGCTGCTGGCCTAGTCGGGGGATATTCGTTTTTCCTAGCACGTTCTATTAAATTGTGACATCCTGGTGATGTGCCATCCTCAAGATTTTGCAATCTACCAAAATGTTTGACTTTGTTGAATATCTCCCCCTATAATGAAAGAAGTGGTCATGAACTTATTGGATGTGCGGCAAGGCTGGGGAGGGATAACATGGAAGCAAAGATCGAAAAAATCAAACAGCAGTTACAATCCCACGGTTACAAATTGACGCCCCAGCGGGAAGCCACGGTACGCGTTTTGCTCGAAAATGAAGACGATCATCTTAGTGCGGAAGATGTTTTCATGCTCGTCAAAGACAAGGCGCCGGAGATCGGCCTGGCCACGGTCTATCGAACATTGGAATTGCTCAGCGAGCTTCACGTTGTGGAGAAGATCAACTTCGGCGACGGTGTAGCCCGGTACGACTTGCGTACCGATACGACCAAACATCATCACCACCATTTGATCTGTGTTCAGTGTGGGGCAATGGATGAAATCCGCGAGGATTGGCTTGGACCGCTCGAGGAACGCTTGGAGAAGGAATTCAATTTTACGGTGCTGGATCACCGGTTGGATTTTCAAGGCATTTGTTACCGATGCAAGGACAAGAACAACGATTCGCCTGGAACAGACAATAAGAAATAACTTCGTTAAGCCGAGCTCTTTACGGCCCTGCCGTAGGGAGCTTTTTACGTTGCCTCGCACGAGGGGAAACGCGGCATAAGCCGCATAACCGATGAAGTCATTTCCGCATACTCCCTAGTCTCTCTCTATATACTTAATACATAGGGCGTCCTAGCAGATAATCGGGCGCCTCCACAAATGATAGAGAGGGTGGGGCTCATGGTCATCTCGCTTCGAAAATGGCTCAGAACAGGGAAATATTTGATCCTGTTTGTCGCACTTGCGTATACTTTTTATAAGGCGCTAGGACTGCTGGACGATTACCTATTTCGTGAGGACAAGTACCGCGTTCCCGAAGGCTCTGCGGTGAAAGTATTTTATGAAGGCGTACCCGGAAATAACATGATGGAGACCATGACGGAGCGGCTGAAATTATTTTTCTGGTATGGAGAGTAGTTCATTGTCAGGGGGAGCAGGGAAATTTCGCAGGGATGTGGAAATAGTAATCAAGGCGGATGGCTGAAGATATTGCATTTGATAACCAAGAAAGGAGGCGCAGCGCATGGAACGGGATGCGGCCTCTTTTATTTCGTTTTTGGCCGGGCAACGGGGATTAAGTGAAGCAACGCGGGAGTCCTATGCGCGGGATCTCAAGCAGTACATAAGCTATTTGCAATCGAAGCAGATCAGCGATTATCGCCAAGTAACCCGTGCGGGCATCTTGCTCTATTTCGCTTACTTGAAAGATCTCGGCAAGGCGCCGGCAACGATTCAACGCGTGTCTGTCACCCTTCGCGCTTTCTTTCGGTATTTACTGCAGGAACGGCGGATTGAGCAGGATCCCTTCATCATGCTGGAAATGCCCAAAGTCGAAAAAAAACCGCCGCAAACCCTCACCGTGGAGGAAACTGAACGGCTGCTGGAAGCCCCAAAGCCCGACACGCCGTTAGGTTTAAGGGACAAGGCCATGCTTGAGCTGCTCTATGCAACCGGCATCCGCGTATCCGAGCTGATCTCGCTGAACAAGGACGACGTGAACCTGGAGCTTCATTTTCTCCGCTGCACCGGGGAGCGGGGGAAGGAACGCATTCTTCCGTTTGGAGGAGTCACGGCGGAATGGCTTGATTTGTATTTAAGGGAAGGACGCAGCCATTTGATTCTGGATGAGAGGGAGAACCCGGCTCTTTTCCCGAACCGTCGGGGCGGGCGGATTAGCCGCCAAGGCTTCTGGAAGCTGATGAAGAAGTATGGCCAGGAAGCAGGGATTACGTCCGATATTACGCCGCATACGCTGCGCCATTCCTTCGCCGTTCATCTGCTGGAGCGGGGGGCGGACGTGAGATCGGTACAGGAGCTGCTGGGGCATTCTGATGCTTCCACGATTCAAATGTATGTAAGCCGTTCAAGGTCCAATCTGAAGACGGTCTACGACGCTTTTCATCCGCGGGCGATGCGGGAGTCTATGGCGCCGGAAGCCGCACAAGAAGGGGACCCGAAGGATCGTCAGAATGGTTTTCCTTCTGGGAAGGGATAACTATAGCTGCATAGATTAAAGGAGTGATAGAAGATGGAAAATGGAAATCGTTTTAGAAAAATGACCGTCATCGTCCTCGACAGCGTGGGGATCGGCGAACTGCCAGACGCCAAAAAATTCGGTGACGAAGGTGCGCATACGCTGGGGCATATTTTGCAAACCGTACCGGGTACTAAGCTGCCTAACCTGCAAAAATTAGGACTGGGGAATATCGCGGAGCTGCCGAATCTGGATCCAGTGGACGAGCCGTTGGCTTACTTCGGTAAAATGGCTGAGATCTCTGCGGGCAAGGATACGATGACCGGCCACTGGGAGCTGATGGGTCTGAAGATCGAGACTCCGTTCCAAACATATCCCAATGGCTTCCCGCGTGATTTGATCGCTCGCTTCGAGCAGGAAACGGGGCGTAAAATCATCGGCAACAAGCCGGCTTCCGGTACGGAAATTTTGGTGGAGCTCGGGGAAGAGCATATGAAAACCGGAAGCTGGATCGTGTACACCTCGGCGGACAGCGTATTTCAAATTGCGGCCCATGAAGAGATTATCCCGCTGCCGGAGCTGTACCGGGCTTGCGAAATCGCTCGTCGGCTGACGCTTGAGCCGGAGCATTCCGTTGGGCGCGTAATCGCCCGTCCGTTTATCGGTCAACCGGGCAACTTCCAGCGCACGCCAAACCGCCACGATTATGCGGTAAAACCGCCGGAACCAACAGTACTAAACGCGTTGAAAAATGCCGGCAAGGAAGTGGTAGCCATCGGGAAGATTGGCGATATTTTCTCCGGGGAAGGGATTACCGCTTCGTATCCAACGAAGAGCAACCAGCATGGGATCGAAGAAACGCTGCAGCGGATCGGCCAGGATTTCACCGGCATGCTGTTCACGAACCTGGTGGATTTCGACTCCTTATACGGCCATCGTCGCGACCCGCAGGGCTACGCCCGTGCGTTGGAGGAGTTTGATGCGGCGGTACCGGATTTGTTGAAAAATGTGGGTGAGAACGACTTGCTGATCATTACTGCCGACCACGGCAACGATCCGATTCATGCCGGAACGGACCATACCCGCGAATACGTGCCGTTGCTTGTTTACGGGCCAAGCCTGAAAAAGCCGGGCAGCCTGGGCATCCGGGCAACGTATGCCGATTTGGCCGCGACGATCGCCGACAATTTCGGGGTGCATGCAACCGAGCACGGAAAGAGCTTCTTACACGAACTCGTTTAAGAGTAGAAGTTCAACTGTCATCTATAGCTTGTGAACCAGGAGGATTTTGATATGACGACGACATTAAACATTGGCATGATCCGGGAGGCAGCGGATTATATCCGTTCCCGGTCGACGCTTACGCCAAAGGTAGGATTAATTCTGGGCTCTGGATTGGGCGTATTGGCTGATCATATTGAGGAGCCGGTCAGCATCAGCTACCGCGATATCCCGTTCTTTCCGCAGTCGACGGTAGAAGGCCACGCGGGTGAACTGTTGATCGGGACGGTGCAAGGCACGCCGGTCGTGCTGATGAAAGGCCGCTTCCACATGTACGAAGGATACGGGCCGGAAATGACTGCTTTCCCGGTACGGGTCATGAAGGAGCTGGGTGTTACAACGCTGCTGGTCACGAACGCGGCTGGTGGGGTGAACACGTCCTATGAGCCGGGGGATCTCATGCTGATCTCCGACCATCTGAATCTCACAGGCCGTAATCCGTTGGTAGGTCCAAACGACGAGGAGCTGGGACCGCGCTTCCCGGACATGTCCCAAGCGTACAGCCGCCGTCTGCGTGAGATCGCACGGAAGGTCGCTGCAAACAAAGGAGTGCCTCTGCAAGAGGGCGTCTATGCCGGCTTGCTGGGCCCAACCTATGAGACGCCTGCGGAAATCCGCATGCTGCGGACGCTTGGTGCTGACGCGGTAGGGATGTCCACCGTTTCGGAAACGATCGTCGCCCGCCATGCCGGCATCGAGGTGCTGGGGATTTCCTGCATCAGCAATATGGCGGCAGGTATTTTGGACCAGCCGTTGTCCCACCAGGAGGTTATGGAGACGACCGAGCGCGTGCGCGAGAAGTTTCTAAGCCTTGTATTGTCCATTATCCCGGAAATTGGCGAAGCTTAAGAAGAACGGAGGCAGGGAGCGATGAGAGCGGTAGATCTGATCCGTAAAAAAAGGGACGGCCAGGAGCTGACGAGCGAGGAAATTGGCTTTTTGGTCAAAGGGTACAGCGAGGGGCAGATCCCCGACTACCAAATGTCCGCATGGGCGATGGCCGTTTATTATCAAGGGATGAGCGCCCGGGAGACGGCCGACCTGACGATGGCGATGGCCGGTTCCGGGGATACGATTGACCTCGGCTCCATCCGTGGCATTAAGGTCGACAAGCATTCGACTGGCGGGGTTGGCGATAAAACAACCGTCGTATTGGGCCCGCTCGTGGCGGCTGCCGGCGTGCCGGTCGCGAAGATGTCCGGCCGGGGGCTGGGGCATACCGGCGGGACGATCGACAAGCTGGAAGCGATCTCGGGATTCTCTGTAGAGCTTACGAAGGAGCAATTTTTCCGCCAGGTGAACGAAATTGGCCTCGCGGTCGTCGGCCAAAGCGGCAATATGACACCAGCCGACAAGAAGCTGTATGCGCTGCGGGATGTCACCGCGACGGTGGATTCCATCCCGCTGATCGCCAGCAGCGTCATGAGCAAGAAGATCGCCGCCGGCGCAGATGCCATTGTGCTGGACGTCAAGACCGGCAGCGGCGCGTTCATGAAGACGCTGGAGGACTCGATCCGTCTGGCCAAGGCCATGGTTGATATCGGCACGCAGGTTGGCCGCCGCACGGTTGCCGTGATCAGCGACATGGACCAACCGCTCGGTCACGCGATCGGCAATGCGCTGGAGATCAAGGAAGCCGTCGCAACGCTGCGGGGGGAAGGCCCGGCCGATCTCGAGGAGGTCTGCCTGATCCTGGCGTCGCACATGCTGATTCTCGGCGGCAAGGCGTCGAGCGAGGAAGAGGCTAAAGCCATGCTGGTCGAACAGATCAACAGCGGGCAAGCGCTGGAGAAGCTGAAGCAAATGGTTGCGGCGCAAGGCGGAAACACGGAGCAGATCGACCATCCAGAGCTGCTGCCGGAAGCGGAGCTGAAGGTGGACGTGAAGGCGACCGCGGGCGGATTTGTTGAATCGATTCAGGCTGAGGAGATCGGCCTCGCCGCCATGATGCTTGGGGCGGGCCGGGAAACGAAGGAATCCGTCATCGACTTGGCTGCCGGCGTAGAGCTGCGCAAGAAAATCGGCGATCCGGTTGAGGCGGGCGAAACGCTGGCGGTGCTGCATCTGAACCGCAGCCATGAAGCAGGCCTCGCGGAGGCGGAGCGGCGCATTCTAAACGCTTACGGCATTTCCAGCACGAAGGTGCCGCGCCGGCCGCTGGTTTTTGCGCTGGTGACGCCGGACGGGATCAAGCGGTTCTGAGCGGTTTGGAATTTGCACCGGACAGCCGAAAGTTGCATGACGAAATAGCGGTATAAAATGGCCTTATTTTCGCTGAACGAAGGATTTATGGAGAAATAGAGGAATGGAATGGCCTTATTTTGGGCTGCAGACGATCAAACGGGGATATTTCCGCTTCCATCCGAAGAATAAGGGTAAAAAGTTCCTCTATTTGCGAATCAACGCCTCATATCAACAAAATAAGGCCTAAAACTTCCCTTATTCAAAGGGTTGTGGCATGTAACGCCAAGAAATCAAACGCCGAAAGGCGTTTTTTCTTTTGGTGCCAGGAATATTATTCCTCTTTCATGCCGATACTAGGTTAGCAGAATCCAGACTTATGTCTTAAAGGAGGATAAACCTTGAAAAGACGGATGTTGACCTGGTTTGCCGCGTTCGTATTGGCCGTATCGGTGTGGCCGACCACCACCAGCGCAGAACATGGCGGACCGCACGTCGGGGATGATGAAATCGCATTGGCGGAAAATGCGCTGTCCGCCGTCTTGATCGATGCCGATACCGGCACGGTGATTTACGAGAAGAAGAGTCATGAGAAACTGCCTCCCGCCAGCATTACCAAGATCATGACGATGCTGCTGACGATGGAGGCGATCGATAACGGTACGCTGAAGCTGACCGATAAGGTGACTGCCAGCGAATATGCGGCATCTATGGGCGGCTCGCAGATCTTCCTGGAGCCGGGAGAAACGATGACCGTGGCTGAGCTGCTGAAGGGCGTGGCCATGGCGTCCGGGAACGATGCGTCCGTGGCGCTTGCCGAGAAAATCGCCGGCTCGGAAAAAGCGTTCGTCAAAATGATGAACGAACGGGCGCAGCAGCTCGGGTTAAAAGATACGCATTTTGCGAACTGTAACGGCTTGCCGGTGGCGGACCATTATAGCTCTGCTTACGATATCGCCATCATGAGCCGAGAGCTGCTGAAGCATGAGGAGATTACGAAGTATACCGGCGCGTACCAGGATTATTTGCGCCAAGGAACAGAGAAGCCGTTCTGGCTCGTGAACACGAACAAACTCGTGCGCTTCTACAGCGGGGCAGACGGCCTGAAGACCGGGTATACCTCGGAAGCGAAGTTCTGCCTTGCCGCTACCGCGAAACGTGACGGACTGCGCTTAATCGCCGTAGTGCTTGGCGAGCCGAATACAAAAACGCGGAACAGCGAAGTCTCGGCGATGTTCGATTACGCCTTCTCGCAATACGCGCTGCTGCCGATTTATCAAGCGGGGGAAACGATCGGCAAAGTGAAGGTGCAGAAGGGGATGAGCGCTCAGCTGGAGCTGACCGCCGCCAAACCGCTAAACGTGTTGGTCAAAAAAGGCGTGAAGCAAGACAGTATCACACAAAAGCTGATCGCACCGGAAAAGCTTGCGGCACCTATTAAAGCCGGCCAAACGATCGGCAAGCTGGTCGTCTACCAGGATGGCCGCACGTTAACTGAGTTCGAGCTGACCGCCCCTGCGGACATTGATAAAGCGGGCTGGTGGACGTTGTTCAAGCGAACCGCCGCACACTTGTTTTTTGTAGATTCATAGGGCTTTTCTTCTAGTTTTGTCAGGCGGCAGGAATCCGGCCTGAGGTCGTAGAATTGTTGTGTTCATGTCTAGGGAGGAGAGTGAACAGGCGTGAATTTGCATGTGGAAATGGTAAGACACCGCGAGACATTAATTGTACGCTTGAGCGGGGAATTGGATCATCATACGGCGGACAACGTCCGCATGCGGATGGATGAAGAAATTGCCCGCGGAAACTGCCGCAATCTGGTGTTAAGCCTCAAAGAGCTGCAGTTTATGGATAGCTCCGGCATCGGCGTCATCCTCGGAAGATATAAGCTGATCAAGCAAAAGGGCGGGAAGATGGTCGTGTGCGACGTCAACCCGCCGGTATATCGACTGCTGGAAATGTCGGGATTGTTTAAGATTATGTCCATCTTCGAAAACGAGGATATGGCGCTGACGGAACTGGAGGTGGCCCTGTGAATACCAACGCGAATCAAGCCGGGAATTTCATGAAACTTCAGTTTGCCGCGAAGTCCGAAAACGAATCGTTTGCCCGGGTGACCGTCGCCGCCTTCGTATCCCAGCTGGATCCCACGATGGATGAGATCACCGACTTGAAGACGGTGGTTTCGGAAGCGGTCACCAACGCCATCATCCACGGATATGACGGGAACCCGGAAGGGATCGTCACCATTTCCGCCTCTATTGAGGGCGATACGGTGACTTTGATTATCGAGGATCAAGGCCGCGGTATCGAGGATGTGGAATTGGCGAAGCAGCCGCTTTATACGTCGAAGCCGGAACTGGAGCGCTCGGGGATGGGCTTTACGATCATGGAAAATTTCATGGATGAATTCGATGTGACCAGCGAGATTGGCGGGGGCACGCGCATTCGGATGAAGAAGAGGATTGTATCCAAGAAAGCTTTATACAATTAGGGGTTGAAGCTATGGATGCCGAAGTGAAGCAAATCTCGAGAGAGTTTTTGGACGACACGGAAGTGAAACGGTTGATCGCCCTGAGTCAATCCGGGGACAACGCTGCCAGAGACCGGCTGGTGAACTGCAACATTCGACTTGTCTGGTCCGTCGTGCAGCGGTTTATGAATCGGGGATACGAACCCGAGGATTTGTTTCAAATCGGCTGTATCGGCCTGCTGAAGTCGGTGGACAAGTTTGATCTCAGCTATGATGTGAAGTTTTCTACGTATGCGGTGCCGATGATCATCGGGGAAATTCAGCGTTTCCTGCGCGATGACGGGACGCTGAAGGTCAGCCGTTCGTTGAAGGAAATGGCGAACAAGGTTCGCAAGAAGAAGGATGAACTGTCCAAGCTGCTAGGCCGGCTTCCAACCGTGAAGGAAGTTGCCGATGAGCTGGGAGTTACTCCCGAGGATGTCGTGTTTGCCCAGGAGGCGAACAAACCGCCGGCATCCATTCACGAAACCGTATTTGAAAATGACGGCGATCCGATTACGCTGATGGATCAAATCGCTGATGAGACCCAGGAGCGCTGGTTTGATAAGCTGGCGCTGCATGAAGCGATCGACGGCTTAACCGACCGGGAGCGTCTAATCGTGTACCTAAGGTACTATCGCGACCAGACCCAATCGGAGGTGGCGACCCGGCTTGGGATATCCCAGGTTCAGGTGTCCAGGCTCGAGAAAAAAATATTGCAGAGCATTCGCGACCAGATCGCGCAATGAATTGGCAAGCCCTTCGGGCAGCATTTGCCTTAAACGGCACGCTGAACCGAGGGGCTTTTGCATTTATGCAGGTCGCGCTTACACGTAATGCTGGAGCACCAATCCGCCATAAATGAACGCGGCCACGATGACAAGAGCAGGATGAATTTTGCGGCGCTCCATCGCCCAGAACGCGATAGCAGCGATCGCCAGCGTCTGCCAGATGCCGATATCGTCTAAGGGCTCTTTGGCCATCCGCCAGGTAAGGGTGACCATCATGATGGCGATCACCGGCTGCACCAGCAAGGTCATCCCTTTGACGACGCTAGACTGGCGGTATTTGGCGAGCAGGCGGAGCAGCAGGATAAGGCCGGCCGCCGAGGGCAGCACGGTGCCCAGCAGCGCAAGTCCAAGGCCGATCCAACCGCCGACCTCAAAGCCTACGTAGGCGGCGATTTTGGTGGCGATGGGGCCTGGTAAGGCGTTGCCGAGGGCAAGCATATTGGAAAATTCCGCATCCGACAGCCAATGATAGTGGGGCACGATCTCCTGGTACATTAACGGAATGGAGGAGGGGCCTCCGCCATAGCCCAGCAAATTGGCGATCAGGAAGCCAAGCAGCAAGTTCAGCCAATCGATCATGGGCCATCTCCTTCCCCGTCCGGTCGCTTACGCTTGCTGCGGAAGCGCGCCATCGCTCGGTAATGTACGGCACCGTAGCCAAGGAACAGCACAATCACGAGCGCTGGATGAACTTGCAAGACCACCAGCAGCAATAGGGCCAGGAGCATGAACAGGATACCGGAGATGACGCCGAGCCCTTTGATTCCTTTTTTCGCAAATTCATAAGCCATGACTCCGAGCATAACGGCGATCACAGGCGAGACAGCCGCGATCATCCCTTTCACGACGCGAGACCCAGCTAGAAGATTCACAGCTGAGAGCAGCAGGAGCATCGCCAGGACACTGGGGAAGATGTGCATGATCACAGCATAGAACGCTCCCAGAACCCCTCTACGCTTATAGCCCAGGTAGGCGGCCATCTTCGTTGCGATGGGGCCGGGCAAGGCGTTGGCGATGGCGAGAATTTCGCCAAACTCTTCATCGCCAAGCCACTGATAACGCTTGACGGCATCGTGCCGGATCAAGGGGATGACGGAAGGTCCGCCACCGTAACCTAACACGCCGGTTCTAACCATGGATACGCCCAGGTCCAAATAATCTTTAAGATGAGGTTTCAAGCGGTTCCCTCCTTTGTTCTTAAGTTACCCGACTTCGCCCAATCCTAGAATAACCAGTCAACCCTATTATAGGGGGAAGGAGAGGGAAGCGGCGAAAAAATGTGCATCGTGAGGCAGGTGCATCAATGCATCAATACGGTTCTGCGGTGATTGCATCCATGTACGATGGTTGTCGCATCCTATATAATAAAGAGCGTTGATATCAATACCAAAATTGGAAGCAAGGGAGATACCAGAACATGAGTGTACATATCGCAGCGAAACCGGGAGAAATCGCCGAAACGATCCTGCTGCCTGGAGATCCGCTCCGGGCTAAATTTATCGCCGAGACGTATTTGAGCGACGTCATCTGTTATAACGAAGTGCGCGGCATGCTTGGCTTTACCGGAACGTATCAAGGGAAACGGATTTCGGTACAGGGTACCGGTATGGGCATCCCGTCGATTTCGATCTATGTGAATGAGCTGTTGAAGGAGTACGGTGTCCAAAATCTGATCCGTGTGGGGACTTGCGGCGGCATGCAGCCGCATGTGCACGTACGAGACGTTATTTTGGCTCAAGCTTCCTGTACCGATTCCAGCATGAACCGCCATGTCTTCAGCGGGTACGATTTTGCGCCGATCGCTAACTTTGAGTTGCTGAAGGCGGCTTATGAGCGCGGCGTGGAAAAAGGGCTGAAGCTGCATGTCGGCAACATTTTCAGCTCGGACATGTTCTATCGCGACGATACGAGTGTGACCCAGCTGCTGATGAAATACGGCGTGCTGGGAGTCGAAATGGAAACCACCGCCCTCTATACCCTGGCCGCCAAATACGGCGTGAAGGCGTTGACGATTCTGACCGTCAGCGACCATCTGCTGACTGGCGAGGAGACGTCGGCGGAGGAACGGCAAACGACGTTTAAGCAAATGATGGAAGTGGCTCTGGATACGGCAGCATCGCTGTAATCCCAGAAGAGCTCAATCGAATCAAGCATGGGAGCGGATGCGTAAGCATCGTCCCATGCTTTTTTTTGCGTGCAAGAGTAAGAGTAAAGCCCCCCCTCGCTTGGCATACTATGGGCAATACGCTAGTGGAAGGGTGGTCAGCATGGAGAATGAGTCCGCGTCCATCGTCTATTTGCGTCTGCGCAAGCAGGTCGGACTTCCCGCCGGGGTGCCGATCCGGCTGCGGGACGTAGCCCGAGTGCTGGCAGAGCCGGAGCTGGAGGGCAAGCTGCTGGAGCTGGAGTTGGTCCGGCCGGAGCAACGTGACGGGAATCTGATCGTGATTGATACGCTGCAGGTCATTTCCGCGATCCAAACGAAGTTTCCCGGGCTGCGGATTGAGCTGCTTGGCGAGCCCCATGTACTCGTGGAAATGGTCAGAGCCGAGAAGAAGCCGTCTCTGCTGCTGTTTGCCTTAGTATGGCTGCTGCTCTTCTTTGGAGCGGCCTTGACCATCATGAACTTTCACGCCGACGTCAGCATGCCCGAGGTTCAGGTCCGGATCGTGGAGATGATCACGGGGGAGAAGGACGAGCATCCTTATCTATTTCAAGGGGCCTATTCCGTAGGTATCGGTTTTGGGATGATCGTATTCTTTAATCATTTGTTTAAGAAAAAATGGAACGAGGAACCCACCCCGCTCGAAGTTGAAATGTTCCTCTACCAGGAGAACCTGAACCAATACGTCGTTGCTGAAGAGTACAAAAAAATGCACCGCGCCGATTCAGCGGCGAAGCGAAGCTGATGTCACCTGTTGCTGCGGGGTTGGCGATCTTCCTTGGCCTGGCCGGCGGCATTGCTATTGGCGGAGGCGTGATCGCCTTATTTATCGTGCTCGACATGATTCCGCGCCTGGCCCAGGTGACAAATTCCTACGATAAGGTGCATTGGTATGAAGGGGCGATGATCGCCGGAGCGGTGATTGGCACGGTAGCGGACTTCTGGAACTGGAAGGTGGCCGGGCCATGGCTGATTACCGGCATCGTCGGTTTGTTTAACGGCGTATTCGTGGGGATGCTGGCGGCGGCTTTGACCGAGGTGCTGAACGTACTTCCCATATTAGCCAAGAGGCTGCATATGCAGCGATATCTGTTTGGCTTCTTGCTCGCGATGGTGTTTGGCAAAATGGCGGGCTCCCTGTTTGAGTGGTTTATTTACAGACCGTGATTTGAAGAAACGGAGGTAGATGTGGATGGAGCAGGATACGCAGGAAACGATGCAGGGCGGAATGGATCAGCCGCAGGCGATCCCGGACTTCGTGCCTGAGGAAGAAGAAAATTTTCTGCAGGAGAATTATCCGGAAGAGGAAGCGATCAGACGGAAACGCGAAGCGGAGCGGTCCGATAACGTTGAGGAGTCGGTCATCTATTGGCAGCAAAGCGATGCGATCAGCCGCAGTCTGACGACAACGAAACATACGCTGAAGGAAGTCATCGGAGCGGGAGAGAGCTTTGACGTTGTGTTCCGCGACATGACCTTCGGCGGCAAACGCACCTGCCTGCTCTTCATCAATGGGTTTGCGAGAACCGACGTCATGCAGGAGATCATTAAACGGCTGACGTATTTGACGCCGGAAAATTTAACGACCGGAGCGCTTCGATCCTTCTTCGAGCTCTATATTCCTCATATTCAGGTGGAAAAAACGGAGAAGCTGAGCGACGCCATCAATAAAACGTTAACCGGCATGAGCACGCTGTTTATCGAAGGCGAGCAAACCGCGCTGATCATGGATACCCGGTTGTACCCGACGCGCAGCCCAGAGGAACCTTCGCTCGAGCGCGTCGTCCGCGGTTCGCGGGACGGATTCACGGAGACCTTGGTGACCAACATTACCTTGGTCCGCCGCCGGCTTCGTGACCCAGGACTGAAGCTGGAGATGGTCAGCGTTGGCCGTCGGACCCGCACCGATGTCTGTATCGCCTACATCGATGATATCGTGGATAAGACCCAAGTCGATTCGATCCGTGAGAAAATCAAAGCCGTTAACATCGACGGGATACCTCTGGCGGATAAGCAGTTGGAGGAAGCGATCATTCACCGAGGATGGAATCCGTATCCGTTGGTACGCTACTCGGAACGTCCGGACGTCGTTGCTTCGCATTTGCTCGAAGGACGGGTTGTCGTGTTTGTGGATACATCGCCCAGCGTGATGATATTGCCGACGACCTTTTTTGATCTATGCCAGCATGCGGAGGAGAACCGGCAGACCCCATTCATGGGGACTTACCTGCGTTGGGTCCGCTTCTTTGGGATTTTCGCCTCGCTCTTCCTGCTGCCGATTTGGCTGCTGATCGTCGTTCATCCGGAGTTCAAGCCGGCGGGGCTTGCCTTTATCGGGCCTCAGGAGCAGGGCAAAATCCCTCTCATCGCCCAATTCCTGTTAGTCGAGTTCGGCGTCGATCTGATGCGGATGGCGGCTGTGCACACGCCGACGCCGCTGGCATCAGCGATGGGCTTGATCGCTGCGATCCTGATCGGTGATATCGCCGTCCAGACGGGGCTGTTCGTCAACGAGGTTGTCCTTTATATGGCGGTAGCGGCCGTCGGGATGTTTGCAACGCCGAGCTATGAGTTGGGACTGGCCAATCGCGTCGTGCGGCTCGCTTTGCTTGTGGCCGTGGCGATTTTCGGCGCCGGCGGGCTGATTGTCGGGATCACCACATTTATCGTTTTGCTGACCCTGCGCCGCTCGAATAATTCGTCTTACTTGTGGCCGTTCATACCTTTTAATGCAAAGGCGATGGCCGGGGTATTATTCCGCGTTCCGGTCATGACATCCAAGCAGAGACCGTCCTCCAACAAACCGCGCGACAACACGCGAATGCCGGGCAAAAAGTGAGGCTTAGGCTTGTTTAACAAATAACACAAATGATATTCCGAAAAATCCATTTTTCAGTTTCCCGGTTGTTTGCTATACTGGTGTAAAATTGTGAAAGTGGAGGACTGCATAGATGTATTTACACGGTACCAGCAAAATTAATGCAAAAGGCCATCTCGAAATCGGCGGCTGCGATACGGTCGAGCTGAAGCAAACCTACGGAACGCCGCTGTATATCGTAGATGAAGCCCTTGTGCGGCAAAGATGCCGTGAATATATGGATGCTTTCCGGGCATCGGGGCTGTCTTTCCAGGTCGCCTATGCCAGCAAAGCATTCTGCGTCATGGCGATGTGCCGGCTGGCCGAGGAGGAGGGCTTGTCCCTGGATGTTGTCTCCGAAGGTGAATTGTATACGGCCCTTCAAGCGGGATTTCCTGCGCAGCGAATCCATTTTCATGGCAACAACAAGACGCCAGATGAATTGGAAATGGCGATTTCCGCCGGGATTGGCTGTTTCGTAGCGGACAACTTTACGGAGCTGCACATGCTGCAGGCGCTTGCCGCCGAGAAAGGCGTTACGGTCAATGTCCTGCTGCGCGTAACACCAGGGGTGGAAGCCCATACGCATGAATATATTTCAACCGGTCAGACGGACTCGAAGTTCGGGTTTGATATCGGCAACGGTTCGGCGTTGGAAGCCGTTGATTTGGCCAACCGCAGCCTGAATCTGCATTTGCTTGGCGTGCATTCGCATATCGGCTCGCAAATTTTTGAAGTGGAAGGGTTCCAGTTGGCGGTTGAGCGCGTCGCGGCTTTTGCTATGCAGGTGAAGGATCAGCTTGGTGTGATCTTCAAGGTGGTTAACCTGGGCGGCGGCTTTGGCATTCGTTATACGGAAGGCGACACACCGCTGAAGGTGTCCGATTATGTTGGAGCGATTACGGATGCAGTGAAACGGGAGTTCGCTGATTATCCGCAGCTTCCGGAAATCTGGGTTGAACCGGGCCGGAGCATCGTAGGTGATGCTGGCACGACGCTGTATACGGTAGGTACAAGCAAGGATATCCCTGGCGTACGTAAATACGTGGCCGTTGATGGCGGAATGACGGACAACCCACGTCCGGCGCTGTACGGGTCGAAATATGAGGCGATGCTGGCCAACCGCGCCAACGATGCCAATGAAGAGATCGTGTCGATTGCCGGTAAATGCTGCGAAAGCGGCGATATGTTGATTTGGGACGTAGAGCTGCCGAAGGTGAACAGCGGCGATCTGCTCGCCGTATCCTGCACCGGTGCGTACAACTACGCGATGGCCAGCAACTACAACCGGATCCGTCGTCCGGCGGTCGTGTTCGTGCAAGACGGCCGCAGCGATCTTGTCGTGAAGCGCGAGTCGTTGCAGGATCTGGTCGCATGTGACGTGATTCCAGAACGGATCGCGAAGCAGCCATCGCTGAAATAGGCAGGAGCGATTGAAGCAACAAGGCCTGAGAGGGAGCGTGTATTCGTTCCCTGTTTGGCCTTGTTTTGCTTGTACGCGGATTTTCTAGTAAACTGTAAGAGGTTTGTCCCAGACGTTCATATAGAAGGGTGTGTACATTGATATGAAAAAAGGTAAAATCGTTTTGGAAAAAGGCGGAGAAGTCGAAATTCAGTTCCTGCCCGAGGAAGCTCCTGGAACGGTCGCGAACTTTGAGAAGCTGGCCAACTCCGGATTTTATAACGGACTTACGTTTCATCGCGTGATTCCAGGGTTCGTCGCGCAAGGAGGTTGCCCGATCGGCAACGGTACAGGCGGCCCAGGTTACACCATCAAATGCGAAACAGATACCAACGTGACCAAGCATGAGCGCGGGGTATTGTCGATGGCCCATGCCGGCAAGGATACCGGCGGCAGCCAGTTCTTTATCGTCTATGAGCCGCAGCCGCATTTGAACGGAGTGCATACCGTTTTCGGTAAAGTGATTTCGGGTATGGAATACGTGGACCAAATTCGTCCTGGGGATAAAATGAAGGAAGTTACCGTTTGGGACGAAGCTTAATCAGCCAGTAAGTAAGAGGGCCCCGCAAATCCAAGTTAGTCTTGGCGCGGAGCCCCTTTTCATTGAATTAAGATTTTCTTTGGTGAGCGGCTTCGTCTTTGATCTCTTCGCGTAAGCCTTCGATAGCGTGCAGTCGTTTCTCGTTCTTCTCCTCGATTTGCTTCTTCTCCTGAGGGGAGATTTCGTCAGCATGTTCGCTGAGGTAATCTTGTCCTTCACGGAAATTCTTAATCGTGTTTTGGATGCTCCGTTGCAGCTTTTCCACATTGTCGGAGCGATTATCCGGTTTTGCCACGTTCATTCCTCCTGAGAATTGAATTTGTCATACGATATCGTTCTTAAGGTTAGCTCTTTAGGCCGGTTTTTATGCACATCTGCAAGTACCCGCTAGGTGGAGGTTCGCTGGCGTTGTGACAGGTGTGCTTGATTTTTTGCAAAATTAGTGCTAACATTCGTCTTGCAGTCATGCAAATTTAATATTTGGCAATCCTTCGGGGCAGGGTGAAATTCCCTACCGACGGTGATGGCTCATTGGACGCTCGTTCGATGAAGCACAAGTCCGTGACCCGCAGCGCTTACGTAAGCATGCGGCTGAGCCGGTGAGATTCCGGGACCGACAGTATAGTCTGGATGGGAGAAGGAAAACGCGAGAGCACGTACGTTATTTTATTTGCGAAGGTGTTCATACCTAAAGAGCTTCAAACGATCAAGTTCTATTTTTCACATATATACGATGGTGAAGAGTCTTGACGTTGCCAAGCTTTCGTTTTGGTCCATTTGTCGTCTTGTACGATCTCAGATTGTGTCGTGGCGACAGGGAGGAGACGAAGGTGCTCTTTTTGATATGCGTAAAACCACTCTCATTTCAACCCTGCCGGATTGCGGCAGGGTTGTTTTTGTATTCTTCGCTTCACGGATTGGTGTAAGGAGGACCGCGGATGAAGGTGATTGACGACGAATATTACATGGCTCTAGCGCTGGACATGGCGGAGCGCGCGCAGGGACAAACCGGGACCAATCCGGTCGTTGGTGCCGTTGTCGTGAAGGACGGGGCATTGGTTGGGCTGGGTACGCACTTGAAGCGGGGAACTCCGCATGCCGAGGTGCATGCCCTGAACATGGCCGGTTCCCAGGCAGAAGGCAGCACCGTTTATGTCACCTTGGAGCCCTGCAGCCATCACGGGTTAACGCCGCCTTGCGCAGAGCGCTTGATTCACGAGAAGGTGCAGCGCGTCGTAGTTGCCTGCGAAGATCCAAATCCGCTGGTCGCCGGCAAAGGCATTGAGCTGCTTCGCGCCGCCGGGATTGAGGTGGAAGTTGGTGTGCTGCGTGAACGGGCTTTGAAGCTGAATCGTCGCTTTATTAAGTTCATCACGACCGGCATGCCGTATGTGACGATCAAATCCGCCAGCACGCTGGATGGGAAGCTGGCGAGCCGGACGGGGGACAGCAAGTGGATCTCCAACGAGGGAGCAAGAGAAATCGTCCATACGATGCGGCATCGCCATCAGGCCATTATGGTAGGCGCCTCGACGATCCTCGCGGATGATCCGCAGCTGACTACCCGGTTATCCGTTCCGGGATTGTCGCCCATTCGCATCATCGCGGATTCGACGCTCCGCATTCCAGAGACGGCACAAGTCCTTCGGGATGGGCAAGCTCCCACATGGATTGTGACGACGGAACAGGCTGATCCAGACAAGGCAGCACGCCTCATCCACCTTGGGGCGGAAGTTCTCCGCTGCGGCAGCGGTCCGCAGGTTGATCTACGGAACGCGCTCGTTCAACTCGGACAGCGAGGGATTTCTTCTGTACTCGTAGAAGGAGGCGGACGTCTAAACGGTTCGCTATTGGAGCAGCAGCTGGTGGATGAGATCGTGCTTTTCCTTGCTCCCAAGCTGATCGGAGGAGCTGAAGCGCCCTCGAGCTTTAGCTTTGTCGGGTATGATCTAATGCGGGATGCGGTGACCTTGCGCGACATGGAAGTCGAACAAATCGGGGATAATGTGTGCATCCGGGGAGTACCGGTCTGGGCGCAGGTGAAGGAGGGAGATCACTAATGTTTACAGGACTTGTGGAAGAAATCGGCACGATGAAATCGATCAGCCGCAAAGGGGAAGCGATGATTCTGAACATTTCGGCGAAGGTTGTGACGGAAGGCATCAAGCTAGGTGACAGCATTTCGGTGAACGGAGTCTGCTTGACAGCCACCTCGTTTGACGCTTCCTCCTTTACGGTAGACGTGATGCCGCAGACGTTCCGCAACACGAATCTAAAGGATTTGAAACCAGGCAGCCGTGTGAATCTGGAGCGGGCCATGGCGGCGAATGGACGGTTCGGCGGACATATCGTACAGGGACATGTCGACGGAGTCGGCACCATTGTCGGAACGAGCCAGGATCAGAATGCGGTCGTGTTTGAAATTCGTCCAAGTAAGCCTTCCTTATTCAAATACATTATTCCTAAAGGCTCCATCGCTGTAGACGGGATCAGCTTAACGGTGGTCGAAGCGGAAGGCGGGACGTTTACGGTATCCATCATCCCGCATACGTTAGCCGAGACGGTGCTCGCCTTCAAGCGGGCGGGAGATACGGTGAATCTGGAATGCGATGTGCTTGGAAAATACGTGGATCATCTCCTCAAGTACGGCAGAGGCGGTCAGGATACGGAAGAAGCGAGCGGCGGCGAATCGGGAATCAACCTCCCGTTTCTGGCTGCGAACGGGTTCGTTTAAATTTGATTTTAACGGAACGGAGAGCTCTGCGCTAAATAAGACCTCCTAGTTCCGTTAGCAGTGCAAATCGCCCAATGTGTTGAGGAATAACGTCTCAGAGTTCTGTTACATCAGACGATCAACATTTACTTTAAGGAGGGGAAAGTGATGAGTGACATTGTATTAGACCGGGTCGAAGAAGCGATTTACGAACTGATGCGGGGGAAGGTCATTATCGTCGTCGACGACGAAGACCGGGAGAATGAAGGAGATTTCGTGGCACTGGCTGAAAAGGCAACGCCCGAAGTGATCAACTTCATGATCACCCAAGGCCGCGGTCTGGTCTGCCTGCCGATTACGGCGGAACGGGCAGAGGAGTTGGATTTGCAGCCGATGGTGGCGCAAAATACGGATAATCATGGGACGGCCTTTACCGTCTCCATTGACCATAAAGATACAACGACGGGAATCTCGGCATATGAGCGTTCGTTGACGGTGAAGGCGATCATGGATCCCAACGCCAAGCCATCGGACTTCCGCCGCCCAGGCCATATGTTCCCGCTGATCGCCAAGAAAGGCGGCGTGCTGCGCCGCGCCGGCCATACGGAAGCAGCAGTAGACCTGGCCCGGATGTGCGGTGCCTATCCAGCCGGCGTCATCTGCGAGGTCATCAAGGAAGATGGGACGATGGCCCGGCTGCCGGATTTGGTGGAGATCGCCAAAACCTATGATCTTAAACTGATCAGCGTCAAGGACCTGATCCATTACCGCAATGAGAAGGAGAAGCTGGTTAATCGCGAAGTGGAAGTGCGCATGCCAACCGATTACGGCGAATTCCGCGCCGTCGCTTATACGAACGACGTGGATAATAAAGAACACGTTGCGCTCGTCAAAGGTGAGATCAACGGCGATGAGCCGGTGCTGGTGCGGGTGCACTCCGAGTGCTTGACCGGGGATGTGTTCCACTCTCACCGCTGCGACTGCGGACCGCAGTTCGAAGCCGCACTGCGCCAGATTGAGGAAGCTGGCAAAGGCGTGCTGCTGTATATGCGCCAGGAGGGCCGCGGCATTGGCTTGGTTAACAAGCTGAAGGCCTACAAGCTGCAGGAGCAAGGCTTTGATACGGTGGATGCCAACCTGAAGCTTGGATTTCCGGCAGACCTGCGTGATTACGGAATTGGAGCGCAGATCCTCAAGGATCTGGGTGTCCGCAAAATTCGCTTGATGACCAACAATCCACGGAAAATCAAAGGCCTGGAGGGCTATGGCCTGGAGGTTGTTGAACGGGTGCCGATTCAAATGAAAGAGAACGAGGATAACACAAAGTATTTGCATACCAAGCAAGCGAAATTAGGGCATTTGCTCAAATTTGACGATGTGGAGCAGGATGAATCCTCCTCACGCGTCTAAATACGGCGAAGTGAAGTTTCCCTTTAGCAATGATCTAACTCCACTAATAGAAAGGTTTGATGAATCATGGCAAACGTATTTGAAGGGCATTTAGTATCGGAAGGGTTAAAATATGCGATCGTGGTCAGCCGCTTTAATGAATTTATTACAAGTAAGCTGCTTTCCGGCGCCTTGGATGCATTGAAACGGCATGGAGCCAAAGAGGAAGAAATTTACGTCGCATGGGTGCCCGGTGCATTTGAAATCCCGTTTGCGGCACAGAAGCTGGCGGAGAGCGGCAAATACGATGCAGTCATCACGCTGGGTACGGTCATCCGCGGTTCCACCACCCATTATGATTATGTCTGCAACGAGGTTTCCAAAGGCGTTGCCGCCGTTGGCCTCAAAACCGGCGTACCTACGATCTTTGGCGTCGTAACGACCGAAAATATCGAGCAAGCGATCGAACGTGCCGGAACGAAAGCTGGAAACAAAGGCTGGGATGCGGCGTTGGCAGCGATCGAAATGGCGAACTTGACGAAACAGCTGCAATAATGCTTATCTTAATGTAGTACCCCTGAGCCGTAGGGGTACTACATTTTTCTTTTGCAACAAACCATTTTTAAGGTAAACTTATGTACATACATGTTTGCATACGGGTGGAGGATGTTCATTGACGACAGTAACGTATAAGCTGGAAACCTTCGAGGGGCCGCTGGATTTGCTATTGCATCTGATCGATAAAGCCGAGATTGATATCCATCAAATCTCCATTAGTGAGATTACCGATCAGTACCTCGAATATTTGCAAGACATGCAGGAGCTTGAGCTGGAGGTCACCAGCGAGTTTCTGGTCATGGCTGCGACGCTGCTGTCGATCAAGAGTAAGCAGCTGCTGCCGAAACCACCCGTCATCGAAATGGACGATGATTTCGATTACTTGTTTGAGGAGGAAGAGGATCCTCGGGACGAGCTCATCCGCAAGCTGATCGAATACCGTAAATATAAAGGGATCGCTGCGCATTTGCATGAACGCGAATGGGAACGCAGCTTGATTTTCTCTAAAGAACCGGAGGATTTGACGCCGTATATGCCGGTTGTGCAGGAGAACCCGGTAAAGGGGTTGCATGCTGCCGATTTGATTGCCGTCTTCCAGAAGGCGATGCGCCGGGCGGCCAAGCGCAACACGGTGGCGCGGATTCACCGCGACGAAATTTCCGTTAAGGACCGGCTCAAGGAAGTCGTGGCCGCGTTCGAGCATGTGGGTAAAGGCGGAAGGTTGCTCTTTTCCAAGCTGCTGCATGTGGAAATGAGTCGGCACGAAATCGTCGTTACGTTTTTGGCCGTGTTGGAACTGATGAAGATGAAGCAAATCGTCTGTTATCAGAACCGGCTATTCGACGATATTGTTATGGAGTGGAGAGGGGAAGGAAGTATCGATGAATTTTCAGGAATTGAAATCGATTATTGAGGGGTTGCTCTTCTTGGCAGGCGAGGAAGGCTTAAGCCTCAAACAGCTGGCCGAAGTGACGGAGCAGCGGCAAGAGGTGGTGTCCGATGCCCTGCTGGATATGAAATCGTCCTTCGAGCGAGCCGGCAGAGGACTGCAAATCGTGCAGATCGCCGGCAACTACCAGCTGGCGACGCTTCCGGAGCACGCCCCTTATTTCGAACGTCTGGCTTATTCGCCTTCGCGTTCGACCTTATCCCAGGCTGCGCTTGAAACGTTATCGATTATCGCCTATCGACAACCGATTACCCGGGTGGAAATTGAGGAAATCCGCGGGGTCAAATCCGAGCGGGCGATTCATTCCCTGGTGAACAAGGATTTGATCGAGGAGGTTGGCCGCGCTGAAGCGATCGGGCGTCCGATTCTTTATGGGACAACCAAGGCGTTTCTGGACTATTTTGGACTGGCCAGCTTAAAGGATTTGCCGGATTTGGCCGATTTCGAAAGTGCCGAGGAGCTGGAGGAGGAAACGCAACTCCTGTTCCAACGCTTAGAGGAACAACAGCTGACGTTTGATGATGTGAATCAGGATTTCGTTGCGCAGGAGGAGTCACCGGAGGAATATCCCGATGATCCGGAACCAGGGAATTTATGAGGACATCCGCAAAGAAACCGCAGGCAGAACGAACCGACGATCCCGCTCAAATTGAGCCGGGATCGTTTGTTATTCGGCCCCAAAACGCATTAAGTTTGTTATCGAACACTTTGCTTAAATCGTGAAACGTATCGAATGATTTTCTTTTGGGATAGCCATACTACGATGGAGTATTTTATCTGATAGGTATGGAGGGCTTTCCCGTGTGGATTTGGCTCGGAGGCATCCTGATCCTGCTGCTGCTAATAGCTGCCTTGATTTTGCTGTCTACCATTACGTTCAATATGACCCTGCGCAAGAAAAATCGGGATGACACGGTGTTGTTGGAAGTCACGATGCTCTATGGCTTTGTTCGCTTACGTTACCAGGTACCTACGATCCGGATCAAAAATTGGCGTGACGGTGTGCAGATCGAGAAAAATCAGCCAGAGAACGTGCTGCAAAAGGAATCCACCAGCGTCAACCATGAGGTGAACAAGGACAAGGTCGAGCTTGGGATGGATCAGTTCGAACGGTTGCTTCAGGCGACCAGCGGGCTGCGGGTCTGGCTTCAATCCACACTTCGCCGCGTTTCCTTCCGCAAGCTGGAATGGTCAACGAACATCGCATTAGAGGATGCGGCCCATACCGCTACATTAACGGGGGCAATATGGGGAGTTAAAGCGACGCTTGTCGGCTGGCTTACCCGCTATATTACTTTGAAGCAAAGACCTAAATTATTTGTGGTTCCTGTATTCGGCAGCAAGCCGTTATTTTCCACGGAATTCCGCTGCATAGCGCAAATTCGCTGCGGTTATGCTATCTATGCTGGACTGGTACTTATAGTTCGCGTGCTAAAAGTGAAGGGAGGAGTTAAAAAATGGCTGACCATCCTATTCAAGGACTAATGCAAACCGCCATGGAAAACATCAAGGAAATGGTTGATGTCAACACGATCGTGGGTGAGCCGGTCGAAACGCCGGACGGCAGCGTGATTTTGCCGATCAGCCGCGTGGGCTTCGGTTTTGCTGCCGGGGGGAGCGATTTTATTGTCGATGACGAACACAATAAATCGGCCACAGGCTCGTCCGAGCACGGCAAAGCCCGTCCGTTTGGCGGCGGTAGCGGCGGCGGGGTATCGATTAATCCGATTGCGTTCCTCGTCGTTGGGAAGCCGGGGGTACACATTGTACCGCTGGATAACCAAACGCATCTTGTCGAAAAAATCATCGATACGTTGCCTGGCGTCATCGACAGAATCCAGTCCATGTTCCCGAACCAACATGCATCTGCGAATGCCTCGATGGCAACAGCACAAGCCGCTCAGATGCAGGAATCGGCCGTCCAAGCCGGCATCAATCCTTTTGCATAACCGCTTTTTGACCGTTGATCCTTTCCGGGCTGCCGGGAGGGGTCTTTTTCTTGATTTCAGGTGGGACATACTCTCTTGGAAAATTGCATATAAGTAAACAAGTACCCGCTACAGTACCTGTTACCGGAGGAATCAACTTATGAAGAAAGACTCACATGACCGCAGATTTCGCACACTTTGCCGCTTATTGGCCGCGGTTCTGCTGCTCGCTTGGGTGAATCCGCAGGCCGTACAAGCTGCTCCCGCTGCGCCATCGATCCATGCTCAGGCCGCTGCGGTCATTGACGTGACTTCGGGCCGCCTGCTGTACAGCTTGCAAGGAGATGACGAGCTGCCGATCGCCAGCTTGACCAAGATCATGACCGCCATCGTGGCTATCGAGCACGGCAAGCTGTCGGATACGGTCACGGTTGGGAAGAACGCGTACGGGAAGGAAGGCTCATCCCTATATCTCCATTTAGGGGAAGAGATGAGTCTGGAAAATATGCTCTACGGGCTGATGCTCCGTTCGGGCAACGATGCCGCGACAGCGATTGCTGAACATGTGGGCGGCTCGGAAGAAGGCTTCGTTTATTTAATGAATGAAAAGGCCAAGCTGCTCGGACTGACGCATACCCATTTTCAAAATCCGCATGGTTTAGATGCCGAAGGGCACTATTCTTCAGCCAACGATTTGGCCAAGCTGACAAGCTATGCTTTGAAAAATCCGCATTTTAAGGAGATCGTCCGAACGCCCAGCAAAACCGCGCCAAATCCCAATGATCCGTGGGATTATAAATGGCTGAACAAGAACAAGATGCTGCGCTTCTATGATGGGGCGGACGGCGTCAAAACCGGCTATACCAAGACGGCCAGACGCTGTTTGGTGAGCTCCGCGACCCGAAAAGGACAACAAATCGCCGTTGTTACATTAAACGACGGGGATGATTGGAATGATCACCGCAAGCTGTTGGACTACGGTTTTGCTAACTTTCCGCTGACGACGTTGATCGGCAAAGGGCAAGAGATTGAAAACAGCCTGGTTACCGGGGCGGAATTCAAATATGCGTTGGCACCGGAGGAAGTCGGTCAGATTGAGAGAAGGCTGAAGCTAGTAGAGGCGCGCACAGGCTCGTTTGGTTATCGCGGAAGAATCAGCGTTCGATTAAAGGGAGAAGAAATCGGCACGGTGCCGGTTTACGATAAGGTCAGCTACAACCCGTCCCTCATGGAGAGGGGAAGCGAGCCGAATGTCGGCGGAGCCTTTGGTTTTGCCTCGGACCATAAGGTAATTCAATTACCTTCCGATTGGTCCGGGGCGTTAAAGAAGGTGTTGCAAACCTTGCTGTTTGACGTTTGAGATTAAGGGAGATAGGCAGGACTGGGCCAAGGAGGGGAAGGAAGAATGGTCAACAAAATATGGCTTGCGCTCATTTTGATCGGGTTTCTCTTTGCAGCCATCAAAGGGGATATCGGCACGGTGACGCAAGCGGCGTTTGACGGAGCCGCGACCGGCGTAACCGTATGCTTTGGTTTGATCAGCGTATTGGTGTTTTGGCTTGGGATCATGCGGCTGGCGGAAGATTCGGGCTTGGTGAAGACGATCTCCAAGCTGCTCGGGCCGATTGTTGCTTATTTGTTCCCCGACGTGCCGAAGAACCATCCGGCCATGGGGTATATTTTATCGAATATGAGCGCGAATTTGCTTGGGCTTGGGAATGCAGCTACGCCGATGGGGATCCGCGCCATGCAGGCACTGCAAGAGCTGAATCCGGACAAACAGACGGCGTCTCCGGCCATGTGTACCCTGCTGGCACTGAACACCGCCAGCATTACGCTGATTCCAACCACGCTGATCGCGATCCGCATCAACTTCCATTCTGCGAATCCGGCAGAAATTGTGGGGTCGACGCTGCTTGCGACGGCCATCGCCACAGGGGCGGCCATCGTTGCCGATCGCTGGTATCGCAGACGGAACACTTATCGTACTCCGCCGCAGGTCTCGGCGCCACCCGATATCTCGCTGAAAGGGTGAGGCACTTTGCTCGATTGGGTGAACCTTATTTCTGCTTGGGCCGTACCGGTGATGATTGCCTTTATTCCGCTATATGCTTATTTCAAAAAAGTACCGGTCTACGAATCGTTTGTCGACGGGGCTAAGGACGGGTTCTCGACCGCCATCGGGATTATCCCGCATCTGGTTGGCATGATGGTGGCGATCAGCGTATTCCGCGCTTCCGGGGCGCTCGATTTCTTTGTCGGGTGGATGACCCCCTTTCTATCCTGGCTTCATGTTCCACCGGAAGTGTTGCCGCTTGGGTTTCTCCGGCCTTTGACCGGGACGGGCTCGCTTGCATTTACAACGGACCTGATCAAAACCTATGGTCCGGATTCGATGATCGGCCGGATTGCTTCCACCATCCAAGGAAGTACCGACACGACGCTTTACGTCTTAACGGTGTATTTCGGTGCCGTGGGGATCCGGAACGGACGTTATGCCCTAAAGGTGGGGTTATTTTCGGATGTAGTTGGCTTTATCGCAGCGATTGTCGTTTGCTTGCTCTTATTCGGTTAATATCTACATATCGTTTAGGTTTGTGAACCGCCCGCAGCCCTTCGCTGATGAGGCGGTTTTTGCGGTTTATTGGGGCCGCTATTGTGATTTTTCCATGAGGTGGGTATCATGTGTATGAGGTGACTAATGCAAATATGGAAAGATTACAGAAAATATTGGCCGCTGCCGGTGTGGCATCGCGCCGTAAATGCGAGGAATTGATTCTAAGCGGCAAGGTTCAAGTCAACGGTGAGACCGTCACGACGCTGGGCACGAAAGCTGATCCGTCTGTGGACGTCATTACCGTCGACGGCAAGCCGATCGGCGCGGAGAAGAAGCTGTACCTGATGTTCAACAAACCAAAAGGCGTCATCACAAGCGCTTCCGATCCCCAAGGCCGGAAAATCGTCACCGACTACTTAAAAGGAATCAAGGAGCGGGTGTATCCAGTAGGCCGGCTCGACTATGATACGGAAGGTTTACTGCTGCTGACCAATGACGGCGAATTTGCGCATCTGCTGACGCATCCGAAGCATCATGTACCGAAGACGTATCTCGCAACGGTCAAAGGGGTGCCGCACGGTACGGCGCTGGACAAGCTGAAGCAAGGTGTGATGTTGGAGGATGGTATGACGGCTCCAGCCGAGGTCGAGTACTATGACATCGACCCGGAGGAGAAATACGCAACCATCTCGATCACAATTCATGAGGGCCGAAACCGTCAGGTGCGCCGCATGTTTGATGCGATTTCGCACCCGGTGACACGGCTCAAGCGCATCTCCTTTGGTGATTTGGTTCTGGGTAACCTCAAACGCGGCCTGTACCGCCATTTGACCAAAGAAGAAGTCGACAGCCTCTACAAACTCGCCCGCACCACTACTCCCCCCACTCCAAAGCGCTAGAAATGCGGTGAACTGGAGGCGAAAGGCAACAGGGTGGAACGATTCTGAACAGCGAAGCGTCAAGGTCTTGCCTTGTAGATTGAACAAAAATACGGAGAATGGCAAAAGGGGAAAATGATTCTGGAGAAGCGGAGCGTTCGCCTTTGTGAGCGGAATTCTACCTTGAACTTGTTATGATTAAGAATTCCGCGAGCAACAGCGATCGTAAGAACATTTTGCCCGGTTGCCCCAGTCGTAGCAAACCCGTCGTTCAAACAACATCAAGGCCTATAAGCGATAGCAGGATCATACGAATCTTTTCACCTTACCGCCCTTTCATCGCATTTTCACCTCATTTCTAGCGCGTCACATAATATTCATATTTCCCCGGGCTGAAACTGCGGCGAATTCCGATATAATGTTCATAGAGTGTTCACGATTTGTTCAACACTTCATGATATTTTTCATAGAAAGGAAGTTAACTATGGGGAAGGCGAGACGGCCGATCCAAATCGTCATCTTGCTGTTGATCGTCATCCTAGGCGGATATGCGATCGGGACCGCAGTGTCCGGCGGCGAGGCCGATAAACCTAAACAAGGCGGGAATCCGCCGGCGTTTAAACTGCTCGGTTTGGATGGACAGGTACATACGTTAGACGACTATAAGGGCAAATCGGTGGTCTTGAACTTCTGGGCTACCTGGTGCACTTATTGCGTGAAAGAAATGCCCGCATTACAAGCCCAATGGGAAAAATGGCGCGATCAAGGCGTCGTCGTCCTGGGCATCAACACGGGCGAAGACGAGATGACCGTACAAAATTTCGTCAAGCAGACGGGCGTGGATTTTCCCATTTTATTTGATTCCGACAATACGACAACGCGCGATTACGGCATCGTGCCGATGCCAACGACGTTCTTTATCGGCAAGAACGGCAAAATTACCTCCATTCATCAAGGCGAGCTGAATTTGGATACGTTGGATGACCAAATCAAGCAGCTGGTGGGGCTTTGACGGCGAGAGGAGGACATAATCGGTGATCGAAAATACAAAATGCGAATGCGGCCACCAAAACCGGGTGGGAACCGTATTGTGCGAAGCCTGCGGCAAACCGCTGCTTGAGGAGGATCAGCAAGGCGGGCTGCTGGAGATGCGTTACGACGGGGTCGCCCGGCGGTCGCAGCGGACCAATCCCAACTTCATTGACCGGGTCTGGAACTTCTTCTCCTCCGTCAAGGTAGCGATTTATCTGATCATCATCACACTGATTGGTGCGATGTTAGGCACGATATTTGAACAGGAAAGCAACTTCATTAACTTCGACCCTTCGACCTATTACAAGAACAAATACGGAACGATCGGCGAAATTTATTACCGGCTGGGCTTGTCCCATACGTATGAATCCTGGTGGTTTGTTTTGCTGCTGGTTATGATCGGGGCGTCGCTTGTGATCTGCAGCTTGGATCGCGTGCTTCCGCTTTACAAAGCGCTTTCAAAGCAAAAAGTGCGCAAGCACCTGGAATTTCTCACCCGGCAGAAAATCGTTTATCAAGGGGAAATCAACGAAGATGGCGCGGAATGGGTTCAGCGAGCCGTCCAACCGTTGCGAAAGAAGCATTACCGGGTTTATACAGACGGCAGCGCCTTGCTGGCAGAGAAACAGCGGTTTAGCCGCTGGGGCCCTTACATTATTCATATCGGACTGATCGTTTTTCTCCTGGCGGTCTTGTTCCGCGGTTTGCCGGGTCTGCATCTGGACAAACATTACTGGTTCCCTGAAGGCGAAATCACGCATATTCCCGAAACGAACCTTTATTTGAAAAATGAGAAGTTTACGGTTGAATATTACAGCGAGGACGAAATGTCCGAGGAATTTAAAGCCAGAGGCAAGGTTGTGCCGAAGCTGTTTGAGACCCAAGCCGTACTGTATGAATGCACGGCGGATTGCGACGATCCTTCGAAGGAGCCGCAGCTTCGCGAAGTCAAGCGTCATGCCATTCGGGTTAACGATCCGCTCAGTTACAAAGGACTTCAAGCGTATCAGTTCGACTTTGATCTCACGCCGAAGCTAAGATCGGTGCAGCCAGCCTTAGTGGATGTCAAAACCGGGAAATCCTACGGTAAATTCAAATTGGACATGAGAAATCCCCAGCGTGAGTATGAAGTTGGCCCTTACCGGTTAACGCTGCAAAATAAATATATGGATTTTTCCCTGAACGACGAGGGAAAGCCGGTATCCATTTCCGGCGAGCCTAACGCGCCTGCCTTTTTATTTTTGATCAAAGGACCGGATCTTCCGGAGGAAGGCGCACAGTACATTTATTTTCCTAAACAGGTTGACAAGGAGCGGTTCCAGCAGGATGCGATTAACGAGCAGCTTGGGGGCGTACAATCGAAGCTGCGGCTGGATGTCCTTGGGATGGAAGACGTCGACTTTATCGAAGCGTCCAGTTATTTGAACATCCGGGTTGACCGGGCAATGCCGTTCGTTTGGCTGGGTCTTGGGATCGTAATGCTTGGACTGGTCTTAGGGTTTTACTGGCAGCATCGCCGCATATGGCTGCGTGTCGATGGCCGACAGCTGACGCTGGGCGGACATACGACCAAGAATTGGTTTGGCATGCGCCGCGAAGTTTCCGCATTCCTCCAATCGATGGGTGTAGAAGCGGATGAGAAGTCATTGGAAAATAGGGGGAAACATCCATGAACTTTTTGGAAATCAGCAGAGTCGCATTTATGACGGCCTTTTTGCTTTATTGTGCGGCTTTTATTTTTTATGTAGTGGCCGTAACAGGCAAGACGTGGCGCAACCGCGACCCGAAGCGCCATGAGAAGAAATGGGGACGCATTTCATTTGCCGTTTCCTCGCTCGGGTTGCTGTCGCATCTTGTCTATTGCGGTACCCGCTGGGCGTATAGCGGACATGTACCCGTCAGCAATATGTACGAATTCATGACGTTCTTGTCCATGATGATTATGGTGGCCTTCACCATTGTCTTTATCATTTATCGCAAAATATTGCTTGGGATGTTTGCACTCCCGCTGGCGATTATCATTATGGCTTACGCTGCTGTATTCCCGCAGGACGTTCAGCCGCTGATTCCATCGCTGCGTTCCATTTGGCTTTATATCCACGTAACGCTGGCGGCTACCGGCGAGGCGTTCTTTGCCGTTGGTTTTGTAGCAGGGTTAATGTACCTGCTAAGGGCCGTGGATTTTAAAGCGACCGATAAGGCAGGCCGCCGTCAAAAATGGTGGGTTGAATTTACGCTTTTTTCTATTATTATAGTATTGGGCTTCATTGTATCCGTCTTTGCCTTCCGGGCAGCCGGATATGAAGCTGTCTTCGTACAAAATCAGACAACGATTGACACCCAAGTGGAGCAGGATAGTACAATAGAAGATAAAGAAATTTATAATCTGCCACCGATCGTTGGTCCGCATCAAAGCGAGCCGGAGCACATTCAGCCGTTCCTCGGCATGAAGAAGCCTTTGTTTGATGCACCTTCCTGGATGAGAGGGGAAACGGCCGGCCGCAAACTGAATACAATAATTTGGGCAATACTAACTGGTACCGTACTTTATTTGCTGCTCCGATTTATTTTGCGCAAGCCGCTCGGCACAGCGTTATCGCCCGCACTGCGGGGAATCGACCCAGATGATTTGGATGAGATCAGTTACCGGGCGATTGCGATCGGATTTCCCATCTTTACGCTGGGAGCGCTCGTATTTGCCATGATCTGGGCGCAGCAAGCTTGGGGCAGATTCTGGGGTTGGGATCCGAAGGAAGTATGGGCGCTGATTACCTGGCTATTTTACAGTGCTTACCTCCATTTGCGCTTGTCGCGTGGCTTCCAGGGGCTCAAGTCTTCGTGGCTGGCTGTTCTGGGATTTCTCGTCGTGATGTTTACACTGGTTGGGGTAAATCTGATCATAGCGGGGCTGCACTCCTACGCGGGTACCGATTAACTCAGGCAATAATACCATATGGACTGCTCAACTGATTGGGTAAGATGATGAAGGGGTTGTTGTTAAATGTCAGATCAAACAAACCGCATTCTGGTAGTCGATGACGAGGAGCGGATTCGCCGGCTGCTAAAGATGTACTTGGAAAAAGAAGGCTACGAAATCGATGAAGCCGAAGACGGGGAGACCGCCCTGAAATTGGCGACTTCCAACGATTATGGTCTGATCTTGCTCGACGTGATGCTTCCGGGGATTGACGGCGTCGAGGTCTGCAATCGATTGAGACAAGTAAAAGCAACGCCGGTACTGATGCTGACGGCCAAAGGCGAGGAAATCAACCGCGTACAGGGCTTTGAAGTTGGGGCGGACGATTACGTCGTGAAGCCGTTTAGCCCTCGTGAAGTCATCTACCGGGTTAAAGCGATCATGCGCCGCGCTTCCGCAACGGCTTATTTGACGAAGGAAAGCGGAACTAGCAACAATATCGTGTTCCCTCATCTCGTGATTGAGCATGATGCCCATCGGGTGACTGCAAACGGGCAGGAAGTCAGCCTGACTCCGAAGGAATATGAGCTGCTGCATTATTTGGCAGTATCGCCGGATAAGGTGTTTTCCCGGGAAGAGCTGCTGAAGGACGTATGGAACTACGAGTTTTTCGGAGATTTGCGTACGGTGGATACCCATGTGAAACGGCTTCGGGAGAAACTGAACAAGGTGTCGCCGGAGTCCGCCGCCATGATCACGACCGTGTGGGGCGTCGGATACAAGCTGGAGGTTCCAAAGTAAGTGAACTTCTGGAGAACGCTCGTTGGTAAGCTGTGGATTACGATCATTTGCTTGGTAGCCTGCGTCCTGATGTTGATGGGCCTGTTCCTGCTGCCCTATATTGATACGAACTTTACGAACTCTGGAGCGGTTAAACGATTATTTGTGATCGTCTCGATGATCGGATTTTCGCTCACAACGTTTTTTGCCTTGTTTCTGTTCACGAAGATTACGCAACCGATGCAGCAGTTGATCCGGGCTGCGGATTCGGTGCGCAAGGGCAAGTACGATACGCGCTTGTCCCTGCGTACGAGCGACGAAATTGGTGAACTGGCAAATACGTTTAACCATATGGCGGAAGAGCTTGAAAATACAATTCGCAGCTTAAAGCATGAGAAAGAACATCTTTCCAGCGTGCTAAGGAGCATGAATGATGCGGTGATCACGTTGGACCGCGAGGGCGCCGTCATTTTGACCAACCCGCCGGGCGATCGGATTTTGCAGCTCTGGGGCGATCTGACGGAGGATGGGGAGGAGGATTTACCTGCCTCTGCCGGGGAAGGGCAGATGGTTCCGCAACCGCTGCTTCCGATGTTCCGCCGTTTGCTGGTTCAAGAGAGCGACCAGAAGATGAATGTACACGTTATGAAAGGCGTATGGTCCGTACATATGGCGCCGCTGTCCTCGGACGGCGAGGTTCGCGGAGCCGTTGCCGTGCTTCGGGATGTAACCGAAGAAGTCAACTTGGAGAAGATGCGCCGCGACTTCGTGGCCAATGTGTCTCACGAAATTCGGACTCCGCTCTCGATGATGCAGGGGTACAGTGAAGCGCTGCTCGACGGTATGGCTTCTTCGCCGGAAGAGAGCGCTGAGCTCGCCCAAGTCATTTATGACGAATCCCTGCGGATGGGACGGCTGGTTCGCGATTTGTTGGACCTGGCCCGGATGGAGGCAGGTCATACGGATATGGTCATGCGCAAGATCGACTTTCGTGAATTGGCGGAGCGGGTGGACCGTAAATTTCAGGTCCGGGCCAAGGATAACGGGGTTGAGCTTGTGTTGGAGCTGGAAGACGGAGAGCTGCAGCTGCAAGCCGATGAAGACCGTTTGGAGCAGGTGCTGACCAATCTGCTGGACAATGCTTTCCGGCATACGCCGGAAGGAGGAAAGGTTACGGTCAAGGCTCATATGGAGACCGGCGAAATGGGCAAGCAGCTTCACGTAGCCGTATCGGATACCGGTGTAGGCATTCCGAGCGAAGATTTGCGATATATCTTTGATCGCTTCTATAAAGCCGATAAAGCACGGGTTCGCGGTGAGAACGGCGGGACGGGATTGGGGCTTTCGATCGTCAAAAATATCATCGCAGCCCATCACGGTTCCATTTGGGCCGATAGTGAAATCGGCAAGGGCACCGTATTTCATTTCTTGCTTCCTGTCGAATCGGGACAAACTACGTGATAACAAAAAACATCCTTCGCGAAGAGGGATGTTTTTTTGTTGAATGCCGCAGATAAATCTTGTTCATCGTGGAACAATGATTGATCTACGGCCTCATGAATATTCGTGTTATCTTGATTCGCGCCGTTACGCGAAAATGATATGCTGTGCTTTATTGATTTCCGGAAGCTTCGTCAACTCGTCCAGGACTTCCTTCGTTACTGCTTTATCCACAGTTAGAACCATGATCGCTTCGCCGCCGACCAGCTTACGTCCGACCTGCATGGAGGCGATGTTCACAACGTTCTTCCCGAGCAAGGTACCGACATGCCCGATGATCCCCGGTTTGTCGTTATGCGAGATGAAGATGAGATGGCCTTCCGGCGCGACATCAACCGGGAACTTGTCGATTTGGACAATGCGTGCACCGTATCCGTTCAGCAGCGTACCAGCGACCCGGCGCTCCGCTCCGTCCTGAGCCTTGAGCGTCACGGAGATCAGGTTGGTGAAGCCTTTGGTAGCCGAAGCCTGCGATACCACTACGTTAATGTCGCGGACCTTCGCCAGGTGCATCGAGTTAACGATATTCACGTCGCCACCGAAATGACGGGACAACACACCTTTGATAATGTAACGGGTCAGCGGCTGCGTATCCACTTCCGCCAGATCACCGGCATAATCGACATGAATTTCTTTGACAGCCTGATTGTTCAATTGAGACAGGAAAATACCAATTTTCTCGCCGAGCCCGAAGTAAGGCTGCAGCTTGTTCATGACGCTGGCTGCAACCGGCGGCATATTAACTGCATTCTTAAACGGTTCGTTGCGCAGGATATGGAGCACCTGCTCGGATACGTCAATAGCCACATTCTCTTGTGCTTCCACGGTAGAAGCGCCAAGGTGCGGGGTCACGATGATCTTCGGATGATGAAGGAACGGGTGGTCGGCTTCCGGCGGTTCTTTCTCGAATACGTCGAAGGCAGCCCCGGCTACGATCCCCTGATCGATCGCTTCAACCAGCGCCAATTCGTCAATGATGCCGCCGCGGGCGCAGTTGATGATGCGCATGCCTTTCTTCATCACTTCAAATTGAGGACGGGCGATCATATGCTTCGTCTCCGGTGTGAGCGGCGTATGAACGGTAATAAAGTCCGCATTCCGGATGATTTCGTCCACGGTGGCCAGCTTCACACCCAGCTTCTCCGCCCGATCTTCAGTAAGGAAAGGGTCATAGCCGAGAATATCCATGCCAAACGCTTTGGCACGCTTCGCAACCTCGCTGCCGATCCGGCCCATGCCCAGCACGCCCAACGTTTTGTTGCGCAGCTCGACGCCAAGGAATTTACGGTCCCATTCGCCTTTGATCGTCTTCGCATAGGCTTGCGGAATATGACGGGCCAGCGCCATCATCATCGCAAAGGCATGTTCACAAGTCGTAATCGTATTGCCGTCTGGAGCATTAATGACGATAATTCCGCGTTTCGTCGCCGCTTCCAGATCGATGTTGTCGACCCCAACGCCAGCGCGGCCGATGACTTTCAAGCGGGTTCCGGCTTCCATGATTTTTTCGGTGACTTTCGTTTGGCTGCGGACCAGGAGACCGTCATATTGCGGAATAATCTGCACCAATTCATCTTCGCTGAGACCTGGCTTCTTGTCGACCTCAACGTCGGCTGCATCCATCAGCTGCTGAATTCCTAAGTCGCTGATCGGATCCGATACTAAAACTTTAAACATGATGATTTGACCCTCCTAAAAGTTTTATATAGCAAGGCCTCCTTGAAAGATAGCAAGTATTGCTATCTTCGGAAGCATAAGCTGATGTGGTTGAGTTTCTTCATTGACGCTGTGTCCGATCACCGCACCAAAGAACCAAGGTGCCCAAGGACGCCTGGAAGGCAGTTGGCGTCGCTTAAACGGATTTAAATAAATCAAAAACTCTCAATCCGCACACTACTTCCGTAGTAAGGGACGAGAGTTATTCGTGGTACCACCCTAATTCGCTGCCCCTTCGCAGAAAGCAGCCTCAGTTGTCATTGCTGACAAGAACGATAACGGGTTCACCGGCTGCGCCTACTTTCATTTCAACGCAGCGACTCAGGAGCGCTAAAGCCATTCGTTCCGCTGCCGGTTTGCAGCACCACCGACTCTCTGGAAGCTTTCCGAAGGCTTCTTTCCTTCAAAGTGTTTCATGAGATGTAATTTTTCATAATGTAACACGGGCCTTGGCAAAGTGTCAACACCAACCTGAACATTTTTACAAAGTTAGGTGTTTGTCGTTCGGATTTTGCCCAAACTTGAATCCGTCCGAAATTTTGGTTATGATTTTACTAATGTCGAAAAGCGTCTGATTCCGGCGGACAGCGAAATGGCTTAATTCTCCGCAAAGAACGGCAGCTCCGGCAACGATTCGGAGGCGTAATACGTTGATTTCCATTTTACAAATTCTTTGCTCTTCACGGCATCCGTTTCAATTAAAACCTTAACAATAGAGCCGATGGAGTTCAATTTAAGCGCATCGGCTTTTCCGCTGCTGATCAACTGATCGATTTTGGCCGTGAAGTCCTGCGGCAAATAGGATACATAAAGCTGCTCGTTCACCATCATATCGGTGACGGCTTTATTTTTTACAGCAAGCGAATAACCGGACCATTCCTTAGTTCCGATGTTCTCTTTGTATGTATAGTCAGCAGAAACGCCGCTTTTGGTTTTGGCGGTCCATTTCAGCATCGAGGCATAATATTTCTTTTGCGCCTGCAGCCCATACTTTTTGGCGTTCACGGTGAACTCGTCTTGATTGATGATTTTGGCCAGCTCCATGCCTTTCTTGTTCCCTGCCTTAGATTTGATCTGGTCCATGCTTTCCTCAAACAGCTTCAGACTCTTTAAATAGTCGGTTTGGGCCTCCTTGAGCAAGGGGGAGGAGTCGGCGATGGATTGTACGGCAATTTGTTCATAGCTGGCTTTAGCCTTATCGCGGATGTCCTTCAGCTTGTCCGACGATACCGGCTTGGAGCTGTGGGTGATGTCTTCGATCAGCGTGAGGTAGTCCTCTTTAAATTGCTGATATGGCTGGAATACCACATAGTAGAACGTGACCAAATCCTGTTGCTGATAGGAGGTCTCGTTTTCCTCTCGAAACGTTATTGCTTTGAGATTCGCATATTTGGCTTCCGTCTTGTCGATCCCGAGATTGAGCCCAAGAAAGAACGTCCCAAACGCGGTAATCAACAAGGCGAGAAATCCAAGCGAGAACAGCATTTCAAATTTGGTGTTATTTTTTCGAATCATACTTATGCTCCTTACTATATTGATTTGAATGCGTTAAAATATTATAAAGGACAGGGTTTGACAAAAACTATGAAAAAGTTCAAATTGCGCGATGTAAAAATACAAAAAGTCGACCCCGGTCAGTTAAACGATCGATTGTTGCTCATTAATTTATATCTCACGCAAGGGCTTACATTACTTATCGGTCTTGTGATCTTGTTATTTCAGAAAAGAAATCCGTTTCATCTGTTCAATTTCCCGAATAGTGTCGAATTTGTGTACTGGGGAGCAGGATTTGCGGCTGTGATGTTCGGGGCGGATATGCTCTTGTCCCGGTTCATCTCGGAGGAAAGTATGGATGATGGGGGCATTAATTCCCTGCTCTTCCGTCATCGACCGATTTGGCATATCGTCGTGATCGCGGCGGTTGTTGCCGTATGCGAGGAGCTGTTGTTCCGCGGGGCGATCCAGTATGGGCTGGGTCCGTATTGGACGAGCATCCTGTTTGCAGCGATCCATGTCCGATATCTTCGGCATTGGATTCCGACGGCATGGGTGTTTGCGAGCAGCTACGGCCTCGGATTTATTTATGTACAAACGGGGACGCTTTGGGCGCCGATCTTATGTCACTTCTTGATTGATCTTGTATCAGGCATGGTGATTAAATTTCGGAGGGAGTCATGAACGAGCATTTGAGCCGAATGGACCGTTACGGTCAGCAAAATCGAATGAAACGCAATGCTTCCATACAATCGCGGAATCTGGCCTCCGGCATGGCGACGGCTGAACTCACGCCGGAGCCTGCGGCGGTGAATGCCGAGTCGACGTATGCCGCTGTTCGACCCCGTAGCAGCCTGAAAAAGGAGCCTTTTTCCCTGATCGCTGATGAGGAAACCACTCCTGTGCAGAAGAAGCCTGTCATTGGCGATGAGACGATGGTCCGGCTGCTTATTCCGCGTAAATCTGAGGTTGCAGTTTGGAAGGATAGGGATGCGCTGCAAGCTGCAACGGAGCCCGGATCTCCCAAGACGAAGGCGGCGGATGACGGTAAATTTGAATCTGCAGCTGTTGCTGCATTAGCTAAACTCAAAGAGCCGGTTCAGCGGTCATCCTTCAACTCAACGCAGGGTTCCCATCCGCTGCATGGTATCGAGCATTTTGGTAATGCGCAGGGACCTTTATCTACCCTGTTGGAGGTAGAGCCCGATTTGGACAAGCTGCCAACACGCAAGGAGCTGTTTCCGTCACAACGTGTTAAAATGACCCGGTGGTTTTATAATTCGCTTCTTTATGCTTTTGTTATTATTTTGATTTATCTGTTATGGTGGGGCTTAAGCGATTCGCCGTGGGGAAAAAGCCATGGTTTATAAAAAACTCAACATTAAAACCGTCAGGTTATCTCCTGACGGTTTTTTGAATTCATTGTTATTTTGCTGCTTCGGAATCTGCATGATCAGGAGCTGGTCCGATACTCCGGGGGTCAACAAAGCTATATCCTTTCTGTTCCAGTTGGGTGAGCAATTCATCCAGCGCCTCTACGGTCCAAGGCAGCTCATGCATCAAGATGTTGCTTCCAGCGTGAAGCTGTTCCAGCACATTCGCGATGACCGCCTCAGGCTTGTTTCTGTTTTTGCTGTCCCAGTCGAGGGAACCGTTGGACCAAGTCATGTAAATGAGATCATTGTCGTCTGCGATTTGATGCGTTGTTTTGTTCCCTGAACCGAAGGGAGGACGGAAGAAACGTGGCGCTTCGCCGACGGTTTCCTTTACGATATTTTGCACATCTTCAATTTGCTTGCGCATATTCGCCGCGGACTCTTTCTTTAAGTCGATGTGATCCCAGCTGTGGTTTCCGATGATCTGCCCGCGGTCATGGATTAGCTGCAGCAGCTCGGGATGCGCTTTAACCCGGTACCCGTTAACAAAAAAGATCGCCTTAGCCTGGTGTTTATCCAGCGTATCGATCAGTCCGTCAATCATTTCCTTCTCCTTTGGCCCGTCGTCAAACGTCAGGAGAACCACCTTCTTGTCCACGGTCTCATCATTGGGCACTACGTTATACGCCTTATTAATGTGGTACATCAGGGGAGGTGCGGCCGCTTCAGAAGAGGTCTGTTCATCGGCTGATGATGACGAGTCCTCAGGCTGTTCGCCAACCTGTCCGGATTCATTGGCGCCATCATTGGCGCCATCTGGCGCGGTCGCTTCAGAAGAAGGAGCGGTGTTTTGGTTAGATGTGGCTGGTGTTATGGTTGCATCGGTTTGGCCGCATGAGCTAAGAATAAGACAAGCGGCGGCGATGGGCAGGAGCTTCTTGTGGAGCAAAGAAGTCAACTCGCTTTCCTGTATTTATGCCGCATGAGTTTAAGGGAATCCGCGAACACTACAGATGATTTTAACATAACCAAGGAGGTTTTTTACGTGAAATCTTCCTCATTTTTAGGCGGTTTACTGGTTGGCGTTTTCGCCGCGATGTGGGCTTCGCGACGGAAGCAAAGCCTGATGTCCGTGATGAGCGGTGCAGGCTCGGTCCTGAAGTTTGCGGGGATCTCCTCAAAGCGTACCGACAGCCCCACCGAAGATATTTCGGCAGCGCTGAAAACGGAAGATACGGCGTCTGCATCTGTCACAAAGGCTAAAGGGGCAGACAACGCCCAGGTGTATCCCAGTTCCGGCACGGTATCAGCGGCCGGTTCGAATCATTCGAAGGAATACAGTCTGAAGCAGCTGACCGACCTCATTAAAGGCGATCCCGATGTGCGCCGTGAAGTTGAGGCCATCCTCAAAGAGGCGAAAACCCCGGTTCCAGGTTTGTAATCCGTTTCAAAACACCACCACAAGAGTCATTTTCTGCCCCCTTGATGGGGTTACGGAAAATGATTCTTTTTTGTTCTATTTTAAAGCGTGCATTTAGGTGAAATAAGTGATAACATACATACAAAGAACCATTTTCAGCACACTTGACAGCAGGTTTCATAATCTGTTTTATAACAACGTATAGAGAGAGGAGGATCCTGTATGAAGATAGAAAGACTAGGCCAGGATAAGATACGGATTTTCCTCACGTTTGACGATTTAAGCGAACGCGGTATACAGAAAGAGGACATGTGGCAGGAAATTCCCAAAGTCCATGACCTGTTCACTGAAATGATGGATCAGGCTTATAACGAAGTGGGCTTTGACGCCACCGGGCCATTGGCTGTGGAAGTGTTCGCCCTTCCTGCACAAGGAATGGTCGTCATCGTTACGCGCGGCAAATACGATCACCATCAACATGGGATTGGCTCGCCTTATGAGGATGAACTGCCGGAAGAAGTTTATGAGATGGAAGTTACGTTGGAGCAAAGTGATACCATTCTGTATTCCTTTGACGATTTCGAGAATGTAATCGAAGCGGCACACGTGCTGAAGTCGATGCTTCACAATGCCGGCAGACTGTATAAATATAATGGAAAATGGGTTCTTCAGCTGGAGCCGGAGGAACTGGAGGAGGGCAAACATCCTGCTCTGATTGCAGTATTAGCTGAATTCGGCGAAGCGACATCGGTAACTACGGCGATGCTGGAAGAGTACGGGCAATTAATCATGGCTGATCATGCGGTGGATACGATTTGCAACCACTTCAAACGCCAGGATTGATTACGTCTCGTATGAAGGCAGACCCATGTCAATTCAGAAGAGAGAGAGACAAAGAACGGAAGCAGCCAATAAGGGGGGATAACCGTTGCTCTTTTTCTCGATTTTAAGCGCAGCGGTTGCTCCCGGTATTGCACTGCTTACGTATTTTTATCTCAGGGACAAGTATGATGCGGAACCGCTGCATATGGTCATCAAGGTGTTTTTGCTTGGCTTCTTGATCGTATTGCCGGTCCTGATCATCCAGCGAGGGTTAACCATGTGGCTGGGCGAAGGACCGTTGGTTACAGCTTTTGGCATTTCGGCCGGTGTAGAGGAAGTGCTGAAGTGGTTCGTATTATTTCATATGATTTACAACCATACCGAATTTGATGAGCCGTATGACGGGATCTTATATGCGGCGGCAATTTCATTAGGATTCGCAACGGTTGAGAATGTATTGTATGCCTTTGCGAGTCACGCTTCGATTGGCACCATGCTCGTTCGAGCCCTACTCCCCGTATCCGGCCACGCGATGTTCGGGGTGATGATGGGGTACTACCTGGGTCGGGCTAAATTCTCGAGCGGCGGGCAAACTCGAAAGTTCCTGATCTTTTCGTTAGCCTTCCCGCTGTTCTGGCATGGGGTATACGATTGGATCTTAAACAATACGACGCAGTATTGGATTTGGTTTATCGTCCCCCTTATGGCCTTCCTCTGGTACGGAGGGCTCGGGAAGATGTATCGGGCCAACAACCGTTCCCCGTTCCGTTTGACGCCGGGGGCGAAGGGGCAAGATTAATTTGCCTCAGAATAGGGCATCCTGATTCTAACAATTTGCATGTTTACGCTAAGGTAGGCTGCAGGATCGTTAGAAAGGGGTGCCTTTTTTCGTGCGCGTCAAGGTGCGAATTACTTGTAAAGCGTGCGGCGAGCGGTTTGTGTTGCGCGGCAAAAAAGAGCGCGGCCATATCGAAACCGGCTTTAAGCAATGCCTATGCAATAATCAGCATAACTTTGAGATCGAAGAAGAAGCGATTCAGTAGGGTGAAGATTATGCATAAAGTTCTTTCCTTCTTGTCACACTAATCCCAACCTAGTTGAAGAAGGGAGAGAGCTAAGCCCAATGTACAAACGATTGAGTGCGATTCTGTTTCCAGTGACCGCCGTGCTGTTGATCGGCGCCCTGGTGTGGGGGTATCAGGAGAACCAGGAGAAAAACTCGATTCTGATCAAGGCGGAAAACCAATATCAGCGGGCGTTCCATGATTTGTCTTATCACGTGGACAAGCTGCATACGGAATTGGGCAACACCTTGGCGGTAAATTCGGCCTCCACCGGTGCCCAACGTAAAGGGCTGGTGAACGTATGGCGCATCACGAGCGAGGCGCAAAACGAAATCAACCAGCTTCCGTTAACCTTGCTCCCGTTTAATAAAACGGAAGAGTTTCTGTCTCGTATCGCGAAGTTCTCGTACCAGACCGCGATTCGTGATTTGACGAAGCAGCCTTTAACCGAAAACGAGTTAAAAAATCTGAAAGAGCTGTACAAAAGCTCGGCGCAAATCGCCCAAGACCTGCAAGGCGTACAAAACAAGGTTATCGCGAATCGCCTGCGCTGGATGGACGTCGAGACGGCGCTGGCTAGCGAGAAGGAGCCGCGGGACAATACGATTATCGATGGCTTTAAAACCGTAGATAAAAAGGTTGGCGAATACCCAGAGTTGGATTGGGGACCGTCCATCTCCAGCATGTACAATAAACGTTCGGTGAAGAAGCTGGGCGGTAGTCCGATCACCGTTGAGGAAATTAAACGTAAAACGGCGGCTTTTACGGGCGTGCAGAGCGCAGAGAACATCCAAGTCGTAGAGAACGGGAAAGGAACGGAGTGGGCCTCGTATACGGCCAACCTGAAGAACAAAAAAGGCGACGAGTCTTGGTCGCTTGATTTTACCCGGAACGGCGGCCATTTGATCTCCTATGTCTACCATCGCCCCATCGGACCGAAAGCGGTGGATGTGAGCACGGCGAAACAGCGGGCCAAAGATTTCCTGGAAAACAAAGGGTATCCGGGGCTAGCGGCCGTTTCTTATGATGAGTTCGATAATGAAGGGAACTTCACGTTCGTCAGCAAGCAAGGCGACGTGCTCATTTATCCGGAGAAAATCACGATCCGAGTTGCACTGGACAACGGGCAGGTGACCGGGATGCAGGCCAGCGACTACGTGTATGAACGTGAAAACCGGGAAAATGTCGGAAAACCTAAACTGACTTTGCAGCAAGCGCGTAAATTTCTGAATCCGGAGTACAAAGAGAAATATCATCGTCTCGCGCTCATCGAGAACGAGCAAGCAGAGAAGGTGCTCACCTACGAATTCGGCGGTTCGATTAACGGATCGCAGTACAAAATCTTCATCAACGCTGAGAACGGCAATGAAGAGATGATCGAAGAGATTCGCAGCCGCAACAATCAAGGAGAAACGAAGTCTTCCTGATTCTCTGCGCGGCAACTTCAAAGGAATGTTCCGGTTGTCCGGAAGATTCCTTTTTGATTTTTCAACGAATTATTTAAGTCCAGCCGCCTCGCGCCGTGCTATAATCAAAAGATAGAAGTACAACCATGACATAGGACGGTGGCAAGCTTGTTTCCTAAAGTGAACGATCTTGTATACATTCAAGTCGCCTCGGTGGAGAAGCCGAATGATGAGAAGGAATGTAAATCACGGATCGCGGACGTGGAAGAAGAATCGTTATTGATCGAAGTGCCGATCGAGATCGGGAGCGGACGCATCAGAAAGCTGTACATCGGGGACGAATTATCCGTGTATTTCCTGACAGAAAACGGAGTGAAAAACTACTTTAATACATATGTGCTCGGTTTTGCCGACGACGTTGTTCAATTAGTGCGTATTTGCAAGCCTGAGCCGGAAACGATTACGAAAATCCAACGGCGCAATTTTTTGCGAGTGGTCGCCAAATTGGAAATCGCCGTGCTCATGAAGGACGGCGTGCGCTTTGTAACATATACGGAGGATGTTGGCGGCGGCGGGGTCTCCTTCAGCTGCAGCAGCGAATTTAAGCTGGCTCAGGGGGATCTGCTCTTTTGCTGGCTGCTCATCCCGTTCAAAAATGGTACGATCGACCATGTGCCTTTTGAAGCGGAAGTTGTTCGGATGAAGAAGCTGGAAACCGGGCGCACGATTGTCATGCTGAAATTCGTAAGCATTTCGGACCTTGAACGGCAAAAGCTGATTCGGTATTGCTTCGAGCGACAGTTTGATTTCAAAAATCGCTGATTTCATCCGCTCAATGGAGGTATTTCCGATTTCCCAATATGGATAAGCTATACATTAACGCATTGAAATCCACCCGTGTTCGTGTGGCTAACCAGGGAGGGAATCGAAATGAAAAAAACGCAAGACGACGAAATTTATACGGAACTGTTTCTGTCTTTCTCGGACAAGGTGGAAAGATGGATAAAACGGAGTTTACTGGTTTTATTGGCAGCATTATGCCTGTTTCAACTCTTGCTACGGATTCCAGAATTGCGATATGTTCTAGCCTCTGCAGACAAATATGAAGGGGTGCCCATTCACAGAGAACAAGGGAATTAATCGGGAAAAGCAAGCGCGTTTCTTTTGCATCCCTTTGTTATCTGTGGTATAATTTTCACGTCGCAGGCAATGCCTGCTTTTTTCTTGAGGATTTGTTTTGAGGAGGAATGCCCCTTTGGCAAGCGAGACGTCTACAACCCATGAGAAAATCAACATCGCCATCGACGGTCCTGCGGGGGCAGGGAAAAGTACGATAGCTCGAATGGTTGCCGGTAGACTGCATTATGTCTACGTCGATACCGGGGCGATGTACCGGGCGGCAACTTGGTATTTTCTGCAGCTAGGGATCGGACCAGACGAAGTGGACAAAGTGCTGCAGCATTTACCTGAATTGGATATCGAATTGCTGCCTGGAGAACAGGGGCAACAGGTCCGGGTGAACGGTCGAGACGTCACGGAAGAGATTCGCTCGTTAGCCGTGAATGCCCAAGTGTCCCGATATGCGCAAATCGAGGGGCTGCGCGATCGGCTTGTCTCATTGCAGCGGCAAATGGCTTTGCGCAAAGGCGTCGTCATGGACGGACGCGATATCGGCACTTGCGTATTACCTGATGCGGAAGTGAAGGTGTTCATGACCGCGAGCGTTGAGGAACGGGCACGTCGGCGTTACAAGGAAATGAAGGAGCAGGACAAGATTTCCTTCGATGACCTCGTGCGATCGATTGAAGAGCGAGACCGGCTGGACCGGGAGCGGGAGGTTTCCCCGCTGCGGCAGGCAGAGGATGCTCAGCTGCTGGATACGACGCAGATGTCCTTGGACGAAGTGGCCGACCACATCGTAGCAATGTGCAGAACCTATGGAAGTGAGAGTTGAGCCTGGATGATCTATCGTTTTTGTCGAAGTGTGCTTCGCATCCTCTATAAGCTGTTGTATCGCTTTGAGGTAAGCGGCTTGGAGCATATCCCCAAAGAAGGCGGAGTGCTCTTGTGCTCCAACCATTTAACTTTGCTTGATCCGCCGACCATCGGCATCATGTTGGAACGCAAGGTGCATTTTATGGCCAAGCAGGAATTGTTCAACATTTTCGGCTTCAGTTGGCTGATTCGGCAGCTAGGAGCTTTCCCTGTAAAGCGGGGGGGCGTAAGCAAAGAATCGATCAAAACCGCGCTGACCTTGCTCCGTAACGGTCACGTCATCGGGATTTTCCCGGAAGGCCGTCGGGTGAAAGACGCCGAAGCGAATATGATCGGCAAGAAAGGTGCGGCGACGTTCGCGCTTCGCAGTGACGCAGCGGTGATTCCGGTTGCGATTATTGGCACTTATAAATTGTTTCGGAAATTGCGCGTCGTTTACGGACCGCCGGTTGATCTGACGGAGTTCAAGGAGAATGGCGGACCTGACGCAGCCGAGCGAGCTACGGAGAAAATCATGGCCAGCATCGCCGAGCTGAAGAAGCGTTAATTTTTTCATGCCTTTGCCAGATGGGATGCATGAAGGCTGATAACATTTGGGAAGCTATACCTTAATGGATTGTTTTGAACTTCGCTACAAGTGGAAGCTCAAAAAGTCAATTTTTTACTTTGTGATCGAAAGCTGGCTTTTTGAACAACCTTTAGAGCGGGTTTAAATAAATGGGTTTTTGAATTGAGGAGGTTATTGACATGTCGGAAGAAACAAAAAATGTTCAAGAGGCTGCGGAAGTCGCTAGCCAGGATGAGATGGAGCAAATCGTCTCTTTGAAAAAAGGGGACACCGTCAAAGGAACGATCGTCAAAATCGAAGATAACCAAGCTTATGTAAGCATTGGATATAAATACGACGGTGTTATTCCTATTCGCGAGCTGTCCTCCGTACATCTCGACAATGCGGCGGATGCTGTGCAAGTAGGCCAAGAGGTAGAAACGAAAGTGGTCAGCATCGACGACGAGAAGGAACGCCTGGTGCTCTCCAAACGTGCGATTGACAGCGAAAACGCTTGGGAAGAGCTGGAGAAGAAGTTCCAAAACGGCGAAGTCTTCGAAGTTACGGTTGCCGACGTCGTCAAAGGCGGGATTGTCGCTGACGTAGGCGTTCGCGGCTTCATTCCGGCATCGATGGTAGAACGTCACTTCGTTGAAGACTTCAGCGACTATAAAGGCCGCACGCTGCGCGTCAAAGTGAAAGAACTTGACCGTGAGAACAACAAAGTGATCCTTTCCCAAAAGGATGTGCTTGATGAAGAGTTTGAAGCGAACAAACAAAAAGTGATGGCTGAATTGAAAGAAGGCCAAGTGCTGGAAGGTACGGTTCAACGCTTGACTCAATTTGGTGCATTTGTTGACGTAGGCGGCGTAGACGGATTGGTACACGTATCCGAAATCGCATGGAACCATGTTGACAAACCTGCTGACGTCCTGTCCGAAGGCGACAAAGTGAAGGTGAAAGTGCTCAAAGTTGATCCGGAAAAAGGCAAAATCAGCCTTTCGATCAAAGCAGCACAACCAGGTCCTTGGGATACAGCGGCTGAGAAATTCCACACCGGTGACATTGTAACAGGCGAAGTTAAACGACTGGTGAACTTTGGTGCCTTCGTGGAAATCGCACCGGGGGTAGAAGGACTCGTTCATATCTCTCAAATTTCGCATAAGCATATCGGAACTCCGCATGAAGTGCTGAAAGAAGGACAAACGGTACAGGTGAAAGTGCTGGACGTGAACCCTAGCGAGAAACGGGTAAGCCTCAGCATTAAGGAAACGGAAGAAGCTCCGGCTCCTGCACCGAAGAGCGAAAGACCTTCCAAAGGCAGCAGCGTGAGAAAAGAAGACCTGGGCGACAACCCTAACGTATCGCTGAGCAACCAAGGCTTAAGCATCACGCTGGGCGAACGCTTCGGCGATAAACTCAGCAAACTGAAATAATCAGGTTTTAGTGGCTCGAACATCGGCGGACCCTGAAGAAGCGGGTTCGCCGTTTTTGTTGTTGACCGTTAGCCAAGCCATCTTTTTTTTGCTATGATGATTTACGTGTATCCGTAAATAAACGTGTGAAGCCTATATAGAGAATCAACTCCATTTTGAGGATCCAAAAATAAGTATTAGGAGGGATGTCAATGGCAAGACCCGTTGTGGCTATCGTCGGGCGGCCGAATGTGGGGAAATCCACGATATTTAACCGGATTATCGGTGACCGCCTGGCAATCGTGGAAGATAAGCCCGGGATTACGCGCGACCGGATTTACGGCGCGTCGGAATGGAACGGGAAACCGTTCAGCATCATCGATACAGGAGGGATTGAACTCGACGACAAGGAGCCGATTCTCAAATCGATCCGTATGCAGGCCGAACTCGCGATCGAGGAAGCCGATGTGATTGTATTTATGTGTGACGCCAAGGCTGGCGTGACTACTTCGGACGAGGAGGTCGCCAATTTGTTGTACCGGTCAGGCAAGCCGGTCATTGTCGCGGTGAATAAGGTGGATAACATCGGCCGGATCGACAATATTTATGAGTTTTATAACCTCGGCTTTGGTGAGCCGATTGGGGTATCGGGCAGCCATGGCACGGGCATCGGCGATTTGCTGGATGCGATTGCGGATAATCTGCCGGAGCTCGCGGATGACGAATACGATGATGACGTGATCCGGGTCGCTTTGATTGGTCGTCCAAACGTGGGGAAATCCTCGCTGGTGAACGCGATCCTCGGTGAAGAGCGAGTCATCGTCAGCGATATCGCCGGAACAACCCGTGATGCGATTGATACGCCGTTCGAGAAAGACGGTCAACGGTACGTCCTGATCGATACCGCAGGGATGCGCAAACGCGGTAAGGTCTATGAAACGACGGAGAAGTACAGCGTTATGCGCGCCATGAAAGCGATCGAGCGGGCGGATGTGGTACTGGTTCTGATCAACGGCGAAGAAGGGATCATCGAACAGGATAAGCATATCGCGGGATACGCTTATGAAGCCGGTAAAGCTTCCATTTTCGTCGTGAACAAATGGGATGTGGTTGAGAAGGACGATAAAACCATGCACCAATTTGAGCAAAGAATCCGCGACCACTTCCTGTTTATGACGTATGCCCCGATTGTTTTCCTGTCAGCTAAAACGAAGCAGCGTTTACATAAACTGTTGCCGGTGGTTCAGCACGTCGCAGATCAGCATGCGAAGCGCGTGCAGACCCATTTGCTAAACGATGTTGTGTCGGATGCAATCGCCATCAATCCTCCGCCAACGGACAAAGGGCGGCGCCTGCGAATTAATTACGTCACGCAGGTTGCGGTGAAACCGCCGACCATCGTGGTATTTGTCAACGATCCGGAGCTGATGCATTTCTCTTATGAACGGTACCTGGAGAACAAAATCCGGGCAGCATTTGATTTTGAGGGAACGCCAATCCGGCTGTTTACGCGGCGCAAGTCTGATGAAGGTTAGGGGAGAATAAGGTGATTTTACCCGTAATAGCTGTAATTGTTTGTTATTTGCTTGGCTCGGTTAGCTTCAGCGTCGTGTTGGCGAAAGCCTTGAAAGGCATCGATATTCGCCAGCACGGCAGCGGAAACGCGGGAGCCACCAACACACTGCGCGTACTGGGGAAAGGCCCGGCGATTCTCGTTCTGGCCCTGGATGTGCTTAAGGGGATTGCCGCAGTATGGATCGGCCGCTGGCTAGGCGACGGCGTCGAATGGATCGCCTCGCTGTGCGGCATCGCAGCAATCGTCGGCCATAACTGGCCGCTTTATTTCCGCTTTCGCGGCGGAAAAGGGATTGCCACCACGATTGGCGTGATGGCGACCTTGTTTTTCTTCCCTGCGTTGTACGCGGGGATCATTGCGATATTATCGATCGTTATTACCCGGTACGTCTCGCTTGGTTCGCTTATCTTCGTCTTCTTGACGCCGATTTTTCTGGCGGTCTCCGGCGAATTCGGCCCTTATTTCTGGGCGAGTCTGGTCATCTGCGTGTTCGCCTTCTGGAGACATCGCACGAATATCGTGAAGATCGTGCACGGCAAGGAAAATAAGCTGGGATCCAAAGGAGGAGATCGCGTTGTCTAATAAAGCCGCCGTGCTGGTGGCGGGCAGTTGGGGAACGGCACTCGCCAGTGTGCTCGCCGACAAAGACATGGAAGTTGCCTTGTGGACACGTAGCGAAGCGCAACAGGATGAAATCAATACGAAACATCGCAATGAACGTTTTTTGCCTGGCGTGGACTTGTCGCCTCGCCTTACGGCAACCACTGATTTGGAAGCCGCAGTGACCGGTGCGAAAGCGGTCGTGATGGTTGCGCCGTCCTCGGCGGTTCGTGAGGTTGCTCGATCACTAAAGCCTTTCTGGCATGAGGATATGCTGCTGGTGCATGCCACCAAGGGCTTTGAGATTGAGAGCATGAAGCGGATGTCGACGGTGATCGCGGAGGAACTCGGCTGTGAAGAGGGGCGTATTGTTGTATTGTCCGGTCCTAGCCATGCGGAGGAAGTTGTGAAACGCTGCCCGACCACTGTGGTTGTCGCTGCACAGGACGCGGCCCAGGCTGAATTGGCTCAGGACCTGTTCATGAACCCGTATTTCCGCGTCTACACCAACCGGGATATGGTAGGCGTGGAGCTTGCCGGGGCTTTAAAAAATATCATCGCGCTGGGCGCCGGAATGTCCGATGGACTGGGCTACGGGGACAACGCCAAGGCGGCACTGCTTACCCGCGGTCTTGCGGAGATTACGCGGGTCGGCGTTGAAATGGGAGCCAACCCGCTGACCTTTGCCGGTTTGGCCGGGGTCGGTGACCTGGTCGTGACGGCAACCAGCCGGCACAGCCGGAACTGGCGAGCTGGGTTTATGCTGGGCGAAGGCAAACCGCTGGAGGAAGTATTAACCCAGATGGGCATGGTTGTAGAAGGCATTCGCACAACGAAAGCGGCCCATGCCATCTCTGAGAAGTATCAGGTGCAGATGCCGATTGCGGCTCAGCTTTACCACGTCCTATTCGAGGGGCTGGACCCGCGCACCGCTGTAGAGGCGCTGATGGGACGCGACCGGAAAACGGAGATGGAAGTGATGTCCCTAGAAACCTGGGAACAATGGCACACTTGAGCGGAAGTTCAAAAATTCGTCTTTTGATCACGAAGCATCTTCAAAGTAGTGGATTCGACATCGAATCTTGAATTCAGCAGGGCCTTCCGTTGCTCACGTAGGTCTCCTACGCTCCGCTACTCAGTCCCAGCTTCATCCAACCTTCTCGGTGCTGAAAAGCCGCCTTTTTGAACCTTTATTGAAATTGGAGTTACCAGACACGGCTTTTGATATCGCCGTTAGAGCCCGTTTTGCTGGGGAATATCACCTTTACCTCCGCCCTCTCATACATTGGTTGAAGAGGACAACGGAGGAGGCGAAAGCGTGAGCAAGATATCCAAAGAGGCCTTGAATGCCATCAACAAGAAGACGGGTAAAGCGATCTCGGAAAGTTCGGTCAAAAAGCTGGCCAGCACCGTAAAGCCATCAACCATTCAAAATGAAGCCGAACTACGTAAGCTGATCAAGCAAGTATCGGCGATGGCGAAAGTTCCCGTGTCGGAAAGCACGATTCACGAGATCGTGAACGCCGTGAAAAAAAGCGGCATGAATCCGTCCAATATGGAAGCCTTAATGAAGTTAATGCTTAAAAAATAAATAAAGGTGATCCTTATTGCCCTTAAGCTCTGCGGCCGTATGCCGCGGGGCTTTGTTTAGTTTTGGCCAGCGCGTAGCCTGAAAGACCGCATAATGCTATAATATGGATCATATTAAAGCAAAAAATAGTAGGTGAAATAAACAGATGGATGCAATGACGAAGATGTGGCTATCGATCGCCGCCGTATTGATCATGGGGGTCTCGGTCTTTTTAATCACATTTGCACGGACGAAAACCAAAGGGTGGATTAAGGGAATCTTATCGCTCCTTGCCTTTTTTATTATGCTGGTGGGCTTTTTGACCGGGCTTGTGTCGATTACTTGACAGCACCTCTACATCACTGAACCCAAGAGAAGAGGAAGAGATATGCAACAACAAGATAGCAAAGCCTATGCCGATTTAACCGAAGAATTATGCAAGCTGGCCGAAAGCTGTGGAATGGAGGGCAAGTGGCTGCTAGGGGGAAGCTGCGGATTGTGGCTCCAGGGGGTTGAGCTTGCGACGGTTCCGCGGGATATCGACGTCTATGCGGATCTGGCGACCGCCGACCGGCTGCACGAGCGGCTCCGGCAGTTTGCGACGGACCAGCCGCGTCATGACCGGAGCGGAATCTATACCTCCCGGTTAAGCCATTACCGTATTGGCGAGTCGACAATTGAGCTGGTAGGCGGATTTGAAGTCCATACCGCCGGGGCGTTCTATCGGACGGAGATAGAAGCGTTGCTCGCGCCGGCCGCGCAGCGTGTGAAATTGCGTGATAGCGCTTTATGGGTCATGCCGTTAGCCCATGAATTGGTGTTTAACCTCCTGCGCGAGCGTCCGGATCGCTATTTGCCGATTGCGGGGATGATCCGTAAAGAGCCGGATCGACATCTGCCCCTGTTGGACGAGCTGTTGAAACGGAACGAATGGTCGGCGGATTGGGTTGGACGGATGGCTGAGTTGTTGGATCGCCCGCTGCTCTCTCGGCCATGGCGCGAATATCGCGGCAGGAAGGCTTAAGGAGCGGATCGTGGAAGGACGTATTACGTTTCTGCCGTCCGGGAAAACCGTTCAAGTCCGGCCGGGCACTTCGGTTCTGAGGGCTGCCCGTGGAGCTAGAATTCATTTAGCGACGCGATGCGGTGGGAATGCCGGCTGTCTGATGTGCAAAGTTCAGGTCGATCCGGAGCACGCTGCCGCGTTAACTCCTCCGAGCGATGCGGAGCGCCGCAAGCTTGGCCCGCTGTTGGACCAGGGGATGCGCCTGGCCTGTCAGGCGAAGATCCGGGGGGATGTGGTGGTTCAGCTGCCGAAGGACCCGCTCAAGGCGGCGATTCGCAAACAGCTGGAACGGCAGCGGGAAGAGGAGGAATTATGGTAACGGCAAGTACGGAAGGGGATAAGGTGAGATTTTCAACATGACGAAGTTACGTTATTTGAAGCATACCTGCTTGAGATCAGCGGCGCTGGTTGTCTTATTGGCGTTAACGACCTCGCTGCTGTCAGGCTGTTTGTACCGCGGGGAGAGGCAGCAGGGCGGCCCGGTTTCCTATATGGAGAGCGTGGACCGGGTTCAACGGGCTTTGGACCGTTTTCAGGAAGATAAGGGGATCCTGCCGATCATTACTGCCGGGGAGGATACTCCGCGATACGAGAAATACAAGATCGATTTGAACCAATTGAAGCGGGAAGGTTATTTGGATGAGCTTCCGGCGGCAGCCTTTGAGCAGGGCGGAAGCGTCTATTTTCTCGTTATCGATGAAGAAACCGACCCTACGGTTAAAGTAATGGATTTAAACACGATTCAGAAGGTGAACGACGTCCAGCACAAAGTGCTGAGCTACCGTACAAGCCACGGAGATGCTCTCCCGGGCGAGGCCAATGGTGAGGTCTATCCGGGTCTGTATACGGTTGATCTCCCGTTGCTTAAGGCCGACAGCTTGGCATTGACCAGTGTCTATTCCGGGGAGACCCTTTCCTACCTGATGGACAAGCAGGGCAATGTGTACGTGGATTACGCTTTTGATATTATGCAGGCGATCGATCAGTCTGGGAAAACGCCGCAAGGCGACGAAGATCTGCGCACCTGGTTGACGGACCGCTCCGCGTTCGTTCCGGTGAAGTCGCCGCCTTACCGTTGGAACGGAAGCGAACCCGTACCATATCTCAATTAAGAAGAAACCTCTCGAATGATTTCGGGAGGTTTTTCTTTTCTCTCTTCTCCTATCCCTGAGGCGTCATACTTTTTCCGATAGAGTCATACAAATGGGAGTATGGCGGTTAAGTGCCCGCCTTGTTCGGGTTGAATGAGCGGCCCCGCAAAAAAAACGGGCTTGGACGGTTTTAACCGTCATATTCTCGCATCTGGTACATAAGATGTTACTAGTCCAAATGCATGTACGAGTTTACGCCGCTTCGTTCAGGTTCTTTCCACAGGTTTGCGGCGGCGGACACGGGCAAGAGGGGCTGCCGCTCCTGCCGCAGCAGCGAGGCCCAAAATCATGACGAATCACGAAGCGGATGCTCTCGGGGCATTTTTCCTTCGGCGAAATTTGAGGAGGGGATATCATTGGTATTGGAGAAAGTGGACATTTTTAAGGACATTGCCGAACGAACTGGAGGCGACATCTATCTAGGGGTCGTCGGTGCCGTCCGTACCGGGAAGTCGACCTTTATTAAGCGATTCATGGAAACTGTCGTACTCCCGAACATCGCAAATGAAGCAGATCGAGTCCGCGCGGTAGATGAACTTCCGCAAAGCGCCGCCGGCAAAACTATTATGACGACCGAACCGAAGTTTGTCCCGAACAATGCGGTGCAAATCAAGGTGGCTGAAGGACTCGAGGTAAACGTAAGACTCGTCGATTGCGTCGGATACGCCGTGGAAGGCGCAAAAGGCTACGAGGACGAAAATGGGCCGCGAATGATCTCCACCCCATGGTTTGAAGAACCGATTCCGTTCCAAGAGGCTGCGGAAATCGGAACGCGCAAAGTCATCCAGGAACATTCCACGTTAGGGGTTGTCGTGACGACGGATGGAACGATCGCCGATATTCCGCGTTATTCTTACGTGGAATCTGAGGAGCGGGTGGTTGCCGAACTGAAGGAGGTCGGCAAGCCATTTGTGCTGGTGATCAACTCGACGCGTCCAAACAGTGAGGAAACACAGCAACTCCGCGGTGAGTTGGCCGCAAAATATGACATTCCGGTCCTTGCGCTCAGCGCAGCGACAATGACGGAAGAAGACGTGACCGGTGTCCTCCGGGAAGTTCTGTATGAGTTCCCGGTACATGAGGTCAACGTCAACCTGCCTAGCTGGGTGATGGTACTGAACGAGAACCACTGGCTGCGCACCAATTTTGAGAACTCCGTCCGTGACACGGTTAAGGATATTCGCCGTCTGCGCGATGTCGACCGGGTTGTCGGAAATTTCATGGAATACGATTTTATCGATCGAGCTGGTCTGAGCGGACTGAATATGGGTCAAGGTGTAGCGGAGATCGATCTGTATGCGCCGGATGATCTGTATGATCGCATCCTGATGGAAGTGGTGGGTGTAGAAATTCGCGGCAAAGACCATTTGCTGCAGCTGATGCAGGAATTCACGCACGCGAAACGGGAATACGACCGGTTCGCCGAGGCGCTGGAAATGGTCAAAACGACCGGTTACGGTATCGCTGCGCCGACGCTTGCGGAAATGGCGTTGGATGAGCCAGAGCTGATCCGTCAAGGCTCCCGCTTCGGGGTAAGGCTGAAGGCGACGGCACCATCGATCCATATGATCCGCGTCGATGTCGAGTCGGAATTTGCGCCGATCATCGGGACCGAGAAGCAAAGCGAAGAGCTTGTCCGCTACCTGATGCAGGATTTCGAGAACGATCCGATCAAGATTTGGGAATCCGACATCTTCGGCAGATCCCTGCACTCGATCGTACGCGAAGGCATTCAAGGCAAAATTGCCATGATGCCGGATAACGCACGTTACAAGCTGCAGGAAACGCTGGGGCGGATTATCAACGAAGGCTCCGGCGGCCTCATCGCCATCATTCTATAGGTAATTAAAAATTCGGCTTTTGATCACGAAGCTAACCTGAGGAAGCGGAGTCGGCGTCGAATCTTGAATTCAGCCGGGCCTTCCGTTGCTCACGTACCTCTATGTACGCTCCGCTACTCAGTCCCTAGCTTCATCCAACCTTCTCGGTGCTGAAAAGCCGAATTTTTATCTTTACTAATTGCAATTCCTCCTCAATGACCGCGCGTATGCTGTATTTTGGCTGCGTGCGGTTGTTTTGTTATTTGGGGGGCGGAAAGGTCCAATTTGTAGGGCGAATTGAGGAAATATCGCCGGGAAGCCTTGAAATAGCTTGAAATTATGCATGGGCTGTATTACTATAAATTTGTTCCGCGTCCCCGAAAGCGCGATTTCATCACGTTTTTCGGGAACTTGTACGTAATGAATTGCATAAATCACGTATATTCTGCGGTAAAACGGAAACACAAATAGCAAGTGGTATTATTTTCCTTGGTGGGAGGTGAAATACACATGAACAAATCCGATTTGATTGCTCAAGTTGCAGAAAGTACTGAGCTGTCCAAGAAAGACGCGACTAAAGCGGTTGACGCCGTTTTTGATGCGATTTCCACAGCGCTGCAGAACGGAGATAAAGTTCAACTGGTTGGCTTCGGTAACTTTGAAGTCCGCGAGCGTTCCGCCCGTAAAGGCCGCAACCCGCAAACCGGAGAGGAAATCGAAATCCCTGCGAGCAAAATTCCTGCTTTCAAACCAGGTAAAGCGCTCAAAGACGGAATTAAATAAAGATTTCTACGTATCTTCCGTGCAAAAGACCGTGGGCTTCTCGTTCACGGCTTTTTCTTTTCATGGAGGCTTAAAAAAGAAGCAGTCTGTCAAAAATGTGAAGGGGGAGGCGCTGCCACATGGATAACCAGCAACACGGTAACGATCCATCTGCCGCGGGCGGAGACTATTTCGTGGTTAAGGCCAAAGAACAAGGCGTTACGGTCATCGGGCTGACCCGGGGGAAGGATACGCGGTTTCACCACACCGAGAAGTTGGACAAGGGTGAGGTGCTCATCGCCCAATTTACCGATCACACCTCCGCCGTCAAGATTCGCGGCAAAGCGCTCGTCTATACGAAGCACGGCTTGATCGATACGGAAGAATGATTTTCAAATCTGCAGGCATAGCCTGCTTTTTTTCTATGTAGAATGGGGTATAAGAACCGTATGGACAAAGGCAGATTTGCGCTGTCCGAGTGTACCAGAAGGGAGAATGCCCCATGAAACGGAACATAGCCGTTCGGGCCATCCTGTTAACGTTCGTCTGCGCGCTGGCGATGGCGGGCGCAGCTTGGCTTGGCGAGCATCCTGCCCGGGAGCGGCAAGCGGCAGCGGTGTTTGCCGGTACGTCCCCGGCGGAGTTAACCGAAGAGAACCTCGTGGACGCCTTGGCCCCGCTGCAGCTTCCGGTGCCCATCGCTAAAGTGGAGCTGAACCGGGATATTTTGTCCGTTGACCTGAAGGTTGAGGGCGACCAGGTTCGTGCCGCAGACGTGTACCGGGGAATGGCGGAAATGATCTCGTTTGCGTTCGAACGCACCAACAATATCGATCAGCTGCTGCTGAGATTGATGGCGGAGGACCGTTGGCTTGGCACCAAATATCTGCTGCTGGCTGCCGATGTTCGGCGTACCGAATTTTCGGCCGAGGAGCTGGACCTTCTTCGGCATGTCGGGAGCGGTGAGATGCCCGAAGAGTTGCGGTTGCGCATGCGGATGACGGAAACAAAGCTGTGGCAGTCTCGTTTTCTACAGGAGTAACCGGTGAATTGACCGATGAGTTGATTTCGCGTATAGCCTCTGTGCGCAGTGAAAAAACATATGCTATAATAGACAAGATTGTGACATCTTTATTACTGAAAGATCAGCGGCTCGGAGGCAAAGGATGAAACCTTATCGCATAACAGAATTGGCAAATAAATATGTCAGTTACGACATGATTACCGCATACACGGCGCTTCCGGAGTTTCCGGTGCCCCGTGTTCGTTTGCTTTATACGTTTTTAACCGAGCGGGAGGGGCTGTCGCTGGAGTCAGCTGAGACCTGTGCGCTGGCCGCGTTCCTCGTGCAGCTTGGCATGGACACCCATGATCGCATCGATCTGGAGTCCGGACTGGGGGAAGCAACCCGGGCCATGCGTTCGCGCCAGCTCAAGGTACTGGCCGGTGACTATTTCAGCGGCGTGTTTTATCATCTGCTAGCTGGAGCCGGGGAGATCGGCATGGTCCCGTTGATGAGCTCGGCCATCTGTGAGGTGAACCGCTTGAAGGTCCAGCTGTACAGCAAGTTGAAGCAGATGTTATTGCCTGCGGAAGACTATCTGAAGGAATGCGTCCATGTCAAAATGGGGCTTTTTCTTTCTTTTACGGAGATCCTGGACAAGTCGGTCCAAAGCTTATGGCAGAAGCTGCTGGCGGAGTTAAGCCGCTGTGAAGTCATGCTGGAAGAAATCCGGTCTACTTCTGAGCTGCCGCACGAACGTAAAGGTTACGCCTATTTGCGCATCATGGAAACCGGATCCTCCGAGGATAAAACTGCGCTCTCCACCCGCAAAGTCGGCGAGCGGGACTGGTCGCTGATGCTTGTGAAATACAATATCAAGGAACAACTGCTGTCTATGCTGCACCAATCGGTGGATCACGTCCAATCGCTGCTGCATGAATGCAAGAAGGAAACCGCGCGAACGGAGCTCAAATCGATTCTTGAGCCGTTTATCGCTGTGCTTTCACCGTCACGCCGTTCCGTGCAAGAAGGGTAGGGGGATTAGTAAATGAGCCAAACATCTTCATCCGAGACCAAAGAGCAGTTCGTGCATTCTGTATTCGAGAGCATCGCTCCGAAATACGACATGATGAACGACTTGCTTAGCTTCAGGCGTCACAAAGCGTGGCGGAAATTCACGATGGCCAAAATGAACATGTCCCCCGGGGAGACCGCGCTTGACCTGTGCTGCGGTACCTGTGATTGGACGATCAGCATGGCGGAAGCCAGCGGGGGGCAGATCATCGGCCTGGATTTTAGTGAACGGATGCTGGAATACGGACGCCTCAAAGTAAAGGAGCGCGGGCTGGAGTCGCGGATCACCTTGGTTCAAGGGAATGCGATGGAGCTGCCGTTTGAAGACAACCGGTTTGATTACGTGACGATCGGTTTTGGTCTGCGTAATGTACCTGATCTCCGCCAGGTGCTGCGGGAAATGCGGCGCGTCGTAAAACCTGGAGGAAAGGTGGTTTGCCTGGAATTGTCCAAGCCGACCTGGCAGCCGTTCAAAGGACTTTATTATTTTTATTTTCAAAATGTGCTTCCGATGCTTGGCAAACTGGTGGCAAAACGATATGAACAGTACAAATGGCTTCCCGATTCCCTCGTCCAGTTTCCTGGCCGTGCGGAGCTGGCGGAGATTTTCCGGGAGACGGGACTTACCCGGGTTGAAGCGTATCCTTTAACCGGCGGAATTGCCGCCTTGCACATCGGAACGAAGGAGACGCAACATGTTTAAGAAAATGGTAATTTTCCTGCAAATGATCAAGTTTGAACATACGGTATTCGCTTTACCGTTCGCTTTCATGGGCGCGCTGCTCGGGTCTGAAATGATTAACCATGAGCTGCCGTCCTGGGCACAGATCGGGTGGGTGCTGTTGGCGATGTTTGGCGCACGAAGTGCGGCGATGGGGCTGAACCGTCTTATTGACCGGGTCATCGATGCGAAGAACCCTCGTACCGCAAACCGCGCAATCCCGGCGGGACTTTTAAAAATAGGCGAAGTCGTGTTGTTCATCATTCTCTCTTTTGCCTTGTTGTTCTGGGCCGCTGCCGAGCTAGACCCCTTAGCATTAAAGCTGTTGCCTATCGCCGTCATCATGTTGGTTTTGTACTCCTACACGAAACGTTTTACTTGGCTCTGCCACGTCATACTGGGTCTGACGATCGGCTTAGCTCCTCTCGGCGGCTGGGCGGCTGTAACTGGACAAGTTGATTGGACAGCAATGGTATTTTATGTAACGATTACCTTTTGGATTGCCGGCTTCGATATCATTTACGCCTGCCAGGACGTTGATTTCGATACGAAGGAAGGTCTTTATTCCATTCCTGTTCGGTTTGGTGTCGCTAAATCGCTGAAGATTGCTCAAGCGTTTCATATCATCACCGCGCTGGGCTTTATCGCTTTGCTGCTGTTGACGGATTTGGGCTGGTGGTATGTCGTGGGCATGATTATTGCGTATGCTATTTTGTTTTACGAGCACCATATCGTTTCTCCGAGCGATCTCAGCCGGCTGCAAACCGCGTTCTTCACCATGAACGGCGTGCTGAGCATCGTTGTGTTTTCCTTCACATTGATTGATTTGGTGGTGCGACAATTCTAATGGATAAAGGGAAATCGATTGTTGTCGGCATAACTGGGGCCAGTGGTTCGATCTATGGAGTGAAGCTGATTGAAACGCTGTTAGGTATGAACTTCCTCGTGCATCTCGTTGTATCCAATGCAGGGTGGCGAGTGATCAAGGAGGAGCTCGGTTGGAACACGAGCGATCGGGAGGCGACGCTGGAGGAACATTTCGGTCAGCTTCCCGGGAAGCTGGTATACCATCCGATCGCGGATATTGGGGCTTCGATCGCCAGCGGTTCTTTCCTCACGCACGGGATGATCGTTATGCCTTGTTCGATGGGAACCCTGTCTTCGATCGCAAACGGAACGTCCGACAATCTGATGGCTCGGGCAGCCGATGTCATGCTGAAGGAAGGCCGGCCGCTTGTGCTGGTGCCACGCGAAACGCCACTGCATGCGATCCATTTGGAGAACATGCTGAAGCTGGCTCGACTTGGCGTGCGCATCATCCCGGCGATGCCGGCATTTTATTTCGGACCGCAGACCATTGATGATCTGGTCCGGTTTTTAGTTGGTAAAGTGCTCGACAATCTGGGCATCGAGCATGCGTTATTCAAGAGATGGGGGGATCAGAATGAACAATCGGGAGAATGAAAACATCCTCATCGGCCAAATCAAATACAGCAACGTCTGGCCCGTTTTTCATTATTTTGATGTGACGCGCCTGTCCCAAGTGAGCCAACTCGTCACCGAGGTCCCTTCGAAGCTGAACCGCCGGATGCTTGGCGGGATGCTGGATATTTCCCCGGTGTCTTCTTTTGCCTACGGGTACGGCTCGGAGCGGTTCCTGCTGCTGCCGGATCTTTCCGTCAGCTCCGATGGGCCGGTGGGTTCGATTCTGCTGTTCTCGCGGAAGCCGCCGGAGGAAATTGCGAACGGCAAGATCGCGCTAACGAATACGTCGGCAACTTCGGTCAATTTGCTGAAGATCATTATGGAAAAAGCGTACGGTGGCAAACCTGAGTATTGGGACAGTGAGCCTGATTTGGATCTGATGATGGCAGAAAGCGACGGCGCGCTGTTGATCGGCGATCACGCGATTCAGGCATCCTGGCGGGATCACGATTATATCGTTACCGATTTGGGGGAAGTTTGGAAATCATGGACCGGCTATGGTATGACCTTTGCGGTCTGGGCCGTTCAGAAGTCGTTTGCCGAAGCCCACGGCGACTATTTGGCTGAAGTGACGGAAGCCTTTGTGGAAAGCAAACGTAAGAGCTTAAGTGATGTATCCCCGCTCGTGGCCAAGGCTTGCGCCGAAATTGGCGGTACGGCGGATTATTGGCGGCATTATTTTACTCAGAACATCCGCTATGATTTTAATGAATCGCACCGCCAAGGACTTTCGTTGTATTTTGACTATGCCTATGAAATGGGGCTGCTGGATCATCGAGTAGAGCTGGAGATATGGAGTGACAATTTGCTGACACGGGTGAAAGAATGAAACTACTGGATATTTTCGGTGCGTTAAAAAAAGATATGGATTTTATCGAACGCCAGCTGTACCGCAGCATCGACGGCGATGACGATCTGCTCAGCGAGACGTCCCTGCACTTGTTGAAGGCAGGCGGGAAGCGGCTGCGGCCGGTCTTCGTATTGCTTGGCGGGAAGTTTGGGAACTACGATCTGCAGAAGCTGCAGTATATCGCTGTGCCGCTGGAGCTCATCCATTCGGCGTCACTCGTTCACGATGACGTGATCGACGATGCCGACACGCGGCGGGGCAAAGCGACGGTAAAGTCGAAGTGGGATAATCGGATCGCCATGTATACCGGCGACTACATCTACGCCAAGGCCCTGATGCAGGTATCCGAGCTCGCAAATCCATACATACACCGCATACTGGCCAAAGCGATGGTGCAGATGTCGATCGGGGAAATGGAGCAGATCCGCGATTTTTTCAACACGGAGCAAAGCGTACGCAACTATTTGCTGCGCATCCGGCGGAAAACCGCTTTGCTCATCGCCATCAGCTGTCAGCTGGGAGCCATGGCGGCAGATGCTCCGGCCAAAGTGAGTGCGCTGCTGTACCGGTACGGGTACAACGTGGGCATGGCCTTCCAGATTCGCGACGATCTGCTTGATTTATTTGGTACTGAGAAGACGATCGGTAAACCGCCGGGCAGCGATATGCGCCAGGGCAACATCACGCTTCCTGTGCTTTACGCTCTGCAGGAGCCTGATTTAAGAGAGCCGCTGCTTCGGGAAATTCGCGGCATCCAGGCCGGAGACGGCAGCGGGGATGTGTCCCGTGCGATCGAAATGATTCGGACAAGCCCGGGCATTGGCAAAGCGGAGGCGTTGGCCGACCGCTATATTGCAAAAGCGCTGGCGGCGTTGCAGCAGCTGCCGGATACAGCGGCGCGCTCCCATTTACAGGACATTGCAGAATTTGTTAACAAACGCTCCTATTAATCTTATCGCTTTACCTGTTTCGCAAGTTTCTGGTAAAATGCAGGTGAAACCGCCTTCCTGGAGGAAGGTGGGAATGAGGTTTGAATCGCAAATGATGCTGTTAAATTCGGGAGGGGAACCATGGAAAGAACGTTTTTAATGGTTAAGCCGGACGGCGTACAGCGCGGGCTGATCGGCAGAATTATCAGCCGGTTCGAGGATAAGGGATTTCAACTCGTCGCAGGCAAGCTGGTTCAAGTGACAGAAGAGCAGGCGAAGAGACATTATGCGGAGCATGAGGGCAAGCCTTTCTTTGACGAACTGGTGGGCTTCATTACTTCTGGGCCGGTATTTGCCATGGTATGGGAAGGGGATGACATCATTAACTTGTCCCGCATGGTCATCGGCAAGACGAAAGTCACCGAGGCGCTTCCCGGCACGATTCGGGGGGATTTTGCCGCCCATACGCCGTTTAATCTGATTCATGGTTCCGACGGAGTAGAGAGTGCGGAGCGAGAAATCGCCAACTTCTTTGAGCCTCATGAGCTACTACAGTATACGAGAAGCGTGAGCCCATGGATTTGAACCGGATTTTTCCCGACATCCCTCGGGTAGACAACACAGAGACGGCACCGGATCCGGATTATCTCGGCTTTATCCAGAACATTAAAAAAAGCACGGGTATCGATTTGGCCCAATACAAGGAAGCGCAAATGAAGCGGCGTTTGACGACGCTGCGCAATAAGAACGGCTATTCGAAGTTTGCGGATTTTTATACGGCGATGCTGAGCAACAAGCAGTTATTTTATGAATTTTTGGACAAGATGACGATTAACGTATCTGAATTTTGGCGCAACCCCAATCGCTGGGAAGTGCTGAGGGACTCGGTGCTGCCGGGGCTGGCCGCCGGGCGGCCCCGGCTGAAGGTGTGGAGCGCGGCCTGTTCGACGGGAGAGGAGCCATACACGTTGGCCATGATTCTCGCAGATCTGGGGCTTCTAGCGAACACCTATTTGCTGGCAACGGACATTGATGAAGGAGCGCTCGGGAAAGCCCAGGAAGGATTATATCTGGAGCGTTCGCTGAAGGATGTGCCGAAGGCGGTCGCCGAGCGTTATTTTACGCCGGAAGGCCCGATGTTCCGCTTTGATCCGAAGCTGAAGAAGGCCGTCACGTTCAAGAAGCAAAACCTGCTGCTCGATCCGTTTGAAGAGGGCTTTGACCTGATCGTTTGCCGCAACGTGATGATTTATTTTACCGAAGAAGCAAAACAAGGGCTTTATCATAAGTTTTCGCGTGCGCTGCGTCCCGGCGGCGTCCTGTTCGTCGGCAGCACGGAGCAAATTTTCTCCCCTGGCCAATACGATTTGGAAGCGGCGGAAACGTTCTTTTATCGTAAGAAGGGGGAAGGGAACAACGGAGCGAGCAACTGAATTCAAGATTCGAAGTCGAATTCGCTTCACACGAGCTACTTCATGATTAAAAATTTTGGGTTCTTAGCGCCGAGAAGGTTGGATGAAGAGGTGAGTGAGTAGCGGAGCGTAGGGAAACCTACGTGAGCAACGGAGCGAGCATCTGAATTCAAGATTCGATGCCGTATTCGCTTCACATGAGTTACTTCGCGATAAGAAGCCAAAACGATAGTATAGAATGGTTTGATCTTTCCTATACTTGGACCATATAGTCAATGGAGGTCAGATCATGGACAAGCGAAAAGTGATCGAAGCTTATCGGCGGGGATTCTTGACGCCGCAGGAATGCGCGCAGGTGCTTGGCATCGAAGGTTCGCACCTCAAGGTGATGCTTGAGGATTTTCCGGTGGATCCCCGGCGTTCCGCCGCTTTGGAAAATAAACCAGCTTCAGGCCTCAGATAAGCTGCAAGCGCCCATACCAGTTAAATAGCGCCGACATCGCCAAGCAGGGCGGGGAACGGCGCTTTTTGCGTTCTTGGTTGAAGCGTTCTTGACAGCCGTCAGGGGAGCTTCCTATAATAGTTATAAATTCAGGTCAGGAGAGATTTCATCCATGAACGATTCGGACGACCCGGAGAGTAGCGACACGGTACAATTTTTCAATAATCTATTCATTGAGGAATTTCAGGCATAGCCTGCGTCAATTTGGTGACGGCGGGTTATGCCTTTTTGCGTTTGTTTACCCGCCGGAATGACAGCTTCAAACGACGCCGGGGGAAACTTTTGGAGGTGGAAATGAGTTGTTGGGACTTTTAGTTGTCTTCATATTAATTTTGATTAATGCCTTTTTTGCTGCATCGGAAATCGCCTTGATCTCCTTGAACGATAATAAAATTAAAGCGATGGCGGGGCAGGGCCACCGGAAAGCGAAGGTTATCGTAGGTTTGCTTGGCGAGCCCAGCAAGTTTCTGGCGACGATTCAAATTGGCATCACGCTTGCGGGCTTTTTTGCCAGTGCCTTCGCCGGGGAAAGCTTTGCCGACGACCTGGCGGCTTATTTAATCCGCATGGGGCTGCCGATTCCCGAAAACGTGCTTAGCACGATATCGCTGATCATCATCACTTTGTTGCTCTCATACTTCCAGTTGGTGCTGGGGGAGCTGGTGCCGAAACGGGTAGCCATGAACAAGGCCGAAGCGATGGCGATGTTTGCGGCTACGACGTTGTCCATCTTGTCGAAGGCGACCTCGCCGTTCGTGAAGCTGCTGACCACGTCCACCAACATGTTGGTGCGGCTGTTTGGCATCGATCCGAACGCTAAGGAGGAGGAAGTCTCCGAGGAGGAGATCCGCATGATGTTGGATACCGGAGAGGAAATGGGGACGATCCAGCCTAGCGAGCGCCTGATGATTAACAACATCTTTGATTTTGACAATTTGACGGTGTCCGATATCATGACGCACCGGATTGACGTCGTAGCTATCCCGGCCGATGCCGATCAGCAGACCGTGGCTGAAATTGCCGATAAGGAGCAATATACCCGCTTCCCGGTGTATGAGGATACAGTTGACAATATGATTGGAATATTGCACAGTAAGGATTTGATTCGCTTTTTACGCAACGGGGAGAAGGAGCATTGGAATTTACAGGAGCTGGTGACGCCGCCTTATTTTATCCCGATCTCCAAAAAAACGAATGAACTGTTCGAGGAAATGCAGCAAAACCGCATTCATATGGCCATCGTCGTAGACGAATACGGAGGAACCGCCGGCATCGTGACGATGGAGGATTTGCTGGAGGAAATCGTCGGCAACATCTATGACGAACACGACGAAGAGGAACGGGAATACGAGCAGGTTGGCGAAGGCAGTTATCTGTTCAGCGGTACGATGTCCCTCGACGATGCCCAGGAGATCTTGGATATTAAGCTTCCGATCGAACACTACGATACGCTAAGCGGATTTATGATCGGGCAGTTGAAGCGGATTCCGACGGTGAATGAAATACCGGAATTCGAATACGGGGGTTATGTCTTCGCTGTCCGAGAAGTTGGTCAGCATCGCATTCGCAAGCTCGCAGCCACCCGACTGACCGACCCGGAACAAGCATTTTCAGTTCATCCGGTTTCCATGGATTCTTAAGATTTAGCAAGTCCCCGGATTTTGGTGAACCTCGAAGCGTGAGGCGCGAAAATCCGGGTCCGGCTTGGCCTCGTGCCGCTTACGGTGAGAGAAATAGTAGATTGCATGAGCAGGATAAGTGAATTCACTACGTGACAGAATGCATCAAACAATATTATAATGAGCAAAGATATCATCGGGTTTTAGTTCTTTACAGTTTAACAGTTTAAAGGGGGAACGCAGCATCATGAGTTTGCGATACTTAACAGCCGGGGAGACGCATGGACCCCAGTTGACTGCGATTATTGAAGGCTTGCCCAGCCATTTGCAGCTGGATTTTGAAGCGTTGAATTTTGAGTTGGCCCGTCGTCAGAAAGGGTATGGCCGCGGCCGTCGGATGCAGATCGAGAAAGATACCGCGAAGATCGTCGGGGGAGTCCGGCACGGGTATACAACAGGAGCGCCGGTGGCACTGGTTGTGGAGAACAACGACTGGAAGCATTGGCAGAAAATCATGAACATCGAGCCGATCGAAGGCACGGACGAGGAGAAACGCAGAGTACATCGTCCCCGTCCAGGGCATGCCGATTTAAACGGAGGCTTGAAATATAACCATAAAGACCTGCGGAACGTGCTGGAGCGTTCGAGCGCACGCGAAACCGCTGTTCGCGTGGCGGTTGGTGCGGTGGCCAAGCAGCTCCTGGGGCGCTTTGGCATCCGGATCGCCGGGCATGTCATTCGCATCGGCGAAATTGAAGCACCGCCGCATAACCTGCCGCTGGACGAGTTGGCTCGAGTCACCGAAGCTTCTTCGGTGCGGGTTGCCGACCTTGAGACGGAGAAGAAGATGGAAGCCTACATCGATAAAATCAAGGAGGAAGGCGACTCCATCGGCGGCATCGTCGAATGTATCGTTGAAGGCGTTCCGGTCGGACTGGGAAGCCATGTGCAGTATGACCGCAAGCTGGACGGCCGTATCGCGCAAGCGGTAATGTCGATTAACGCGTTTAAGGGCGTGGAAATCGGCATCGGTTTTGAAGCCGGGAAGCTGCCAGGCTCCAAGGTTCATGACGAAATTTTGTACAGCGAGGAGCGCGGCTATTACCGGGCGACCAACCGGCTCGGCGGCTTCGAGGGCGGGATGACCAACGGCATGCCAATCGTCGTTCGCGGCGTAATGAAGCCGATCCCGACGTTATACAAACCGCTGCAAAGCGTCGACATCGACACCCGCGAGGCGTTTGCTGCTCAGGTGGAGCGCTCTGATGCTTGTGCAGTGCCAGCCGCGAGCGTTGTGCTCGAGAACGTGGTCGCTTGGGAAGTGGCCAAAGCGTTCCTGGAGAAATTCGGCGGCGATTCGATCGGGGAGATCGAGCGTAATTATAAGGGATATTTGGCTCAACTGGAGGAATATTGATGCGAACACTGCAGGTCGATTTGGGCGAACGTTCTTATCCGATTTATATCGGCGGCGGCTTGCTGGGAAAGGCCGGGGATTTCTTCGAGCAGCATAAGCTGTCGGCGAAGAGCCCTGTCTTAATCGTTACCGATGACCATGTCGCGCCGAAGTATCTGCCGGTTGTCGAAGCCTCGCTGCAGGCCAAAGGCTATCGTACGGTCAGCAAAGTCGTGAAGGCCGGTGAAAAATCCAAATCGCTGGAGGTTTATGAGGATGTCATGACTACGGCGATTGAAGGCGGTTTGGACCGCCGTTCTGTGGTCGTTGCGCTGGGCGGCGGCGTCGTCGGCGATTTGGCTGGCTTCGTGGCGGCAACGTATATGCGAGGCGTAGCGTTTGTGCAAATGCCTACCACGATCCTGGCTCACGACAGCAGTGTCGGAGGCAAGGTGGCCGTCAACCATCGGCTGGCCAAAAATATGATCGGCGCTTTTCATCAGCCGGAAATGGTGCTGTATGACGTGGACAGCCTGCAAACCCTGCCGCCGCGCGACGTCCGGGCGGGCTTGTCGGAAATGGTCAAGCATGGCCTGATCTGGGATGCGGCATTTGCGGACTGGTGCCGCGAGCACACGGCGGATTTGCTGGTGCTGGATCCGGAAGCGCTGGGATACGGATTAACCCAGGGGTGCTCCGTGAAAGCCCAGGTTGTCTCTGTGGATGAGAAGGAGAATGGGCTTCGTGCGATTCTCAACCTGGGGCATACGCTGGGTCATGCCATCGAGGCGATCGGCGGGTATGGTGAATTTTTGCACGGGGAAGCGATCTCGATTGGGATGGCCGCAGCGGCGAAGCTGGCAGTGAACCGGGGCCGGGATCCGCATATTTACAAGTACACGGTGTCCCTGCTGAGCGGCTTCGGTTTGCCAACGGCCATGCCGGCACATTTGAACGAGCAGGATTTGATTGGTGCGATGATGCACGACAAGAAGTTTAAGGAACAGACGATGGTGTTTATTTTGCCTGTAGAGATCGGCAAGGTGGAAATTGTCTCAGACGTGACATTGGACGAAGTCCGCCAGGTGATTGCTGAACTCAAAGAGGAGGGACAACATGTATAACAGAGGTATTCGCGGAGCAACGACGGTATCCCGCAACGACGAACAGGAAATTCTGGACGCGACAGCTGAGTTGTTAAAAGAGATTGTCGCTCGCAACGAAATCGAGCCTGAGGATATTTGCAGCGTTTGGATTACGGTTACGCCGGACTTGACGGCGACTTTTCCGGCTCGTGCCATTCGCGTATTAAACGGGTGGGATATGGTTCCTCTGATGTGCTCCACGGAAATCCCGGTTCAAGGCGCTTTGCCGAAGTGTATCCGGCTGCTGATTCAGGTGAACACCACCAAAGGGCAGCGGGATATGAAGCACGTGTATTTGAACGAAGCCCGCAGCCTCCGTCCGGACCTCAGCTCCACCAATTCCTGAGGGCAGCAAGCGAGCGAAGCTATTTTTAGGATTGGCAAATCAAGCTGCAGGTTTGGGTTGCCAAACGGGCCGCGGTTAGGGTATAGTTAATTTAGATTTTAGATGAGTGCAAGTTAGTTGAGTAAGTTAGTTGAGAGTAAGTTCTAAGTTAGAAGAGTTTAGAGTAAACACATTTTTTAGAGCTGAGTAGAGATCAGTTGAGATGAGCTGAGTTTAGCTGAGTGAATAGCCTGTTCCTTGTGCGTACTTCGTCGTTTTCTTGATTGTGGGAGAATGACGGCAAGACGCGTCTTTAGGAGCTGTGCTTTCCCATAAACCGCAAATCCTACAACCTCTACTTCGGTAGAGGTTTTTTTATTTGGCTCTGAAACCAATTCGAAAAGGAAGTGAGAGACATGGCAACCCCGAATGTAGAACAGGTCATTGCTTTAGCAAACGAATATAATCTGATCCCGATTGCCCGAACGTTGCTCGCCGACATGGAAACCCCAATCCGGATCTTCCGTCGTATTGCTCAGCGGGAGCAGGCATTTTTGCTGGAGAGCGTGGAAGGTGGCAGTCAGTGGGCGCGGTATTCTTTCATCGGCACCGCCCCGTTCTTGACGATTTCCGCGAAGAAGGGCGAGATCACGATTCAACGGGAAGGCGGTACAGAGCATTTGCGCTCGTCCCGTCCCGTCGATGAGTTGAAGGCGATCCTGCGGGGCTATCGCAGTCCGAAGCTTCCGGAAATGCCGCCGTTTACGGGTGGAGCGATTGGTTTCTTTGGATATGATCTGCTGCAGTACTATGAGAAGCTGCCGGCGCATCAGGTCGATGACCTGAACCTGAATGATATGCAGTTTATGTTCTGCGATCAAGTGATCGTGTTCGACCACGTGAAGCAGCGGATCCTGCTGGTGGCCAACGTACACGTGAAGCCAGACGATCGCGACGAAGATATTCGCCGGGCTTATGCGGAAGCGGAGCTGAAGCTGGATTTGGCGGCCGATCTGCTGCAGCAGGAGGGGCCGGGCGAAAGCTTTAACCGCCGGCCGATGCCGGTCGTGACGGATCTTGGGGACGTCAAATCCAACCTGACGAAGGAGCAGTTCATCGCGAACGTTGAAAAAGCGAAGGAATATATCCGCGCAGGCGATATTTTTCAAGTGGTGCTGTCACAGCGGTTCCATATCGAAACAGAAGTTGATCCGCTTCACGTCTACCGCGTCCTGCGGACGTTAAATCCGTCGCCGTACATGTATTACCTCAAGCTGGACGAGGAGATTATCGTTGGGACGTCGCCGGAGGCTTTGGTCAAGGTAGAGAACGGCCGAGTGGAAACGCGTCCGATCGCCGGCACGAGACCGCGGGGGGCGACGGAAGAAGCCGATTTAGCGTTGGAAGCGGAGCTGCTGCAGGATGAAAAAGAACGGGCGGAACATCTGATGCTGGTCGACCTTGGACGCAACGATTTAGGCCGGGTATCCGAGTTCGGCAGCGTAACCTGCGACTCGTATATGGAGATCGAACGGTATTCCCACGTTATGCACATGGTATCCAAGGTGTCTGGCAAGCTGCGGGAGGATAAGGACTTCTTCGATGCATTCCTGTCTTGTTTGCCAGCCGGGACCGTCTCCGGGGCGCCAAAGCTGCGGGCGATGGAGATTATTGCGGAGCTGGAGCGCGAGGCACGCGGCACTTATGCCGGGGCCATTGGGTACCTTGGATTCTCAGGGAACATGGATTCTTGTATTACGATCCGCACGATCGTGTTCAAGCAAGGGAAAGCATACGTGCAGGCCGGCGGAGGCATCGTATGGGATTCCATACCGGAGAACGAATATCAGGAGTCGGTGAACAAGGCGAAGGCTTTGCTGACGGCGATCCGTACAGCGGAGCAGATGTTTCCGCCAGCCACCCGAAATGACGGTGTGATTAATCAGGATTACCTTTACGAATATACCCCGGGGAACTAAAGAGAGGAGCGAATCGAGATGACAGGACAGCAAACCGTTCAGGCGGGCATTAGCCGCTTGATTGAAGGACGGCATTTGTCGCGGGAAGAAGCGCGTGGTGTGATGCAGGCGATCATGAACGGCGAATCAACGCCAGCTCAAATCGGCAGCCTGTTGACCGCGCTGCGAATCAAGGGAGAGACTGTCGAGGAGATCACCGGCTTCGCCGAGGCGATGCGCGGCGCCTCCAGCCGAATTCATACGGAAACGCAAAAGCTGCTGGATACGTGCGGAACAGGCGGATCCGGCATCCACAAAATCAACGTATCCACGACGGCGGCGATCGTGGCAGCCTCGGTGTCGGTGCGGGTAGCTAAACACGGCAACCGGTCGGCATCCGGCCGTTCGGGAAGCGCCGATGTTCTCGAAGCGTTGGGCGTGAATATCCAATTGGACGCCAGCCAAGCGAAACGCTGTCTGGATGATATCGGCATCTGCTTTATGTTTTCACAGCTGTATCATCCATCGATGAAGCACGCGGCAGGCCCTCGCAAAGAGTTGGGGATTCGAACGGTCTTCAACATGCTGGGGCCATTAACGAATCCGGCAGGAGCGGATCGCCAGGTGCTGGGCATTTATGACGGCAGCAAAACGTCGACGATCGCTGAAGTGCTGCGCGAGCTCGGATCCAAACGGGCGCTGGTTGTCAGCAGCCAGGAAGGTCTGGATGAAATCAGCATTTCGTCGCCGACACGGGTATCCGAGTTGAAAAACGGGGAGATCACAACCTACGAACTGCTGCCGGAAGATCTGGGACTTCGCACGTACCCGCTGGAAGCGATGATCGGCGGCGATCCCGAGACGAATGCGGAGATCGTCCGGCGCGTGCTGCAAGGGGAGCGCGGCGCTCACCGTGACGTCGTACTGGCCAACGCAGGCGCTTGCGTATATGTGGCTGGTTTGGCGGACACGATCCGGGACGGAGTTACGATCGCTGCGGATGCGATCGATTCCGGGAAGGCCTATGCCAAGCTGCAACAGCTGATTCAGACAACGGGGGAATTAAGTTATGTATCTTGATCGAATTGTAGAGACGAAAAAAACAGAAGTCGCACGTTTGGCAGAAAGCTTCTCCCTTGCGGATGCGGAGCGCCGCATTGCGGCGATGGAGCCCACGCGGGGGTTCCACGCGGCACTTACAACCGGCCGGAAGCGGGATATGGGGTTAATCGCCGAGGTGAAAAAGGCGTCCCCGTCCAAAGGGCTGATTCGCCCGGATTTCCATCCGGTGCAGCTGGCAGCGGCTTATGAAGCGGCGGGAACCGATTGCATCTCCGTGCTGACGGATGAAACGTATTTTCAGGGCAGCGGCGCCTATTTGAGCGCAATTCGCGAGGCCGTAAATGTGCCGCTGCTGCGCAAGGATTTTGTGATTGACGAGCGGCAGATTTACGAAGCCCGGCTGCTTGGCGCTGACGCTGTACTGCTGATCGCCGCAATCCTGAGCGATGCACAGCTTCGCGACTACCTGTCGATCGCCACGGCGCTGGGACTGGATGCGCTTATCGAAGTGCATGATCGCGAGGAGCTGGAGCGGGTCCTGATGCTTCCAGCGGCGAAGCTGATCGGCATCAACAACCGGAACCTGCGGACGTTTGAAGTGTCCCTGGAGACGACGGCCGCGTTGGCGGAGCTGGTGCCATCCAGTGCGACGCTGATCAGCGAGAGCGGGATTCAAACCCGGCAGGATGTAAAATACCTTCAACAGACCGGCGCACAAGGCGTGCTGATCGGAGAAACGTTTATGCGGCGAGAAAATGTGGGGGACGCCGTGGTTGACTTAATGGGACCGTTACTTCAAACGGATTCCCGCGAATTGGATGCCGAAGGGACGACGTCAAATGGGTGAAGTGGCCGTAAAAATTTGTGGACTTCAAAGCGTTGAAGTGCTAAAATCTATGGTGAACTTACCCGTAGATTATGTTGGATTCGTGTTTGCCCGAAGCAAGCGCCAAATCAGCGGAAGCCGTGCAGCGGAGCTGCTTCCTGTGCTTCAAACGTGGAGCACAGGGGCAGTTCCGCAGAGCGTTGGGGTGTTCGTCAATCCGACCTTGGAGGAGCTGGACGAGGTTTTGCGGCAGGCGCCGCTGGACATCCTGCAGCTCCACGGGACGGAAAGCCCGGATTTTTGCCGGAAGGTGAAGGACGCTTATGGCGTCAAGCTTTTCAAGGCATTCTCGGTCAAAACGGACGGATCGGTCCATGTCGGCGCGACCTTGGCGGAGTATGACGGCGTGCTGGACGGGCTGTTGCTCGACACGTACGATCCGAAGTACGGCGGGGGCTCTGGCGTTGCATTTGATTGGGCTGCTGCAGAGCCTTTTCGTCAATGGGCCAAGGAGCGAGGAATCCCGTTCTTTGCGGCCGGCGGCTTGCATCCCGGCAACGTTAGGACGTTAATTGAGACGCTGCAGCCGGATGGCGTAGACGTCTCAAGCGGCGTGGAAACCGACGGCGTGAAGGATATCGCGAAAATAACTGCATTCGTAGAGAGGGTGAAGGGATGATGAAGCAGGTACCGGATGAGCATGGACGGTTTGGTCCTTTTGGCGGCCGCTACGTGCCGGAGACGCTGATGAACGCTTTGATCGAACTGGAAGAGTCCTATTTGAAATTTAAAGATGATCCCGAGTTTCAAGCGGAGATCGCTTATCTGCTGAAGCAGTATTCCGGACGGGAGACGCCGCTTTATTACGCGGAACGCCTGACGGAGCACCTGGGCGGGGCGAAAATTTATCTGAAGCGCGAGGATTTAAACCATACTGGCGCCCATAAAATCAACAACGCGATCGGGCAGGGGATTCTGGCGAAGCGGATGGGCAAGCAGAAAGTGATCGCCGAAACCGGCGCAGGCCAACACGGCGTGGCTACGGCTACGGTAGCGGCCTTGCTAGGTCTTGAATGCAAGGTATTCATGGGTGAAGAGGACACGAAGCGGCAGCAGCTTAACGTGTTTCGGATGAAGCTGCTGGGTGCTGAAGTTGTTCCGGTTATGTCCGGTACACGCACGTTAAAGGATGCTTGCAACGAAGCGCTGCGCTATTGGGTGAGCAATGTGCATGATACTTTCTATATTCTCGGATCGGCCACCGGGCCGCATCCTTATCCGATGATGGTTCGGAACTTCCAGCGGATTATCGGCGATGAAACGCGGAAGCAGATTTTAGAGGCGGAAGGCCGGTTGCCGGATATGCTTGTCGCTGCGGTCGGCGGCGGCAGCAATGCGATCGGGATGTTTTATCCGTTTATCGAGGATCAGGAGGTTCGTCTGGTCGGTGTAGAAGCCGCAGGCAAAGGCATTGACACCGAGTTCCATGCTGCCACGATGACCAAAGGCACCAAAGGCGTCTTCCAGGGCTCGATGAGTTATCTGCTTCAGGACGCTTACGGCCAAGTTCTGCCAGCCCACTCGATCTCGGCCGGTCTCGATTATCCGGGCATTGGCCCAGAGCATTCGTATCTGAAGGATATCGAACGTGCGAAGTATTATCCAATCACGGACCGTGAGGCTCTGGATGCCCTTCAGCTGCTAAGCCGGACCGAAGGGATCATTCCGGCGCTGGAGTCGGCGCATGCGGTGGCCCAAGTTGTGAAAATGGCTCCGGCAATGAGCCGGGACGAAATCATCGTCATTTGCTTGTCCGGCCGCGGGGATAAGGACGTGGAGTCGATTATGGCGTATACGAAAGGCGGGGAGACGATATGAGTCAACCAACAGGTCAATTGCTGGACGACACGTTTGCGAAGCTGAAAGCAGCGGGACAAACCGCGCTGATTCCGTTCGTGACCGTCGGTGACCCGGACCCGGAGACGACGCTCGACATTTTGGCCGTTCTGGAGGAAGCCGGTGCCGATGTGGTGGAGCTGGGTGTACCTTATTCCGATCCCTTGGCGGATGGCCCGGTGATTCAGCGGGCGTCGGAACGTGCCCTTGTCCACGGAATCACGGTGGCTTCCTGTATCGAGACGGCATCCAAAGCCCGGGAACGCGGCATCCGTATGCCATTTGTCTTGTTTACTTATTACAATCCCGTGTTGCAAATGGGGACAGAGCGCTTGTTGGCTGAGCTGCAGAAGGCGGGGATCAGCGGCTTAATCATTCCGGATTTGCCGTATGAAGAAGCGGAGGAGGTCCTGAAGTTGGCGGATGCCGCCGGCGTAAGGCTGATCCCGCTCGTCGCGCCTACCTCCAGCGGCCGGATTGCACGGATCTTGGAGCGTGCCCGCGGATTCGTATATTGCGTCTCTTCGCTGGGCGTAACCGGAGAACGGACTTCGTTCCATGCCAGCGTCGACGAATTTATCGCCTCGGTTAAAGCGCAAACGGATTTGCCCGTTGCCGTCGGCTTCGGAATATCTAGCCGGGAACAGGTCGAGCGGTTTGCTGCGATCTGTGACGGAGCGGTCGTGGGCAGCGCCATCGTGCGTAAAATAGAGGAAAACTTGCCGCTCTTGTCCCAGGCTTCGACTCGGGACCAAGGGTTGTTGCAAATTCGCGACTTTGTGGCAAAATTGAGATTATAGTTTTTTTGGCTAAACCATCACAAAGTCATTTGAGGAGGAACCTATACATGTTGCCGAAACCCCAGATCGTCAATTTGCCGGTATATCAGCCGGGAAAACCGATTGAAGAAGTGAAGAAAGAGCTTGGGCTCGAGGATGTCATTAAGCTGGCTTCCAACGAAAATCCGTTTGGTTGCTCGCCGCGCGTCCGCGCCGCCATTGAACAGGAGCTGGCGAACTTAAGCTTGTATCCTGACGGCAGTGCCGCAGAATTGACCGAGGCGTTGGCCAGCCAGCTTGGCGTTGGGAAGGAGCACATTATTTTCGGCTGCGGTTCGGATGAGATCATCGCTCTGATTGCCCGCGCTTTCTTCCTGCCGGGGGACGAGACGGTGATGGCAGACCAGACGTTTAGTGTGTATAAAAGCAACGCCGACATCGAAGGTGCAGTCAGCATCGAGGTGCCGCTGAAGGAAGGTACCCACGATTTGGAGGGAATGCTTGAACGCATCGGAGACAAAACGAAAGTGGTTTGGATTTGCAACCCGAACAATCCAACCGGAACGATCGTACCTCATGCGGAGTTGGTTGCTTTTCTGGACCGGGTTCCGGGGCACGTGCTGGTCGTTTTGGATGAAGCTTATGCCGAATATGTGACCGATTCAGATTACACGAACGGGATCGCTTTGCTGAACCAGTACCCAAATCTAGTTGTGCTTCGTACTTTCTCTAAAATTTACGGTCTCGCTGCGCTGCGGATCGGTTATGGCGTGGGGCAACCGGCGGTCATTAAACTGATCAATCAGGTTCGTGAGCCGTTTAATACTTCGCGGATCGGGCAAGCGGCGGCAAAAGCGGCTTTGGCCGATCAGGAATTCGTGGCTGACTGCCGGGCTAAAAACCGCGAGGGAATCGCCTATTTGTATAAGGAATTCGACCGGCTGGGCCTGAAGTATTTCCCGGCGCATGGCAATTTTATCATGGTGGATGTTCAGCGTCCGGCGGGTGAAATGTTTCAGTCGTTATTGCAGCTGGGGATTATCGTGCGCGGAGGATTCCATAAATATCCAACTTCCGTGCGGGTGACCGTCGGATCGGCGGAACAGAACGCTAAATTTATATCTGCCTTGGAGCAGGTGCTTGGCAAATCGGCAACTCGGGTCTAATCCCCAATTTATTCGCAGAAAATGAGTGAGATACGATGACAACGAAAATTGCCATTTTTGGCGTGGGTTTGATCGGCGGATCGCTGGCGTTGTGCTTCAAAGGCAAGCCGGGAATTACGGTCGTTGGCCACGCCCATCGCCCGGAATCCTTGAAACGCATTGAGGAGCGCGGTGTCGTTGACGCCGCGACTCTGTCCATGGAAGAGGCGGCGGCGGATGCCGACTTTATTTTTTTGTGCGTGCCGGTCGGGTTGTTGGAAGATTACCTGCGGAAGCTGACCGAGCTGCCGCTGAAGCCGGGCTGCATTGTAACCGACGTTGGCAGCACCAAGGCGTCGGTCGCCGCTTGTGCGGCCAAAATCGCCCGTCCGGGCGTGCATTTCATCGGCGGCCATCCGATGGCCGGCTCGGAGCGTTCCGGCGTGGAGGCGGCTTCGACGCTCTTGTTCGAGAACGCCTACTATGTGCTGACGCCGTCTCCTGATGTGCCGGAGGAGGCCTATCAACGCCTGGAGCAGCTGCTGGCGTACACCAAAGCGCAAATTGTGCGTGTGGACCCAGTTCTGCATGATGAAATCGTTGGGGCGATCAGCCATCTTCCGCATATTATCGCGGTTGCCTTGGTGAATCAGGTGCGTAATTACAACGATGGCAACGGGTTATACCGGATGCTGGCGGCAGGTGGTTTCCGCGACATCACGCGGATCGCTTCAAGCGACCCGGTGATTTGGCGGGATATCCTGCTTAGTAACCGGGACGTGCTGCTTCATTTGTTGAAGGACTGGAACCGCGAGATCGAAGGCTTTATCACTTTATTGGAGGCACAGAACGGGGAAGGGATCGAGGCCGAATTCCAAAAGGCCAACCAGTTCCGCAGCGAGCTGCCGGAGCGGCGCAAAGGGGCGATCACCTCGTTGTTCGATATTTATATCGACGTACCCGACACACCGGGGATTATCGGGCAAATCGCAACCGAACTTGGTCTGCGCCATATTAACTTGAGCAACATGCAGATTATCGAAAGCCGCGAGGACGTTCCGGGCGTACTGCGCCTCTCTTTCCGCCAGGAAGGGGAGATGGAGCGGGCGAAAGCTCACCTCCAATCGCTGGGGTATGTTGTGTACGTGTAGTTGGCTTTTGTTAGGGGAAAGGCTTGGCTCGGTGTTGAATTTTAAATTCAGCCGGGCCTTTTGTTGCTTTGGCCGCTGACGGGGATTTAACGGAACCTAGGGACGTTATTTGCGTGGATGTAGGCCTTTTCCAATTCTAACGGAACGAGGAGACCTTATTTGGCTTAATCGCTGCGAATTCGCAGGCGTGACTGGCGAATAAGGTCTCTGGGGTCCGTTACAACGGGAAATCGCCGGGAAATGGACAAATAAGGTCCATACGTTCCGTTAGCAGCCCGTCGTGATCGTAATGTAAGCGCTAAAAAAAGATGTTGACAGAATGAAAACGTATACATATAATAAAAGTACAGTATGGTTTCTCTCCACTCCTATCCAATAACTTCTTGCTCCCAAGTGAGCAAGGACCGCTTCTTCGGAAGCGGTCTTTTTTTGCGTCAGCTGGTGAGCAATCTACTCGAAAAATCGAATACAATTCGCTCGTTCTGCTGGTTTCAGCCGAAATATATATGAAATTTCGTGTTTATTGGGGCATCAGGAGGGTGGAAGGCGCGATTCTGTATGAAATTTCGAATACATTTCGGATTTTTGGGCGATCGCGGCAAAATGTATGCGAAAAATCGAATACATTGCAACCGATCCCCATGCATGCTAACTACGGTACACGGCAAGCGAACTACGGTAACGGTTTGATTAGTTTCTCCTGCTGCCCCCATATCCGTACCCCTTAACTATAATCGACACCCATAAGTCACACTATCCGCATCCAAGAGAAGTTACTTCCCCACCATCCCCGGTTACTTCTACCGCGACCTAAGACAAGTTACTCAACAACAGCACTGGTACCTCGCACGCGCCTCAGGTCCAGATTATCATCAACTATTTCTCACCGCCTCACAAAACTAACGCCAGACAACAAACTTCATACCGCGGTCTATGGAACTCACACTATACATCTTTCGGACCAACACGGCGGACGATAGCACACGCACACGTTTTCAGCATCAGTTACTTCATCATGGTCATGTTATCCGTAGCTTTCTTGGCGCATTTTTTAACACGCTTAACACGCTGGAGTTAGCCCGACCGGTTGAAATGCTGCTTGCGATAGGTGAGCGGGCTGACGCCGTATTTCTTCTTAAACGCCTTGCTGAAATAATAAATGTCAGGGAAACCGGCTTGTTCGGCGACTTCTTTGATCAGCAGGGAAGGCTGCTGCAACAGTTCGCAGGCTTTGGCCAGCCGGATCCGGTTCATCTCCTCGATCAGGGTTCGGCCGGTTTTTTGCTTATATACGCGGGACAGATGGCCGTAGCTCATATGCAGCGATGCGGCTAGTGCTTCCACATTCAGACGCTCCCCGCGAAAATCCTCCAGGTACACCTCCACCTTACGAAGCAAGGCGTCCCGGGCTTGCGCAGGCTCCGAAGCTGATGCGCCGGTCTCATGTGCGGCGGTCACGCCGGACAAGACCTCCAGCAGTTGTACGAGCAGCAGCCTGAGATAAAAAGGCGACCGCCCATGTTCAGCCTCGGTAAACAGCTGAATGAGCAGCGACCGAATGCCGTAATCGTCCCGGTAGGCCCCCGGAGGCCAATCCTTCAACCGATTCAGCCGCAGGAGAAAGCTGTCGTTCGCCGGCTTTGCTGCGCTATTTTCCGCTAAATCGTCCGCTGCTTCTGTCGCAGTCTCTTCCTCTGCCGCGCCTGGAATTGGCCGAAACCGCCACCGCAAACAAATGCCCTCATGGGGATCTTCCCGAGAGTAGTCGTGCGCATGGGTCATCCCCGGAGGGATCAAAAAAAATTCGTCCGCATACACCATCACGTCCTGGTCGATAAATCGTGTTTGCATACGGCCGGACAAGACATAGTTGAATTCATACCAAGTGTGGGCGTGGGGAGGGCATTTGCCTGAACCCCCGGTTTGTTCTATCACGATATCGACCCAGTCCACCACCGCATCGCCAACCGCGATTTCACCACAGATTTTGTTCAGTGCAGGCACCAGTTCGTTACGCCATTTTTTCAAATCCATGAGCTGCTGCTCCTTTGTTCGATTTGACTCCATCATATCATAATAGGACAAAAATTGATGAGGATAAGTAATTTACTTCGCCGGGGGAGAACCGGAAAATGAGGGGGAAGGCTAACTCATATTCAGGGGAGGTACCCGATACGATGTTCTGGACGGAGGAGAAATTAAACGCACGGATTCGCGAGCTGGAGGGGTATCGATACCGCGATGCCCGGCCGATCGAGGCGTTTCGCGCTCAAGTGGATGAGGAAGGGCGCATCGGCGCCAGACCGCCCAAGGAGGGGCCGTGGTCCACAATGCAGACAGGAGAACGCTGGGAAGGCCGCGATCTTTATTTATGGCTGGAGACGGACGTCGAGCTTCCGGCCGAATGGAAAGGGCGCAAGATCGTTGGCGTGTTTGACTTCGGCAAAACGGGAGGCGGAAACAACTCCGGGTTTGAATCACTTCTGTATGTCAACGGCGAACCGTTCCAAGGCGTGGATATGAATCACCAGGAGGTATTTTTCCCGGACGAGGCTTCCGGTACGAAGGTGAAGCTGCAGTTCCGCTTATGGTCCGGTCTGGAGGGCGGCGGGAAACCGCAGGTACAGGAGCACCGGATCAAGCGGGCGGAGATCGCGTGGCTGGACGGAACGGTGGACCGTTTGTACTATACGGCCCGTGCGGTCATGCAGACGGTGGAGGTATTGCCGGCGAACGCGCCGGAGCGGACGGATTTGTTGACGGCGCTGGATCGCGCTTTCCTGCGAATCGATTGGTCCTATCCGGGATCGGAGGCGTTTTATGCGTCGCTGACGGAAGCGGAGGAGCAATTAACCCAGGCGGTGGCGGGAATGAAGAAAACGTCGCCGGTGACGGTGCAATGCATCGGGCATACGCATATCGATGTCGCCTGGTTGTGGCGGCTGAAGCATACACGGGAAAAAGCAGCCCGCAGCTTCAGCACCGTACTGCGACTGATGGAGATGTTCCCGGAATACGTGTTCCTGCAAACGCAGCCGCAGCTATACGAATATCTGAAGCAGGATTACCCGGAGCTCTATGAACAGATCAAGGAACGGGTCAAAGAAGGACGCTGGGAAGCGGCCGGCGGCATGTGGCTGGAGGCGGACTGCAATTTGACGAGCGGGGAATCGCTGGTGCGGCAGCTGCTGTATGGGACGCGGTTTTTGCGCGAGGAATTTGGCCAGGAATGCACCTATCTGTGGCTGCCGGACGTCTTTGGCTACAGCTGGGCCTTGCCGCAGATTTTACGCAAGTCGGGTATTCACACGTTCATGACAACAAAAATCAGCTGGAACCAGTACAACCGCATGCCGCATGATACGTTTTGGTGGCGCGGCATCGACGGCAGTGAGGTGCTGACCCACTTCATCACCACGCCGCAGGACGGAAATTTCTGGTGGTACACCTACAACGGGCAGATCGAGGCGTCCAGCGTGCAAGGCATCTGGGAGGCCTACCGCGATAAAGAAGTGAACAAGAAGCTCTTGCTCTCTTACGGATACGGCGATGGCGGCGGCGGCGTAAACCGCGAGCACTTGGAGCTGCGTCGGCGCCTCGACGAGATGCCGGGTCTGCCGCGTGTGACGACCGGAAGGGCGGACGATTTTTTTGCGAAGCTGCATGAGACAGTGGAAGCAGCGGATCGTTACGTCCATACGTGGGACGGCGAGTTGTACCTGGAGTACCACCGGGGAACCTATACCAGCCAGGCGTACAATAAAAAAATGAACCGGAAGCTGGAGCTGCTGTCCCGGGACGCCGAATGGCTGCTTAGCTTGCAGGCGTTGCTTGCGGGCTGCGGAAACTGGGAGGCCTATCCGAAGGCCAAGCTGGACGAAAGCTGGAAAACGATCCTGCGCAACCAGTTCCACGACATCATCCCGGGCTCGTCCATTCCAGAGGTATACCGCGACTCCAAGGAGGAGTATGCCCAAGCTGAATCGCTGCTGGAGTCGTGCCGGGAGCAGGCCATTCAAGCCTTGACGAGCGATGCGGGGGATACGTATACCGTGTGGAATCCGTCCTCTTGGCCGTTTACCGGACTGGTTGCCTTGGAAGGTCAAGACACAGACACGGGAACACAGTGGATTCAAGCGGATGGGCAAAAGCTGCAATCCGAATTCGACGGGACGACCGTGTGGGTACGCGTGGAGAACGTGCCGCCGCTTGGCTTTGTAACGATCCAACGTAAGAAGGACGGGCAAGCAAATAACGCGGTGACAAGCGAACCGTTTAAAGCGCGGCCAAACGGGATCGAAACTCCGATTTATAACATTGAGTGGAACGACCGCGGGCAGCTGATCTCCATCTTCGACCGCGTCGCTGGCCGTGAAGTGCTGGCTTCCGGCGAACGGGGCAACGTGCTGCAGGTGTTTGAGGATAAGCCCAAAATGTTTGAGGCTTGGGACATCGATGTGTTCTATCAGGAGAAGCAGCGCGAGGTTGAGCAACTCCAAGAATGCAAGGTCGTTACCGGTACGCTGCGGGCTGTCGTCACATTTACCTGGACGTACATGAGCTCGACGATTCGCCAGCAGATGATTCTGTATGCCGATAACCGGCGGATCGATTTCCGGACTTGGGTGGATTGGCAGGAACGTCAGCAGCTGCTGAAGGTTGCTTTTCCAGTGGACATTCGGGCGACGGAAGCGACTTACGACATTCAGTATGGCAACGTGAAGCGCCCAACGCATTGGAACACGTCGTGGGATTTCGCCCGCTTCGAAACGGTCGGGCATCAATGGGTGGATTTGTCGGAGCGCGGCTATGGGGTTAGTCTGCTGAATGATTGCAAGTACGGGCATGACATTAAGGATCATGTGATACGCCTGTCGCTGCTGAAATCGGCAACGTACCCAGACCCGCAGGCGGATCGCGGCGAGCATGAATTTACGTATGCGCTGTATCCGCATGAGGGGGATTGGTCCGAAGGCGGTACCGTGCAGGCGGCAGCGCTCCTGAATCAACCGGTATACGCTACACCAGGTACGGCTCATACTACGTCGTTCTCCTTGCTCCAAACGAGCGGCAGTGCGGATGTCGTCATCGATGCGGTGAAAAAAGCGGAAGACGACGATAGCGTGATCGTCCGTTTCCATGAATATAAGGGCGGCCGGGGCCGCGTCCGGTTACACGTCGGAGTGCCCGTGGCGTCCTGGCAGGAAACCGACCTGATGGAACGTCCGGCCGGAGAGCTGTCCTCCGCAGATACGATTGAGCTGACAGTGACGCCTTATGAAATCAAGACGATTCGTCTTCAGTTGAAATAAAGATGGGCGAAACGGGCGCCTCCTCAGTTGTCGGAAGTGGGGGCGCCTGTTAGCGTTTCAATATCGTTAGAACCATAGAAAAATAAAACCACCAGAATAATGATCACAATCCATTCGGAAAAACCTTCGCCGTCAAATTGACCCATGTGGCAAACCCCCGTAATCGTAATTAAGTTCAAAGCGTACAATCTCCATTTGGCGTCCGCTGAAATGAACAGGCATTTGGAGCAACTCCGGCTTACGACAACGAACGCCAGCATTAGGAGGAACTGTCCGCTTTTTTCTTCATGGCATTAATGATGTCGTTGATGGTGAGATCCCCGTTTTCATTGAGGAAATTCAGCAGTTTATCGGCGTTCGCGTCGCTGCTGATCGTTTTGTACTCGCCAACCAAGGAGACGAACATGGTCGCGTTTCGGTATAACTGGACGGAATCCACGCGTAGTTTGCCGGAGAGCAGCAGCGCAGCTACGGTGTATTCCGGGGTTTTAGGCCGGAAGCCGCCTTTTTTGCCGTTCTTCTTGCTGGAAGACGAGGACTTGTTCTTTCCGGCTGAGTTCATGGCTTTACCTTCCTTAACTTGATGGAGTCCAGTTGCTTGTCATGCGGAACAGGTCGAACCGATCCCGAAATCGATCCTAAATCGATTCCTAGGAGTGCCCTGTTATTTATGCTATGCAACCGCGCGGGGTTGGTGTAGACGAAGAGACGCAAACGATCCACCTATTCCACCATCTGGACGGGATTGACAATCCAGGCAGGGACCGGTAGAGTAATAATTGAATTGCATAGGAAATCCACTAGGGGCGCCGTCATCGGCTGAGACAAGAGATCATCTTGGACCCTTTGAACCTGATCTAGTTCATACTAGCGTAGGAAAGTGGAGCCGGCCCCAAGTGACATGCGCTTAGGCTGCCATGAGTATATCGGTATGCCTAGGGTTCATCCAGCCGCTCCCTCTACGGAGCGGCTTTTTTGCGTGCTCTGGCAGCTCGGTTTGCCGTTGTCCTCTCAGAGGATTTCCTTGCCAAAATTTGTGGAGGTGGAGAAGTTGGGATTTTCTCAAGAGTTGCGTAGGAAGGCGGACGGAATTTATCAAGCGATATTTGATCATCCCTTTGTCAGAGGTATTGCGGAAGGCCGGTTACAGAAAGAACAGCTCATTCATTACGTCAAGCAAGATTTTGAGTATCTGAATGCTTACATGCGAATTTACGGGATCGCGATTTCCAAGTGCCAGACCCGCGAGGAGATTGCGTTGTTCAATCAACAGATCGATTTCATTTTAAACAGTGAGATTCATCCGCATCACAATTTTTGCCGGGTGGCCGGGGTGAAATTTGAAGATTTGCAAGGCTTTCCGCTAGCCCCTTCGGCTCATCATTATATCCGTCATATGCTGACGGTGGCCCACGAAGGAAGTTTGGGAGAAATATACGCCGTGCTCCTGCCTTGTCCGTGGACTTATCTGGAGATTGGCAAGAAGCTGTTGGAGGAAGTGCAGCCGACGCCGGAGCATCCGTACTATGAGTGGATCACTTTCTACGGTCAACGGGCAGGAGGCGTCACAGAGAAGTTCATGCGGGCGTTGGACCAATGGGCGGAAACCGCCAATGCGGCGGAGCGTCAACGCATGACCGAGCATTTTTTGCAGAGCTGCCAGCTCGAATATCTCTTCTGGGATATGGCGTATCGGTTGGAAGATTGGCCGGTTGCGGTGCCGGTGCTTCAGCTGTAACTCCGCGCCGATTCGCTATCCATCCATGCCCAAAGCCAAATGATCGAAAGAGAGGTTGAACTTATATGAGTTTGCTGGAAAAAGAGCTATCCGAAGTGCTGCAAAAGGTGCAAAATACGAAACCGCTCGTTCATAACATCACGAACGTGGTTGTCACGAATTTTACGGCGAACGGCTTGTACGCGCTTGGCGCGTCGCCGGTCATGGCGTATGCGCCGGAGGAGGTGGCCGATATGGCCAAGATCGCCGGCGCGCTTGTCCTTAACATCGGCACGTTGTCGACGCCGCAGGTGGAGGCGATGATCCTTGCCGGCCAGTCGGCGAACGCCCACGGCGTGCCGGTGCTGCTTGACCCGGTGGGCGCGGGAGCTACCGCCTTCCGGACCGAGTCGGCGCTGAGCATCCTGCGCGAGGTGAAGGTGTCGCTCGTGCGCGGCAACGCGGCGGAGATCGCCCATCTCGTCGGGGAATCCCGCGAGATCAAGGGCGTCGACGCCGGCGACACCGCGAGCGCCGAGGCGGCCGAGCTCGCGGTGCGGGCCGCGCGGGCGCTGAACACGGTCGTGGCGATCACCGGCCGTGAAGATGTCATCACCGACGGGCTGCAGTGCCGGATCGTGAGCGGCGGCGACGCGCTGCTCACCCAGGTGACCGGCACGGGCTGCCTGCTGACGTCGGTGTTGGGGGCTTTCGCCGCGGTGGAGCGCGATCTGCTGCTGGCCGGCACCGCCGGGCTGGCGTTCTATGGCGCTGCCGCGTCCCGCGCCGCCGAGCGGACGGCTTCGGCCGGCCCGGGCAGCTTCCAGATCGCGTTCCTCGACGAACTGGCGAAGCTGCACCCGCACTCGCTCAAAGGGCACGCGGCAGTACGTGAATTTCAGGCGACCGGAGCCGGCGGATGGTGGGTCGGATGAGCCAGATCGCTAGAGCCTTAACGATTGCCGGGTCGGACAGCGGCGGCGGGGCTGGCATCCAGGCCGACCTGAAAACGTTCCAGGAGCTGGGTGTATTCGGGATGTCGGCGATCACCGCCGTGACGGTTCAGAACACGCTGGGCGTGTCCAACGTCTATCCGCTGCCTCCGGAAGCTGCGGCAGAGCAAATCGATGCGGTTGGCTCCGACCTCGGCGTAGATGCGCTAAAGACCGGAATGCTGTTCAGCGCCGAAATCATTGGGGCGGTGGCCGCGCAAATCCGCGCGTTCGGCTGGAACCGGGTCGTTGTCGACCCGGTGATGATCGCCAAAGGCGGAGCTTCCTTGCTCCAGACGGAAGCGGTGCAGGCGTTGCGCTCGCAGCTGCTGCCGCTGGCGTACATCGTAACGCCGAACCTTCCCGAAGCGGAGGTGCTGTCCGGCCTGTCCATCCGCAGCATGGAGGACCGCCGCGAGGCAGCAAAACGGATCTGTGCTTACGGGGCGCAGCAGGTCGTCATCAAAGGAGGGCATGATGCCGCTGCCGGCGAGCAGGTCGTGGATTTGTATTATGACGGCGCGACCTTCAGCGAACTGGTGGAGCGGCGGATCCCTACGTCACAAACGCACGGCACAGGCTGCACGTTCTCGGCCGCTTTGACGGCAGAGCTTGCTAAAGGAACACCGGCCTTCGAGGCGGTGCGAACCGCGCGAGCCTTCATTCAAGCGGCGATTGAGCATGAGCTTGGATTGGGGCAAGGGCACGGCCCGACCAACCATTTTGCCTATCGCCGGCTGCAAGGAGCGTCCCGATGAGCGGCGGGGGCGGAAGCGGACGGATTGCGGCGGATTGGATGCGCAAGCTGCTGCGCACGTATCTGGTCCTTGGCAGCCCGAACTGCCGCGATCATCCGCTCCGCGTATTGGAGGCGGCGTTGGACGGCGGCGTGACGCTGGTGCAGTTCCGCGAGAAAGGACCGGGAGCGCTCACCGGGGAGCCGCTGCGGGCGCTTGCCGTCCAACTGCTGGCCGCATGCCGCCGGCGGGGCGTGCCGTTCCTCGTCAATGACGACGTGGAACTGGCCCTTGCGATCGGTGCCGACGGCGTTCACGTCGGCCAGGAGGACGAGGCGGCCGCGCAGGTCCGCGCCCGGATCGGCGACCGCATTCTCGGCGTCTCCGCGCACACGTTCGCCGAGGCGGAGGCCGCCGTGCGGCATGGCGCCGATTACCTCGGCATCGGGCCGATCTACCCCACGGCCTCGAAGGCGGACGCCAAAGCGCCGCAAGGGCCGGCGATTCTCCGCGAGCTTCGCGACCGCGGGATCACCTTGCCGCTGGTTGGCATCGGCGGCATTACGGCCGAAACAGCCGGCGACGTGATTCGCGCCGGTGCCGATGGCGTTGCCGTGATCTCCGCCATAACCTTGGCGGATGACGTCCGCCAAGCCGCTGCGCAGTTATACGCGACAACGGATGCCGGCACAAGCACAACTTGAGAGCTTCATCATATACGCAATACGCAGACCAGACCCTTGCCCCAGGCAAGGGTCTGGGAATTTGTGGATCATATGGTAAAGGGGATTCGTATTAATTTCGCTTTTGTCATGAATAATGCGTGAACGCATATTTTTTTAATTCCTACTCCTATGGTATAATATCCTCAATGTTTGGCAATGCTGTTAATTTGCTGTCTTGTTGGTATGATATTTTTTAGTTTATGTTACATAGATCACCGCAACTTTTTCGCCCCTGTTCGGTAATAATTTAGGAAAGAATCGAACGGGAAGATGGCCCATGGAAGCGCGAGGAGGATCGCACCTAAATGACGGATTCCCAAATGATTCGCGAAATTAAGGAAGGTAACACGGAACTGTACTCGGAGCTGATGCGAAGGTATCAGCGGAAGATTCTAGCTTTCGTGTATCACATGTTAAAGAGCGCTCATTTAGAGCTGCTTGCTGAAGATTTATGCTCGGAAACGTTCTATAAAGCATTTCGCAGCTTGCATTCCTTTAGAGAGCTGGATGCTTCTTTCTCAACCTGGTTGTATACGATTGCCCGTAACACGGTGCTCAGCGAGCTCCGCAAGCAACGAAACGGTAACGTCCCCTTGGAGGAAAGCGGGATTATTCCCGTAGCCCCAAGCGAAGTCGCCCCGGAGCAAGCGGTATTGCGGAACGAGAAAGTGGGCATGGTGAGAGAAGCAATCAACAATTTGCCGGAGAAGCAAAGGTCAGCTTTGATCTTGCGTGAATACGATCAATTGGATTACCAGGAGATCGCAAACATACTGGGACAAAGCGTCAGCGCCGTGAAGTCGCTATTGTTCCGGGCGCGCAGCAGTGTAAAGAGTCAGCTTGAACCCTACTTTTATGAACCCATCTACGAGCATTACGAAGGGATGAAAAGCAGATGAATTGTAAAGAGGCCCAAGAATTGTTCGGATTGTTACGGGACTTGCCCGAACAACACCCACAGCGGCTAATGCTGGAACAGCATCTTTTGGGCTGCGAGTCTTGCGCGGGCGAATACCAACAATGGGAAGAATGCCTGGACATGCTGCAGTACATACCGATCGAAGTGACAGAAGAGCAAGCGGAAGCGGTCAACCGGCGAGTGATGGACCGGATTTATGCCGAATCGCCTTGGCTGGCTCCCGATGTGAAGCGCGGCGTGACCCGTCGTATTCGGCGGCGGGTGGTGATTTGGGCCGCCAGCTTCCTTGCGATCTTCGTCTTTAGTTTTGGATTCCTGCTGATGGATCATTTTACGACGGACCAGAAAAGTGCCGAGCCGACGACCGGGATTCTCCCGGCCGCCGTTGTGGTAGCGGGATCGGAGTCGGATACGTATGAGGATTTCTCAATCGCCTTAACTAGCGTCTCGCGTGGGATTGTAGAGCCTTTTGCGGTACAAATGGGTCCGGCCTATCCGCAATATTGGATGTACCTGTCCATGGGCGGTATGCTGCTGGCACTCTTTTCCTGGAAAGGGCTGCGCCGAACCAAAAGATAAACTTGGGTCCTAACGCTTCTCCCGCTTTCGGAGCGGGCGGGGCGTTTTTACATCTAAAGGGGGATGATTATGCTCGTTGGGTTGATTCGCCATGGACTTACCGATTGGAACGCAATCGGAAGAATTCAAGGACAAAGCGATATTCCGTTAAACGATGAGGGACGGCGTCAAGCCGAGCTGCTGGGCAGAAGATTGAAGGAGGAAAACGAATACCGCTGGGATTTCGTCCTGACGAGCACGTTGTCACGGGCGCGGGAGACCGGTTCGATCATCGCCGATGCGCTCGGGATTCCGCTATACGATCCGGATCCACGGTTGATGGAACGGTCGTTTGGCAAGGTTGAGGGGCTGACGCTAACAGAAAGGGAAGCCTTATGGGGAAAAGATTGGGATCGCCATGAACTCGGGCAGGAGAAGGATGAGGAGATTCGTCAGCGGGCCTTGTCTTTTATGACCGATTTGGCGGAGCGTTACCCGTCGAATAACATCCTGGTCGTTACCCACGGCGGCCTGTTGGCTCAGTTATACATTGCCTTGTATCAGGAGAGATGCCAGGAGCGCATCGGCAACTTATCGCTCACCATTCTGGAGAAAAACGAGCAATCCTGGGACCTGCGGCTTTATAATTGTACGCGTCATCTGCAGGAAAGCGTCCAGGAACCAAAGTAAATCGGCTTAGGCCGGTTTCTTTTTTTGCCTATTTCATGGAATAATTTTGCTTTCAGGGAATAAACGCCGGAAAACCTTCCCATAATGGGATTAAAACGGCGAGGCGGTAAAACTATGAATCTTGCGGATATGCTCACTTATGCCGATATCGGACAACTTAGCAGAATAGCGGATCATTACCGCTGTGAATGCAACGGGCACTCGAAGCATGAACTGATTCAATCCATCCTGCAGACAGTAGGGCGCCGTGATTTTATCGAGCGCTATATCGGCAGCATGAGTATGGAGGATTTGCGCTTCCTGAACACCCTGCTGTTTGATGGTCGTCGTCAGTTCAGCCTGGAGGAATTGGTTGCCTGTGCACAGGGCTCGCGGTTTACGGAAGATGCGAAGGAACGGGAAAGTCCGCGGGAGATGATCACCCGCTTTCGCCAGCAGGGTTGGCTGTTTAATGGCACCACCCAGCAAACTCGCTATCTGTTTGAGGTTCCGGAGGACTTGAAGCAGCGTTTCCGCGAAGCACTGGAACGCCGGTTTCTTGCCGAGGTGAAGGCGGCCGCCGCCGAACCGCCGATGTACCGGGAGGAGCCGGAGATGTTGTCCGCCGACCTGCTGCTCTTCCTGCAATACGTTTCCCGGCATGACATCCCGCTGAATAGCGAAGGGGTCATGTATCGGAGAAACCAGTCGCAGATCATGGAATCGCTGCACGTCTCCGAGGGGCTGGTTGGCAAAGGGTGGCGTTTCGGGTATGGCCGCCGTTTTAAGGATTATCCCAACCGGTTTGCGCTGCTCTACGACTATGCCTATCATTTCCGTCTCATTCAAGAGAACAACCATCGACTGGAATTGACGGATACGGGAGTGGTCTGCCTGACGGAGGAACGCAAGGAGCCGATGATCCAGTTCGTCCGCTTTTGGTTAAGATTATATAAAGGACCTATACCCAATTTGCTGTCTCTCGTCTACTGGATTGTCTGCTGTTCGAAAGAATGGGTGACGGTCTCCTCGCTGTTCGAACGAGTAGAGCCGCTGATCAAGCCGTTCTTCTACGACTCTCCGGCTTCGATTTTTGAAGAGCGGATCCTGCAGATGATGCTTCATCTCGGGATGGTGCGCTTCGGAGAAGACGAGCAGCGCGAACGATATGTGCAGGCTTCCCCGTTCGGGAAACAAGCGGTTCAGCAAATCCATAAGGGCTAGGCCGGGATCCGCGAATGCCGCTAGGCACAGACATATTCATGAGAATGGGGGCAAACGTCTCCCATATCGGCGAAGATATCGGTGAATATCTTTAAGTATGAGCAGGTTGTGAAGTGACGGAATCTACGAGATGTGTGACGGTATGGAAAAGAATATCTATGTAACGATGGTTTGGAGGTGCATCCTATGGATCAGATGAAGGTTACTTATGAAGCAATGCTTGGATTGGCGGCGGAAATGATATGGGACGAAGCGCTCCGGAAGCATCGCTCGGAACAGATCTACAACGAGATTGACACCGCCTTGGCGAATGGCGACGAGGTTGCCTTCCGGCTCCTGACGGATGAACTGAAAACACTAGAAGAACGCTAAAAGCAAACCGCCCTATCTGTTCACAAGAATACGAACGGATGGGACGGTTTTTTTGTGAGGAGATGAAGGATGGATTTGTCAAGGATCCCTGTTTATAATGGGAAGACATTGATCGAAGAAGGGGATGCAACATGAAATTTAGTGAAATTGAAGCTTCCGCCTGGGAAGAGCTGCGCCCATACCTGGATACCTGCTTGATTCCGGTAACGGGATTATCCGGACAAGAACGCCCGTATGAAGTCACCAAAAAGTTGGAAAGGCTGAGAGATGTCCTCGATTGGGTGGAAATCCCTTTCAAGGGAAGGGTCGTTACGTACCCGTCATACCAATACCAGACGCCGGATATGGCGCAGACCCTAAATGATTTGTGCCGAAATGTCAAGGGCAGTGGATTTGCGTATGCCGTGGTCATCTCTGCAGATTTTGAGTGGGGAGATGGGCAGCTTCCAGAGGCAGATTTAATCGTGACGCCAGGCCGTTTTGCAGCGGATTCCAAGGAGGGAGCTGCGGCACGAGTGAAGGCGGCAGTACAAGAAATGTGGCAAGGCAAATAGCGATGATGATTGTGACAAAATATCGACAATTTCAAGTGGGACAAGCTTTTTGCGGGTCAAAAAAATGTGTCAAATTCTTGACGCTCTTAAAACGCTAATATATTATTAATATGTCTTACGCGATGTTGTGATAATTATCATTGAAACGCACGGAAACAATTGCTTGACAAGGGGGGTTGAAGACATATGAGCAATCAGCATGACCAGCAGGAATCCTCGCACAAACCGCCTATTCGCAAAGAGATGTCCCGTCGGCAATTTCTTACATATACGCTAGGGGGCGCCACAGCATTCATGGTGGGTGGGGTGACGCTTCCTATGGTTCGTTTTGCTGTTGATCCGATTTTGCACAAGAAAGGCGAAGGTACCTTCGTTAAAGTTGTGGAAGTGAGTAAGATTACCAGCGAACCACAGGAATTTTCGTTCGAGCTCAAGCAGCAAGACGGTTGGTACTTAAGTACAGCTTCCCTGACGGCTTGGATTCGCAAAGACGAAAGCGGCAAAATTTATGCGCTTTCACCGATCTGTAAACATTTGGGATGTACGGTCGGTTGGAATAACGACAAGAATTTCCCGAATGAATACCATTGCCCTTGCCACGGTGCGCATTACACCAAGGAAGGCAAGCAGTTGGCGGTGGCGTCGAAGCCGCTGGATGAGTACAAGGTTATGATTAAGGACGACTGGGTTTATCTGGGGGATATCATCCCGAACACCATCGTGAAATAAGGAGGCGTAGATTCGGATGTTTAAAAATGTATACAACTGGATTGACGAACGTCTTGATATCACGCCGATTTGGCGCGATGTGGCCGATCACGAGGTTCCGGAGCACGTGAACCCAGCGCATCACTTCTCCGCGTTTGTGTATTGCTTCGGCGGCTTGACGTTTTTTATTACGGTGATCCAGATCTTATCGGGGATGTTCCTGACCATGTATTACGTTCCCGATATTATTAACGCTTATGCCAGTGTAGAATACCTGCAGACCCAGGTCGCTTTTGGCCAGATTGTCCGCGGGATGCACCACTGGGGAGCAAGCTTGGTTATCGTTATGATGTTTCTACATACGCTTCGCGTTTTCTTTACCGGTTCCTACAAGGCACCACGCGAAATGAACTGGGTAGTCGGCATGCTGATTTTCTTCGTCATGATCGGTCTCGGTTTGACGGGTTACCTGCTGCCATGGGATAACAAAGCTTATTTCGCAACAAAGGTAACGTTGGAAATCGCCAACTCCGTACCGGTGTTGGGTCCGGTTATTAAGGAACTGCTGCAAGGTGGATCGATTGTAGGGGCAGAAACGTTAACTCGCTTCTTTGCCATTCACGTGTTCTTCCTGCCTGCAGTATTGCTGATCCTCTTGGTGGGTCACTTTATCATGATCCGCAGACAAGGCATTTCCGGTCCTCTATAAGAAGCGTGGGGCAAAGCTGATTCTAATGAATTAAATTAAGTTTCGAATGACCTCTATAAGAGAAGGGGGGCAAAAAGGACATGGCTCATCATGACAATTCGAAGGAAAAGGTCGTATACGTCGGCGATTCCCGCGTCCGTAAGGGGAAGGGCTTTATTACGCCTCCGGATTATACGGCGTATCCCGGCAAGTCGGAAGCGTTCATTCCTAACTTTTTGCTGAAGGAATGGATGGTTGGCGTCGTTGTGCTCGTTGGATTCCTGGTGCTGACGATTTCGGAACCGGCTCCGCTGGGCTTCCCGGCCAATCCGACGGCTTCGGTTATCCCGATGCCGGACTGGTACTTCCTGTTCCTGTACCAATATCTGAAATATCCATATGCCTCCGGCGATTACGTCGTGCTTGGTACGATGGGGATTCCGGCTGTGATGTTCGGCGGTCTGCTGCTCGCGCCGTTCTTGGATCGGGGCAAGGAGCGCCGCTTCTATAAGCGTCCGATCGCATCGGCGCTGATGTTTCTTTCGATCGCTGCTGTCGTTTACTTGACGAACTTTGCTTGGACGCATTACCAGAAAGAACTTCAAGCGACAGGTCAAGTACCGGAACATATTCAGCGGGAAGAACAAGCTCGCGAGAATCGGGAGAAGGGCTTGCCCACGTCGAATGCGAACCGTCAGGAAGAGGTCGCGATCGTGGATAAGGACGACCCAGCCATGGAAGTATACAAGAAAGCGACCTGCGTATCGTGCCATGGGGCTGACCTGAAAGGGGCGGCTGGACCATCGCTTCGCGGCGTTGGTGACAAGCATGATAAGGAAGCAATCCTTTCGATTATTAAAGAAGGATACAATGGCAAGATGCCTGCAATGTATGATACTGCGATTAGCGCAGGCTTGACGGATCAAGACATCGACCACTTGGCTGAATGGCTTGCGAAACAAAAAGCAGAACAGTAAAATAAGTAGTAATCTAAAAACCTGATCGTATTGCGATCAGGTTTTTTTAAGCTGTGGTGCTATTTTCGTGGAAAAAGAGGGAGATCGCGCTTGAAACTATCGGATCTGTGGAGCAAGTCTTTTTTATCTTCCCGCTTCATTCTTTGGGCATTGTTCGTATGTAATCTATTGGGGACGGTTTACGGCTATATTTGGTATGATGCGCAGCTGCTAGACACCTGGCGGAACCATCCGAATTGGCAAATCGTGTTCGTTCCGGACAGCCCGACGGCCAGCTTATTCTTTACGTTAAGCTTGCTGTTTTTGTTGTTCCCGGCGACATTGGCTAAATATTACCGCCTCCGAACCCTGATCGAGGGGCTGGCGGTCGTGACGAGTGTGAAATACGGGGTGTGGGCCGTGACGATGATTTTTGCCGGGGCGTATCAGGGCGGGGAGCTGGTGTGGCAGGACTGGATGCTGGTCGCCTCCCATTTGGCGATGGCTGTAGAGGCGATGCTGTTTGTCCGATTGTATAAGTTTGGGACGTTGATGCTGCTTGGGGCCGGTGCCTGGACCCTGCTAAACGATACGGTGGATTATACCTATGAGGTCTATCCCTGGTTACCGGAGACGTTGTGGGATGACGTGTCCGAAGTGGCGATCTTTACCGTCCTCTTGACGGTGGCGAGCATTGCCGCCGGCTGGCTGGCGCTGAAGCAGGCCAAACGCGCCTGAGAGCGGGGTTCTAACGTAGGACAGCCTGCCATACCATGATGGTAGGGAGGGGATGTCCGTGAGAAGAACTTGGTTGAAAGGAGCGGTAGCCGTACTTGCTTTGCTTGCCGCCATGCTGCTATGGAATTCGGTGGTATTCGCTCAGCCGGAGAAGGACGGGACTGAGAGCACGCCAGCAACGTTGAAGGCGGTGGCGCCAGCGATGTCCGAACAGGAACGCAGCGAGCGGCTAAAGCAGCTTGAGTTGGCATCGGAACGGCTATATGAGCATATGCAGCAGGGAAGTACCCAAGAAGCATTGGCTGACATGGAGGCGTTAATTAACGCGCTGGAGGGGGTATCCTTTAAGGGGTTAACCTCGGTGGAGGGCATCCATGCCTTGGCGGAAACGATTATGGACACCAAAGAGACGTTAGTTAAGGTGGATATTCAGCCTGAAGCGTGGGCGCAATCCTCGGCCCGACTGCGGCTGGCGGTCAATAGCCTGCTGCATCCAGATAAGGCCTTATGGCAGCAATATTATAAAGTCATGTCCGATAATTTGCAGCAGATGAAACAGGCGCGTGCAGGCGGAAAACCTGCGGAGCTTCGTAAGGCGTTCCAAGCGTTGCAGGATCATTACGATGTCGTCCGCCCGGCCGCAGTGATTCGTCGCCCGGCCTCAGAGATCAACCGCTTTGAGTCGTGGCTGTCGTATACGGGAGGGCTAAGCAGTGCACCAACCTGGGATGAAACGGCTCTGAAAGGGGCCATCGAGCAAGGAGAAGGCGCATTAAAAGCACTGTTTGGCCGCCGGGGAGACGAGCCCGTATTCCTGCCGGTCACCGGCGTAGACAGCCCGTGGTATTGGAGCGCTCTGATCGGGCTTTGGATCGTGCTTGCCTTGACCTATACGGGAATCCGGAAGTATCGCGCTGACCAAGCCGTAACTGCCGTACGAGCGCAGCGCCGGGCGGAAGAGATGAATCGGTACCGGCTTTAAGCCGTGAATCACACAAAAAGCTTAAGAGGCAGGGATGACCTTAACCCTCTTAAGCTTTTTTGCAGGTTTATGTTTATGTGCCTTTAATCTTCCTTGAACCCTTCCCCGTGTACATCGTGGACGTCATTGATGATAATAAATGCCCGCGGATCCACGGATTTGGCGATCGATTGCAACCGCCGACTTTCCTGCCTCGACACGACGCAGTAGGCCATATGCTTCGCTTGCTTGGAGTAAGCCCCAATGGCCGGAATCAGTGTGACGCCACGATCCATCTCCTTCGTAATGATATCGGCAATCGCGGGGGCATGGTCGCTGATGATCGTAAACGCCTTGGCGGAGTACGCACCCTCTTGAATAAAATCGATCACTTTCGAGGCGATAAATACGGCCACAAGCGTGTACAAAATATTTTCCTTCCTAATATAGAAGAGCGATAACCCGATAATGATGATGTCCAGCGTCAGGATGACCTGCCCCATACTAAACCCGTACTTGCGGCCAAGAATCCGCGCCACGATATCCGATCCTCCGGTTGTGCCGCCGAAACGGAAGACGATGCCAAGTCCTGCCCCCAGCGTCACCCCTGCATACAACGAGACGAGGATATAGTCCGTCTGCGTTTCGAACGGCAAAATCCAGCCCTCATCAATCATCCGTTCAAACAGCCACAGGAAGAGCGTTAATGAGCCGATGCCGACTCCGGTCCAAAGAATGGACCGTCCGCCGAGGATCTTCCAGCCGATCAGAAACAAAGGGATATTTAGCATGAGGTTGGACAGCGAAGGTGAAATGCCAAACGCATAGTTCAGCAGCAGCGTCACGCCTGTAACCCCGCCTTCCATCAGTTGGTTGGGCAGGATAAAATAAAGAAGGCCAAACGCATAAATCGCCGTACCCAGCATGATGGGCAGCAGCGTTTTTAGAAATCCGGTTAATTTGCTCAAAGCCATGAAAAAACCTCACCTGTCCCCAGCGTAATTTATGTTATGTAGCTTACTACCGCCAATTGGATAGATCTTCCTATCCTAGTATACCTTTTTCCGCGCCGATTAAAAAAGGATTTGTTTTCGTCACCTACTTACGATAACATAGGGGAAAACGGGACATAAAGCGGAGGGATTGGCACTTGGATAGGAACAATGAGAAATCTCTCGCGGAAATGCAGCGCGAAGTAGACCGTTATATTTCGCAGTTTAAAGAAGGCTATTTCAGCCCGCTGACGATGCTCGCTCGAATGGCGGAGGAAGTAGGCGAGCTGGCCCGCGAGGTGAACCATACCTTTGGTGAGAAGCCAAAGAAGAAGGATGAACCGGAAAATTCGATCGAGCTGGAATTGGGCGATATCCTGTTTATTACCATATGCTTTGCCAATTCGCTTGGGATTAATCTCACCGAGGCCCATGATAAGGTGATGCATAAGTTTGCGACCCGGGATGCGGATCGATGGACGAAAAAGGACACCGAATAGGGTCATCCTTCATATGCTGTTAGCATGATCATCCCTACAGTAAAGGGGGATAGCATATGAAGGCGGAGGATTATTTACAACGAGCTTACCGCAGCATCTATGAAAACGACTTTGCGCAGGCGATGCACTGGTTCGAGCGAGCGCTGGACGTCCAGCCGGATCACGCGGACATCCATTATCGCTACTCGATTACCTGCGCCCGGAGCGGGCAGCTGGATAAGGCGCTGCAACACGCGCGTCTGGCTGCGGCCTTGGAGCCTGAGCAGGACGAATATAAGCTGCATTGCGATCGTTTGCAGTCCATGGAACTGACGCAAATGGCCAGACGGCAGCTGGAGGCGACCGGCGCCAAGCGGAAAGCGGCAGCCGAGCCGGCAGCCCGCATGTTAAAGCGTGCGGTCGAGCTTGATCCGTTGTCGTTGGATGCGCAGGTTTGGCTGGCGATCGCCTACGGCGAGCTGGAATGCTACGACCTTGCGCTGCAGGCGGTTCGCAATGCATCGGCCCTTCCTTTGGACGCCGGTGCAGCAGGTCAGCTGAAAGAGCTGGAGCAGCGATTGAAGCAGCAAATGAAGCAATCATCCTAGTAGAGAATGTGAGGAGATCGAGATGTCGGAACCGATTAAAGTCGCCGTGGCGGGCGCCGCAGGCAGAATGGGCAGAGAAGTCGTAAAAATGGTGCTCCAGGACCCGGAGCTTCAGCTGGTTGCCGCTGTGAATTTATCAAATGAAGGCATCGATGCCGGAACGCTGGTTGGCCTTCCGGCTTGCGGCGTGCCGATAACCACGAATTTAGAAGAGGCGCTGCGGGAGACGAGCCCGCGAGTGCTTGTAGACTTTACGACACCGCAGTATGCTTATACGAACACCGAACTCGCGATTCGGTACGGCGTTTCGCCGGTTGTAGGGACGACCGGGTTTACGCCGGAGCAAATCGAAGAACTGGACAAGCTGTGCCACGCCCAGGGGATCGGTGGTTTGATCGCTCCGAACTTCTCCATCGGGGCGATTCTGATGATGCGTTTTGCGGCACAGGCGGCGAAATATTTTCCGCATCTGGAAATCATCGAATACCACGGCGACCAGAAGCTGGATGCCCCTTCAGGGACAGCGGTGAAGACGGCTGAGCTGATCGCGCAGAACCGGAAGGAGCTTCGTCAGGGCAACCCGAATGAGGAAGAGACGATTGAAGGCGCACGCGGCGGTTATTATAACGGTTTTCGGATACATAGCGTCCGGTTACCGGGCGTATTTGCACAGCAGGAAGTTGTGTTTGGCGGTTTTGGCCAGACGCTGAAGATTCGTCATGATTCGTATGAGCGTGCCGGTTACATGCCGGGCGTGAATTTGGCCATTAAGAAAGTGATTGACTGCAAGGGCATGATTTACGGGTTCGACCATTTCATGGATGAATAAAGGGGATAAGGCATATGTTAAACATCGCATTTATAGCTCATGACCGTAAGAAAGAAGATATCGTTAATTTCGTCATCGCCTACGAGCATGTATTCAAAGATAAGCGGCTTTATTCCACGGGGACGACCGGAAGGCAAATCATGGAAAATACTTCGCTAAAAATACACCGGTTCCTGTCGGGACCGCTCGGCGGGGATCAGCAAATCGGTGCGTTAATTGCCCAGAACGAGATGGATCTGGTCATCTTCCTGCGCGACCCGTTGATGGCACAGCCCCATGAACCGGACATCACCGCACTGCTGCGCTTGTGCGACGTACACGGGATTCCAGTAGCAACGAATATGGCCACCGCCGAAATTTTGGTACGTGCCTTGGATCGCGGCGACTTCGGTTGGCGCGAACTGGTGGAACAGAATAAACCGGGGTTGACAAAATGAACGGCTTACTGGATATCTTAATCTTTGGGGCACATGCGGACGATGCCGAAATCGGCATGGCCGGCACGATCGCCAAGCATATTGCCGCGGGGTACCGCGTGGGCATTTGCGATTTGACCGAAGCCGAGCTGTCCTCCAATGGCAATCCGGTGCTGCGTAAGCAGGAAGCCGAGGCGGCAGCCGATGTGCTCGGATTAGCCGCTCGCATCAATTTGGGGCTTCCTGACCGTGGGTTAACCGGGTCGGCGGAGCAGCTGGCTGCGGTAACCGAGGTGATTCGTCAGTATGCACCGCGGGTGGTTTTTGCCCCGTATTGGGAGGATCGCCACCCCGATCATATCGATTGCAGCAAGTTGGTGGAGGCTGCGGTCTTCAACGCCAAGCTGCGTCGGTACATGCCGGACAAGCCGGCGGTCGCTGCGCCTGAGCTTTATTTTTATTTCATTAATGATTGGGTGACGCCTGATCTGATCGTCGATGTGAGCGCAACCTACGAGCAGAAGGAGCGGGCGCTCCGGTGCTACCGTTCTCAATTCGAGGCCGGTTCGCCGGGCGAAGACATTGCCTTAACCCCGCTGAATCAGGGATATGTGGAACGGGTCAAAGCCCGCGACTCGCTGATTGGTCAGCGTGCCTTGATTCCTTTCGCAGAAGGGTTTATGACGAAAACCGCATATCAGGTTAATCTATTTGGCTCCCATCGCACATAAGCTGAAAGAGGGAACAAACAACAAAGGAGGCCCCCACCATATGGAACCATTTTTGAAAATTGGCATCACATGTTATCCATCCTTGGGCGGTTCGGGGGTTGTGGCCACCGAGCTCGGGAAGCTGCTGGCGGAGAAGGGCCACGAAGTCCATTTTATTTCGCATAGCGTTCCTTTTCGCTTAGGGAGTTACCATAAAAACATTTTTTACCACGAAGTTGAAGTCAGCGATTACTACGTGTTCCGGTATCCGCCTTATGATTTGTCCTTAGCCACCAAAATGGCTACGGTAGCCAAAGAGCAAGGACTGGATATTCTGCATGTTCATTATGCGGTGCCACACGCGGTTTGCGCGTTTCTCGCCAAGCAGATGGTGGGAGACTCGCTTAAGGTCGTGACAACGCTGCATGGGACCGATATCACCGTATTGGCGCAGGACGAATCGCTCAAGGACTTGATTCGGTTGGCGATTAATGAAAGTGACGCTGTAACCTCGGTGTCCCGCGATTTGATGCGGGAAACCCGCGAGGTCCTCGACATCACGCGGGATATCGACTTGACGTATAACTTTGTTGACGAGCGGGTGTATTACCCGCGCGACGCCAAGAGCTGCCGGATGAATTTTGCCGCTCCCGGCGAGAAAGTGCTGATGCATATCTCCAACTTCCGGCCGGTGAAGCGGGTGAGTGATGTGGTGGATATTTTCCATCAAGTCAACCGGGAAGTTTCGTCGAAACTGTTGTTTGTCGGTGAAGGACCGGAATTGCCGAAGATCCAATGCAAAATCAAGGAGCTGGGCCTGGCCGACCGGGTGCATTTCCTCGGAAAACAGGACGATATCGCTCATGTGATTTCCATGGCGGACGTCTTGCTGCTGCCTTCGGAGAAGGAAAGCTTTGGCCTGGTCGCCCTGGAGGCGATGGCTTGCGGAGTGCCGACCATCGGCTCAATTGCAGGCGGGATTCCGGAGCTGGTGAAGCACGGGGAGACCGGTTTCTTAGCGCCGATCAGCGATACGAAGCAGATGGCAGAGTACTGCATCTCGCTACTGAAGAACCCGGAGCTGGCTGAGCGGATGCGTGAAGCCTGTTTAACCCGGGCCAAAACCGAGTTCAGCAGCGATAAAATGATGGCAGCATACGAAGAAATTTATTACCGTGTGCTAAATGTTCCAATGCCAACGTTAAATCCGGCGTGCGGTTGATGGGACCGGACGATGATTAAGCGAATTCGCAGCATGTTAACGGCGCAGGGCTGGAGAGCCCTGCGCTTGCTGTGCCGATTTTTTGTCTATGCTTGTATTGATTGGAAGGGAGGTGTCCGCAATCGAAAAACATCATTGGAGTCAAGTTGACCCCCTTATGCTAGCTCAGGGGGAACGTGTGCTGCGTATTTTGCGAGATGGCGGGCACCAGGCTTTTTTTGTCGGGGGGTGTGTGCGTGATGAACTCATGGGGCGCCCGGTCCACGACATGGATATTGCTACTTCAGCGAAGCCGGATGAGGTGGTTCGGTTGTTTGAACGCACGATCCCAACGGGAATTCAGCACGGGACGGTAACGGTGATGATGGGGGATCATGCGTTTGAGGTGACGACTTTCCGCAAGGAGTCGGATTACGCCGATTATCGCCGTCCGACTTCGGTGGAGTTCGTCGATGCGGTGACAGAGGATTTGCGGCGGCGGGATTTTACGATGAATGCGATCGCCCGGGGGCTGGAGGGCGAGCTGATTGACCCGTTTGGCGGCCGGATGGATATTGAGCGCGAGCTGATCCGCTGCGTGGGCGATGCCGAAGAACGGTTTGCGGAAGATGCCCTGCGCATGATGCGGGCGGTCCGGTTCGCTTCGACCTTTGGGTTCCGCCCGGTTTTAAGCTTGTGGAAGGCGCTCCTTGCAGGCCGGGACAAGCTAGGCTACATTGCGAAGGAGCGCGTGCGGATGGAGCTGGAAAAAATAGTGCTGGGCCCGGATCCGCTGCGCGGGCTGGCCCTGCTGGAACGCAGCGGGCTGCTGCGGTACGCGAAGGCAGCGCAGGAGCCCGCTGCGGCGGAGGCGCATGGCGCCGAGGCGGGGGCGGGCGCCGCTGAGGCAACGCCAGGCGCTGCAGCCACGCCAGGCGCCATCGCCGCGCTGTCGCGGCGCCTGCTGCACCGCGAGCCGCCGCGCCGCGCGCTGCTGGCGGCGCTGCCGCTGCTGGCGCCTGCGCCGCCGGCGCTGCGCTGGTCGCTGCTGCTGCAGGCGCTTGGCGCCCCGGGCGAGGCGGCTTCCCCGCTGCTCAAAAGCTGGACGTTCCCCAACCAGACCGCCCAAGAGGCGGCTGGGATCGTCCGCTTTGACGAAGCGTGGGAAGCCATCCTGGCCGAGGCGCCAGGTGAGCGCGAGCAGCGGCGCGGCTGGATCGGCCTGCAGGTCGCGTTTGGCCGCGAGACCGCCGGGCGGTGGCTGCACCGCCAGCAGGCGGTGGTGCAAGCGGCCATAGGCGACGACGCCAAGCGGCAGGCCGACCAGGCCATCCTGGCACGCGCGGGCCAGTGGCACCGCGAGGTGCAAGTACATACGCTGAAGGAGCTGGCCATCAGCGGCGGCGAAGTGCTGCAAACGGCCGGCCGCAAAGGCGGCCCTTGGCTTAGCGAACTGCTGAAGCAACTGCTGATCGCAGTTGCCGCAGGTGAGCTGCCCAACGACCGGCTAACTCTCCTGAAACATGTGGAAACGGTGGTGAAGAATGATGGAAGCAAACCGATTGCTTGACATGCTGCTGGAGCATCCGGGGCAATATATATCTGGCGAGGAGCTCAGCCGCCGGCTGTCGATCAGCCGGACGGCGGTATGGAAGCAAATCGCCAAGCTGCGCGAAGAAGGCTACGAATTTGAGTCCGCCCCGCGCAGGGGATACCGGTTGACTCGGCAGCCCGACAAGCTGAGTCATGCCGGTTTGCTGCATGCCTTGCAGGGGACGAAGACGTTTGGACAACGGCTGAAGCTGCTGGACAGCACGTCCTCCACGCAGGAAGAAGTCCGCAAGCTGGCGGAGGAAGGCGCGCCTCACGGCACCCTTGTGCTCGCCGAAGAGCAGACGGCGGGGCGCGGGCGCCAAGGTCGCCGCTGGTATTCACCGCCGGGCAAAGGCGTGTGGATGAGCCTATTACTGCGTCCCGACCGCCAACCGCTGTCGATTGCGCCGCAGTTGACCTTGCTGACCGCAGTGGCGGTTTGCCGCGCCATACGGAAAGTCACCGGCGTAGATGCCGGTATCAAATGGCCAAATGATATTTTAGCCCGCGGCCGTAAGCTGTGCGGCATTATCGTGGAGTCTGCGGCGGAGGACGAGCTGATCCGGTACGCCGTCGCCGGGATTGGCATTGATGTCAATCTGACGGCTGCTGACATTCCGCCGGAGCTGGAGACCATCGCGACCTCATTATGTATTGAAAGCGGGCGGCGGATTGATCGGACAAGCTTGATCGGCGCGGTGATCAAGGAGCTGGAGCAGCTTTACGAGCTTTATATCCAGGAAGGTTTTGCACCGATCGGCCACTTGTGGGAGGCGCTGTCGGTCACGTTGGGCCGAGAGATCACCGTGCATACGCCAAACGGGGTGCTCCAAGGCACAGCAACCGGATTGGATTCGAGCGGCGCATTATTCCTTTTGGATCAGAATGGCAAACATTTCACGATATTCTCTGGAGAAGTACAACTTGGCGGATGAAAAAAATAACGTAATTTGTTATACTGAGCACAGGAGGCGGTATCGGCATCGTTCTGAACTGCACTCCGGTTGCTTGTCGGAGGTATGAATGTGGTGAAAGTTCAAACCGTCGGCCGACTTTTTGAACGACCACAAATCAAGTTGCGTTGGATTCTGCTCTGAGCCGAAAGAGGACCGAGACAGAAGAACGAGGATATAACTCACTCTTCTTTGGACTTCGGACCTTTTTAGTGCCAAACTAAAAGGTTTTTTTGTTGTGCGCGTTTTTGGAGGACTCGCACAAAGTCAAACCGAAGGAGATGGATCAAATGGCAGGGAAACAAGCTTTAAACATTGTGAAAATGAAAAAAATGAAGCAAGACGGCATTCCGCTCGCGATGATTACCGCCTACGACTATCCGTCGGCCCAACTGGCCGAGGAAGCGGGTGCGGATTTGCTGCTCGTCGGAGACTCGCTGGGCAACGTTGTTCTCGGGTAT